>CACYSI010000030.1 GCA_902776975.1 uncultured Ruminococcus sp.
GTAAGAGAGAGGCTTACGAGAAGCCTTCTGTAAAGCGTAAGAAGAAGTCCGAGGCTGCTCGCAAGCGTAAGTACAGATAATCAACAAACGAACGGACAGTTTATCTGTCCGTTTTTTGTATTATCCGTTTAACATCATATAATAACCATGATTTATAAACTCCCCGTTTTAAAGGTGTTGACTATGAAGAAAAGTATCGATATCCGACTCAGTATCATCTTATCCGCCGTTATCGCTCTGTCAGTCTGCTTATGCGGATGCACAAATAACGAAAAGGGCTTTACCATACCTGTTTCTCCCGATGACAAGAGCGTGTTTGAGATGTGCACCACCATGTACAACGAGGTCAAGCTGAATGAGATATATAACGCTGCGATAGAGGCCGAGACCGCCGAGGCTCTCGATAAAAAGTTCCCCGTGCAGTGCCTGAGAAAGTCCGATGACGGCTATCAGGTGATGTACGCGAGCACTAACGAGATGCTTATCCTCAATTATGATAAGGACGCCAAATTTGTCGAAGGCAGCAAGAAGGCCGACCTCAGACGTCTTGTCACCAGCAAAGCGGTGTTTGACGAGCTTAAGGTAGGGGACAGCGTCCATCTGGTACAGGCTATCGACCACCACAGCTATATCCCGTTCATGGCGGGCGTCGAGGGCGCCGAGCTGTCATCCGATCACTTCTCCGAGGACGGCTACCATACTCATATCGAGTATGACAGCGATCATAAGATCACCTCTATCGAGACGACAGTGATGTGAGGTAAAGGCGTTGAACAGTATTGAGAGCTTACAGGCTTTTCTGCCCGACAGCGGTACTGCCGCGCTTATCACGAGCAGCATAAACAACCGTTATCTCAGCGGCTTTGAGTCTACCGACGGAGCTTATCTCATCACACGCGACAAGGCTCGGGTACTGCTCGATTTTCGCTATTTTGAGGCGGCGTCAAAGCAGGTTCAGCCTCCTACTCAGGTAGTGCGCTTCAGCCGTCTTATTGATGATCTCAACAGTATATTTCTAAAAGAGAATATTAAACATGTTTATATAGAAGACGCCGATATGACCGTAGCGGGCTTTGGAGAGTATAGTAGGGCGCTTAACGCCGAACTCCTCACCGACGGTCTGTCGGATAAGCTCAGCGAGCTTAGGATGGTCAAGACCGACGCTGAGGTCGAAAAGATCATCAAGGCTCAGCGAATAACCGAGAGGGCTTTGAACGAGGTCTTAAACTGCTTAAAGCCCGGAGTCACCGAGCGGGAGATCGCCGTAGAGCTTGAGCATCTTATCAAAGTCTACGGCGGCGAGAGAGTCGCCTTCGACCTCATCTGTATCACGGGAGCAAACACCTCCCTGCCTCACGGCGTGCCGGGGGACAGGGTCGTCAAGGAGGGCGACTTCTTCACCTTCGACGTAGGCTCCGTATATGAGGGCTACCACAGCGATATGACGCGCACCGTAGCGGTAGGCTATGCCACCGATGAGATGCGCGAGATATATGATATCGTCCTCGAAGCGCATATCAAGGCTCAACAGGCGATCAAATCCGGAGTACCTGCACGCGATGTAGACGCTGCCGCCCGCGATCATATCGAGAGCAAGGGCTACGGCGAGTGCTTCGGCCACAGCACGGGTCACGGTGTCGGACTCGAGATACATGAGGTGCCCGCTGTCTCCAAGCGCTCTCATACCGTACTCAAAGACGGCATGATCATCACCGACGAGCCGGGTATCTACCTGCCGGGTAAGTTCGGAGTGCGTATCGAGGATATGTTCCTCGTAAGGGGAGATGATCCACTCGACCTTGCCGAAATACCCAAAGATTTAATTATTATCCGATAAAATGCGGTAAAGACTTGATTTTTCTGCGTCTTGCCTGTATAATAGTAGAGATAAAGCGCTCTTTGAAGCCGCAGACACTCGTGTCACGGCATATGAGCTCTTAAGATTAAACAATTAGGAGGAATTGAATATGATTTCTGCCGGCGATTTCAGAAACGGCGTAACCTTTGAGATGGACGGACAGGTTGTTTCCATCATCGAGTTCCAGCATGTTAAGCCCGGTAAAGGCGCTGCTTTTGTAAGAACAAAGATCCGTAACGTCATCACAGGCTCTGTTGTTGAGAAAACTTTTAACCCCAACGATAAGTACCCCACCGCTTTCATTGACCGTAAGGACATGGAGTACAGCTACTCCGACGGTGATCTGTACTACTTTATGGATACCGAGACATGGGAGCAGATTCCGATCAACGCTTCTATCCTCGGCGACAGCTTCAAGTTTGTTAAAGAGAACATGGTATGTAAGGTGCTGTCCTATAAGGGCAACGTCTTCGGTGTAGAGCCGCCTAACTTTGTAGAGCTGCAGGTCACCCAGACCGATCCCGGCTTTGCAGGCAACACCGCTACCAACGCTACCAAGCCCGCTACCCTCGAGACAGGCGCTGAGATCAAGGTACCGCTCTTCATCGAAGAGGGCGAGATGATCCAGATCGACACCCGTACAGGCGAGTATCTGGGCAGAGCAGGCAAAGCATAAGGAGATCGCTATGAATCTTACTGAGAGAATCGCCTATATCCGCGGTCTCGCGGAGGGCTTGAAGCTCGACGAGAGCAAAGACGAGGTCAAGGTCATCAACGCTATCATCGACCTGCTCGAGGATATGGCATATGATGTAGTCGATATCGAGGATGTCGTAGATGACGTTTGCAACCAGGTGGATGAGATCGACGAGGATCTCGCTGAGGTAGAGGAAGAGGTCTACGGCGCTTACGGCGACTATGACGATGACTTTGATATAGACAACGACGACGAGGCTTATTATGAGGTCACCTGCCCCGCGTGCAACGAGACTACTATCGTTGACGAGGACGCGCTGATTGAGGGAGAGCTCACATGTCCTTGCTGCGGCGCCGAGATCGAGTTCGACTTCTCTGAACTCAACGAGGATGAAGAGCCCGAGGATAAAAAGGTCGATGAAAAAGTCGACGAAAAAAAGACTGAAGAGTGATCTCAGCCTGACTTAACAGTTTGATATGTATGAGCTGTCCGATACGTTCGGGCAGCTTTTTTGTTTTTGGCTCCCTTTCCTAAGGTGAGATTCTGTCCAAATCTAAGATTTGGTATACAGAATCCATACAGAGGAGAGCTGTCAGCGCAGCTGACTGAGGGTTGGACTGCTGAGTCTCAACCGATCAAAAAGGTTCAATGTTCCTCAGCAAGGCGTGAAAGAGCATTCATGCTGTATAACAGCGTTCACGTATCATCACTCAGCCGTAACCCATACGCGATGCGGGCATATTATAGGCTGAGGTGATTTTATGAGGTGTCGTCCGCGATTGAGTCCTGTCCGCCGCAGGATCCGTAAAGTCGTTGCTCTGC
The DNA here is from genome assembly GCA_902776975.1 of uncultured Ruminococcus sp. Taxonomy (GTDB): domain Bacteria; phylum Bacillota; class Clostridia; order Oscillospirales; family Acutalibacteraceae; genus Ruminococcoides. Next base: position 3,378 of record CACYSI010000030.1, read on the forward strand.
TGCTCGCTGTCATCGTGCTGTGTACAGTGTACTTTGAGATAGCCGTTAAGTCTCTGCTGGGTGATGTGATAGTGCGGCAGATGCAGACCTTGTCCGTCAAGGCGGTCAACACCGCTGTCAGTAATTTTCTTTCAGAGAATTTTGATATAGGCAATAAGCTCGTGAGTCTGTCATACAACAGCGGAGCAGTAGCCGCAGTGACCACCGATCCGGCTTACATAAACTACGTCAAGACCGAGATCACCTCACGCGCTCAGGCTGAGATCGACCGTCTGTCACACTCGGGCGCGGTCAGCGCTCATATAGGCAGCTTTACGGGGCTGATACTGTTAGCGGAGGTCGGCCCGGTGATAACGCTCGACGTAGACACCGCTCAGACCGTATCGTGCGAGTTTTGCAGCACCTTTGACAGCGCGGGGCTCAATCAGACTCTACACCACATAACCCTGTCGGTCAATACCGAGGTGACGGTATACAACCCCTTCCGTATACGTCAGACAGTAGATTCACGCTCGGATTACGAGATAGCCCAGACCGTGATAGTGGGCGAGGTGCCGAGCTACGGCAGCGTGCTGACATATTGATTCTTTCCGCTGATAGTGTTTGTTGCGGGATATTTGACTCCCGACAGATGCCTATCTACAATATTTTGCGTAAAATAGCTTGAAAAGCCTGATATATTGTGATATAATCATTTGGATAATAGGATCATATTAAACTGGAGGCATATGGCTTGTCTGAGACTGTAAGGATGGATGACAGACAAATCGAATATCTTGATCTTACCGCAGAGCTGATGAGCATACGCAAGCTCGGCGATGAGCCGCTCGCCTATGTGCGCACCTACGGCTGTCAGCAGAACGTCGCCGACAGCGAGCGCATCAAGGGTATGCTGGCGCGCGCGGGCTACGGCTTTACCGAGAATGTAGAAGAAGCCGACTTCATACTCTTCAACACCTGCGCGGTGCGTGAGCACGCCGAGGACAGGGTGTTCGGTAATGTGGGAGCGCTCAAAAAGCTCAAGCGCCGTCATCCTCAGATACTCATCGCCCTGTGCGGATGTATGATGGAGCAGGAGCACGTCGCCGAGCGCATACACAGGAGCTTTCCCTTTGTCGGACTGGTGTTCGGCACGCATTGTATGCATATTTTCCCCGAGCTTTTGTACAAGAGCCTTGTAGACGGCTCGCGCCTTATCGTCAGAGATAACGACGATAAGCTGGTGCATGAGGGCGTACCGACACTGCGCGACGGCAGCTTCAAGGGCTGGCTGCCCATCATGTATGGCTGCGATAACTTCTGTACATACTGTATAGTGCCGTATGTGCGCGGCAGAGAGCGCAGCCGAGAGCCCGATACCATCATCGCCGAAGCCCGTGATATGATAGAGCGGGGTTACAAGGATATAACCCTCTTAGGGCAGAACGTGAACAGCTACGGCAAGGGGCTCAGCCCGAGACCCACCTTTGCCGGTCTGCTGAGCGAGATAGATAAGATAGAGGGCGACTATTGGCTGAGGTTCATGACCTCTCATCCCAAGGACTGTACAAGAGAGCTGATAGATACCATAGCCCAGAGCAAGCACGTCAGCCTGCATCTGCATCTGCCGTTCCAGTCGGGATCAGACAGGGTCTTAAAGGCTATGAACCGTCACTATACCCGCGAGAAGTACCTTGATATAGTCAAGTACGCCAAGTCGAAGATACCCGACGTATCGCTGACCTCAGACGTTATCGTCGGCTTCCCGGGCGAGACGAGAGAGGACTTTGAACAGACTCTCTCGCTTATACGCGAGGTGGGCTTTACCTCGCTGTTCACCTTCATCTTCTCACCGCGCAAGGGCACTCCCGCCGCGACTATGGACGATCCCGTATCGGATGAAGAGAAGGGCTTGTGGTTCCGTGAGCTGCTCGCCGTGCAGGAGGAGATAGCTGCTGAGCGCTGTTCTTCGATGGTCGGCAGGATTGAGAAGGTGCTGGTCGAAGAGAAGTCAAAGACCGAGGGCAGACTCTGCGGACGTACCTCGGGCAACATCATCGTCGAGTTCGACGGTGACGACAGCCTGATAGGCGACTTCCGTAACGTAAAGATCACTCAGGCTCGAAACTGGATACTCACAGGTGAGCTTGTATAGCCTCCCTTTTCTAAGGGAGGTGGCTCCGCAGGAGCCGGAGGGTTGATTCTTTGATTATAATTTCGTTGTATCTGATTATTTTGAAACTCTCAGTCAGCTGACGCTGACAGCTCTCCTCTGTATGGATTCTGTATACCAAATCTTAGATTTGGACAGAATCTCACCTTAGGAAAGGGAGCCTACAATAATTCTAAAGGAGATATAAACATGACAGACGTAATCGCATTGGCAAGACAGCTCGGACACGCCATACAGGAGCAGGACGAGTATAAGAATATCATGAAAGCTAAGACAGAGGCTGACGCCGACGAGACTTTACAGGCGCTGATCACCGAGTTCAACATCAAGCGCGTGGCTATCAACGCAGAGGCGTGCAAGTCAGACCGCGACGAGGATGCGCTCAAAAAGCTCAATGAAGAGATGCGCACCGCATATTCGGACATCATGTCTAACGAGCATATGAAGGCGTATAACGACGCCAAGCAGGCTTTTGACCGCGTGGTACAGCGCGTACAGGCTATCGTTCAGCAGAGCGCCGACGGCGAGGATCCCGATACCACCGACTTCTCCGAGGACTGCACTCACGACTGCTCCACCTGCGGAGGCTGCCACTAAACGGCACTTTGTGCCGCGGTGAATGGTGAACGGTTAATGGTGAATGGTGAAGGTCACTCGCTTCGCTCGAACGATTCTGTTTGATATTTGATGATACTTAGGGGAGGTGTATGTATGGCGGAGTTATCTCCGATGATGAAGCAATATTTTCAGATCAAGGAGGAGAACAAGGACAGTATCCTGTTCTTCCGCCTCGGCGACTTCTATGAGATGTTCTATGATGACGCCAAACTCGCCTCCAAGGAGCTGGAGCTTACTCTGACAGGCAGAGACTGCGGTCAGGAGGAGCGCGCGCCTATGTGCGGCGTGCCGTTCCACTCCGCTGAGTCTTACATAGCCCGTCTGGTCTCCAAGGGCTACAAGGTAGCTATCTGCGAGCAGACCGAGGATCCCGCCAAGGCTAAGGGTCTGGTGCGCCGCGATATCATCCGCGTCATCACCCCCGGTACGGTCATGGAGTCGAGTATGCTCGACGAGAGCGAAAACAACTTCATATGCTCCGCTTATTCGGACAAAAACCATATAGGTATCGTTTTTTGCGATATATCCACGGGTCAGCTCTTTGTATCTCAGCTCAAGGCTGATAGTTCTTTTACAGAATTAAAAGATCAGATCACATCTTATTCGCCTAAGGAGCTGCTCATCTCGGGCAGACTCACTTCTAACAAAGTCCTTCGTATGTATATCAAGGACAAGCTCCCCTCAGCGGCAGTGTCCGAACCTGATGAGAGCCGCTGCGGTCTTATCGACTGCACATCGGCGCTCAGGGAGCATTTCAGCGAAGATAACATGGCTAAGATATCCGATATGCCCGAGGTTATCATAGCTCTCGGCGTGCTGATGTCTTACCTCAAAGATACTCAAAAGACAGGTCTCGAGCGTATAGATACCATCGAGCTCTACGCCGTAGACCGATATATGAAGCTCGATTACAACACACGGCGCAACTTAGAGCTTACCCGCACCATGATAGCCAAGGAGAAGAAGCACTCTCTGCTCTGGGTGCTGGATAAGACCAAGACCGCCATGGGCAAGAGACTGATGAAGTTCTGGGTCGAGCATCCGCTTATGAGCGTCACGGATATCCTCAGACGGCAGAGCGCCGTCGAGGAGCTGGTAAACGACACCGTCAACCGTCTGGAGCTCACGGCGGGACTGACGGGCATCTTCGATATCGAGCGACTGATGACTAAGATAGTCTACGGCTCAGCCAACGCTCGCGAGCTTAGATCTCTGTGTCAGGCGCTGTCAAATCTGCCCGCCCTCAAGGGCTTTTTGCAGCCGTTCAAGTCAAATCTGCTTCGTAAGCTCTGCAAGGATATCGATCCTCTGGATGATATCCGCGAGCTGATAGACTCGGCGATAGTCGATGATCCGCCCTTCTCGGTGCGCGAGGGAGGGCTTATCAGAGAGGGCTACTCACAGCCGCTCGATGAGATCAAGCGTGATATGACAGACTCTACCTCGCTGCTCGCCCGTATCGAAGCCGAGCAGAAGGAGAAGACAGGCATTCCCAAGCTGAAGGTCGGCTACAACCGGGTATTCGGCTATTATATCGAGGTCACAAACTCTTATAAGGAGCTTGTGCCGGAGACATACATCCGCAAGCAGACGCTGACTAACTGCGAGCGTTACATAACCCCCGAGCTTAAGGAGCTCGAGAGCCGTATCTTAGGCGCTAAGGATCGCTCTACGGCTATCGAGTACGAGCTGTTTACAGCCGTGCGCGAGGAGGTCGCGATGAACCTCGACCGTATCGAGCGTACAGCTAAAGCAATAGCCGAGCTCGATGTTCTGGTATCACTCGCAAACGTCGCTTCCGATAACCGCTATACAAGACCCGAGATAAATCAAGGGTCGATAATCAGGCTCAAAGAGAGCCGCCATCCTGTTGTTGAGGCTCTGCTCAGAGACTCTCTCTTTGTACCTAACGATGTTATCCTTGATAACTCAGAGAACCGTATAGCGATCATCACAGGCCCCAACATGGCGGGCAAATCCACATATATGCGACAGGTCGCGCTGATAGTCATCATGGCGCAGATGGGCAGCTTTGTGCCCGCCTCATACGCTGAGATCGGCATAGCCGACGCTGTGTTCACCCGTGTGGGCGCGTCTGATGACCTTGCCTCGGGTCAGTCTACCTTTATGGTAGAGATGAACGAGGTCGCCAACATCGTATCACACGCTACGTCAAAGAGCCTGCTGATACTCGACGAGATCGGCAGAGGCACATCCACCTATGACGGCATGAGCATCGCCAGAGCCGTGCTCGAGTATGTCGCCGATAAGCGTAAGCTCGGCGCGAGGACGCTCTTCGCGACCCACTATCATGAGCTTACCGTCATGGAGGAACTGCTCGACGGAGTCAAAAACTATAATATCGCCGTAAAGAAGCGCGGCGATGAGATAACCTTCCTCAGGCGTATCGTCCCCGGCGGAGCGGATGAGAGCTACGGCGTAGAGGTAGCTAAGCTCGCCGGTCTGCCCGACAGCATCATCGAGAGAGCTAAGGATATACTGGCTGAGCTGAACTCCGCCGACTCCGGCGTGAGCAGAGAGACTGCGCCAGCGCGTGAAGAAAGCATGCAGCTGAGCCTTATGCCGTCGTCCGACGGTATGCTTGAAAAGAAGCTGCGCGCGATAGACGTAAATACCCTTACACCCATAGAGGCGATGAACATCCTCTATGAGCTGAAAGGCATGGTAGAATAATAATCCCGCTATAAAGAACAAAATATCGGTTGAGATTGCCACGGCTTTTTGCAAAGCCTCGCAATGACGATTTACAGAAGAAAGGAGGTACTCCCATGGGCAGGATAAATATACTTGACAAGCACGTCGCAGAGCTTATCGCGGCAGGCGAGGTCGTAGAGAGACCGTCATCGGTTATAAAAGAACTCGTCGAGAACTCTATCGACGCGGGTGCTACAGCCGTCACCGTCGAGATAAAGAACGGCGGCGTCACCTTCATGCGCGTCAGCGACAACGGCAGCGGCATCCTCAGAGATGATATCCGTCCCGCCTTCATCCGCCATGCTACCTCCAAGGTCAGGGTCGAGGACGATCTGTCCGCGATAGCTACCTTAGGCTTTCGCGGCGAGGCTCTCGCCTCGGTATCGTCTGTATCTCACCTCGAGCTCATCACCAAGGCTCGTGAGGAGGATATCGGCACGCGGTATCTGATAGAGGGCGGCGAGGAGATATCTCTCGACGACGCGGGCTGTCCCGACGGCACCACCTTCATCATCCGCGACCTGTTCTATAACGTTCCCGCCCGCATGAAGTTCCTCAAGACCGATATGGCGGAGGGCAACGCCGTATCTAACGTAGTAGATAAGATAGCGCTCTCGCATCCCGAGATCGCGATCACATATATAAGAGATCAAAAGACCGTTCTGCGTACGTCGGGCGACTCTAAGCTGCTCTCGGCTATCTATGCCGTATACGGACGCGACTTTGCCTCGTCCCTGATACCTGTCGACTATACCCTCGGCGGTATCCATGTCAGCGGATATGTCAGCCGTCCCGAGAACGCGCGCCCCAACCGCAATATGCAGAACTTCTTTATCAACCGCCGCTTCGTTATATGCAAGACCGCTATGGCGGCTCTCAGCGAGGCATGCAAGGGCGCCGTCATGGTCGGCAAGTTCCCGTCATGCGTCCTTGATCTGGATATGTCCTTTGAGGCGGTGGACGTCAACGTGCATCCCACTAAGCTCGAGGTGCGTTTCGTCAACGAGCGCCCGGTGTTCGACGCCGTATATCACGCTGTCAAGACGGCTTTGATGAACGGCGATAAGCGTGTAGAGGCTAAGCTGAACAAGCCCTCCGTTAAGGTCAATCCCTTTGAGCTGGCTCAAAAGGTCTTTCGCGAGAGGGATGAAAAGCCCGCAGCACCCGTTCAAAAGCCCGATCTTACGCGTCTTGATAAACGGACTGAGCAAAAGCGCTCCGATGAGCTGTTCGCTATGCTCGATGAGCCTGTGGTCACGGTGCCCAAGCGCACTGCCGACAGTATCTCGCTCTCCGACTCCGCGTCACCGGCAGTCGAGAACTATCGCAAGTATATAGAGTCGGTCAAAGCCGATAAGATCGCCGAGCCTGAGAAAAAAGAGGAAGAAGCCCCCGCTGAACCCGAGCCGACTGTTGAGAAGCTCGCTGTGCAGGAAGCAGACGAAGAGCCTAAGCCTCTCATAGATATGGACGATAATTATTATAAGTACATCGGCGAGGCATTCGGTACATATATAATTCTCCAGAAGAATGATAAAGAGCTGCTGCTGATAGATAAGCACGCGGCGCATGAGCGTATCATCTTTGAAAAGCTCAAAAAGGATAAGGGCAGCGGTTACAGCCAGCTCCTTCTCGAGCCTATCACCGTTACGCTCAACAAGATAGATTACACAGCCGTTACTCAGAGCCTTGATATCTTCTCTGAGGCGGGTTTTGATATAGAAGATTTCGGCAGCGGTACCGTCATCGTGCGCTCTGCGCCCCAGTATCTGCCTGCCGAGGATATCGAGTCATCCGTCATTGAGATGGCGGGATATCTGAGCGAAAACAAAAAAGAGATCCGCTCCGAGAAGATGGAGTGGATATACGCTAACGTATCGTGCAGAGCCGCGATCAAGGGCGGCAACCGCAGTACCGAGCGCGAGCTTATCGAGCTGGCGCGTCAGGTGGAGGACGAAGATATCCGCCGCTGTCCCCACGGCAGACCTGTATCTCTGGTGCTGACCAAGCGCGAGCTTGAGCGGATGTTCGGCAGGCTGCAGTGATGGATAAGATAAAAGTCGTAGCGGTAGTCGGTCCCACAGCTTCGGGCAAGACGGCTCTCGCCGTCGCCATAGCCAAGGCTCTCGGGGGAGAGGTGATCTCCGCCGATTCAATGCAGATATATAAGCATATGGATATCGCCACGGCTAAGCCGGATACAGCCGAGATGGATGGCGTCAGACATCACCTGATAGACTTCATCGAGCCTTGCGAGAGCTTTTCGGTAGCCCGCTTCTGTGAGCTGGGCAGAGCCGCGATAGATGATATAACGAAGAGGGGCAAGCTGCCTGTCATCGCAGGAGGAACGGGGCTGTATATCGACTCTCTGCTCGGCAACACCCGCTTTGAAGACAGCGATCCCGATCCCGCTCTCAGAGCCGGGATAATATCTATGATCGAGCGTGACGGCATAGACGCCGCTCTCGACTGTATACGCGGGTTCGATCCCGAGAGCGCGGACAGACTCTCTTTGGAGCGCAATCCTAAACGGATAGCGCGTTGTATCGAGGTCTACCGCACCACAGGCATGACGGCGACTGAGCTCAACCGCAGACAGAAGAGCGAGCCGTCACCGTACAACGCCGTCAAGATAGGACTCAAAGCCGCCGACCGCGCGTATCTCTATGAACGTATCGACAGGCGTGTGGATATCATGCTCGAGAGAGGTCTCGTGGACGAGGCACGCGCTTTTTTCAGAGGCGACTTCGGCGATACCGCCGCGGCAGCCATAGGCTATAAGGAGCTTTTGCCGTATCTTAAGGGCGCTCTGCCTCTTGAGACCTGTGCAGAGAGTCTCAAGCGAGCTACCCGAAGATACGCCAAGCGCCAGCTGACGTGGTTCGGCAGAGATAAGGAGATCCACTGGTTCGATATAGATGAGCTGAGCTTTGACAGGATACTCAGCGGGTCTTTGGATATCATTGATAACAGTATTAACTAAGTATCGGCAGTCACCGCCGATCGAGAAGGACATTTGATATGGACAAGTCAAAATCAGACAGATCAAAGCTTGTAAAAAGAATATTGGCGGGCGTAGTTATCGCGCTTGTGCTGGTGTATATAGTCTTTCTGTTCATCACCACAAACTTTCTCGGCAGCAACAATATCGTCACCGAGACCGTTTACCGCTCCAAGGCTTATGACGTCATCGAGTCCAAGGCGCTTGCGGTGAGAGACGAAGAGTATCTCACCGGTTCTGCCTCAGGCGTACTGATATACAATGTCGGAGACGGCGATATGGTCACGGCTGACGGAGTCATAGCTACATCGTACGCGAGCGAGGATGACGTCAACGCTATACATCAGGTCGAGCAGCTCGATGTCAAGATCGACTTTCTCGAAAGCCTCAACTCGGCTACCGCGTCGGCAAACGTTGGTATAGACACCGTCAACAGTCAGATCGACGAGAGACTCATATCTGTTTTAAATATGGTCAACACAGGCGACTTTTCGCATATTTCGGCAGCTGAGGATAACCTGCTCACCTCCATACTCCGCAAGCAGATACTCACGGGTGAACAGGGCAATATCGACGAGAAGATAGCCGAGCTCAAGACTGAGCGCGATCGCGTAAAGGCGAGCTGCGGCGCGCCTACGGGCACGGTCAAGTCAGGCTCAGCGGGATATTTTGTGTCAAAGGTAGACGGATATGAAAAGACCATCGACGTCAGCAAGCTCGATGAGATCTCGGCGGCGGACGTCGAGAACGCTCAGCCTGCCGAGATAGACGAGTCCGCGTATACCGGCAAGATCATAAAAAACGTCAACTGGTATCTCCTTTGTCCCGTCAGCTCTACCGAGGCGGCTTGGCTAAGCCATGCCGAAACGTCGGTCAAGCTCAAGCTGCCGAGCGCTCTTGATGAAGAGATACCCGCCAAGATACTTCATGTAAACACCTTGGGCGACAGCGATACAGCCGTAGCGGTGCTGCAGTGCAACTATATGAGCGACGCGCTCTCTAAGCTCAGACGCGAGAACGTAGAGATCATCGTAAACGAGTATGAGGGTCTCAAGGTCAGCAAGTCGGCTCTGCATGACGATGACATAACCTATACAGTCACGGATGACAACGACAACGAGACCGAGAAGACCGAGAGAGTACAGGGCGTTTATGTCGTTTACGGCGCTGAGCTGGTATTCAAGCAGGTGTCTATCGCCTATGCGGGCGATGATTTTGTGATAATCAATGAGCAGCCCGATAAGGGAGTACTGCTCAACGGTACTACCGTATCTATGTATGATAAGGTGGTCATAGAAGGAGGAGGAGATTTGTTCGATGGCAAGATCGTTCAGTGACGTAGAGTACAACTACGCTAAAATATGTGAGGATATAGCAGCCGCGGCTCAGTCAGTCGGCAAGACCGCGGACGATATAACTTTTTTGGCTGCGACCAAGACGGTAGACGCGCCCCTGATAAATCACGCGATATCGCTGGGACTGAGATATATAGGTGAGAACCGCGTTCAGGAGCTGCTTTCAAAGTTCGATGACTACGATCTCGAGCACGCGTCTTTACAGTTCATCGGTCATTTGCAGACCAACAAGGTGCGTCAGATAGTGGGCAAGGTCGATCTTATCCAGTCGGTCGATTCGGTCAAGCTCGCGTCCGAGATATCGCGGTGTTCATCTAAGCTCGGTATCACCACCGATATCCTCGTCGAGGTCAACATCGGCAGGGAGGCTAACAAGTCCGGAGTCATGCCCGAACAGCTCGAAGAACTGCTCGCTCAGCTCAGCGAGATCGAAGCGATAAGGGTCAAAGGACTCATGGCGATACCCCCGATTTGTGATTTTGCACAAGAAAATCGTAAATTTTTCGATAAAATGCGTAATATCTTCCTTGACATCAGGAGCAAAAATATAGATAATATATCTATGGATATTCTTTCAATGGGGATGTCCGATGATTATACCGAAGCGATAAAGTGCGGCGCCAATATGGTCAGGATAGGATCGGCTCTTTTCGGCGCGCGCAATTATACCTGATACAGAATCGAATAAACAGAAAACGGAGGAACCAAAATGGCAGGATTTGTAGATAAGTTCAAGCGCATGTGGGACGCGCCTGACGACGAGTACGAGTATAACGAGTACGACGATAACAGAGAGGTCGATGCTCCCGAGGAGGAGCCCGAGACTCGCCGTTCATCTTCATCATCCTCTTCACGCTATGATGATTTTGATGATTTTTCTTCGACCCGCGAGAGCCGCAGAAGCAACAAGGTAGTCAATATCAGCGCTACAGCCAAGTTATCGGTAGCCCTGTTTAAGCCAGAGCGCTTCGGCGAGGAGACCCGCAACATAGCCGATGAGCTGATCAAGACCCATACAGTCGTCCTCAATCTCGAGAACACCAACAAGGATATGGCTCGCCGCATCATCGACTTTCTCTCGGGCGTAGCCTACGCCAACCGCGGCAAGATCAAGAAGGTAGCAACATCCACCTTCATCATCATACCCAACAACGTAGACCTTACAGGCGACGATCTGCTCGACGAGCTCGAGCACAGCGGCGTTTACTTCTAAGGCTTGGCAGGCACCGTAAGCGCCGAGGATAAGCTGCTGCTAAGCAGAGCCTATGACGCTCTTGAGCTTGCCGAGAGGACGGGTTCGCCTAAGTTCCTCGGCTTTCTCAATGAGCACGAGAGCCTGTTTCTCAGACAAAATCTGCCTAAGAGAGCCGATATGAGCTACTACGGCGGATATCCCGATGCCGTTCGGCTGATGCCCGGGGCTTCGGCTGATGAAGAGAGCTTTCCGATCACGGCGCTGGAGTTTACATATAAATCTGAGTTTGATCTGAGGCACCGCGACTTTTTGGGGTCGCTGATGGCGCTCGGTATCCGCAGAGATACCGTAGGCGATATCCTTACCTCACCGGGCAGGACGGTCGTGTTCTTCAGCAATGACATCGCGCCTTACATCATCTCTCAGGTGGATAAGATAGGCAGGGTAGGGGTGAGCGTCTCTTACGCGGATACATCCGATCTGCCCGTGCCCGACGATGTCGAGGAGATGACGCTCGCGATAAGCTCTTTGAGGCTCGATGTGTTCACCTCCGCAGTCACTAAGCTGTCCCGCGATAAAGCGGCTCGGCTCATCAGGTCGGATATGGTCATGGTAGATCATATACCGGAGAACAGCGTGTCTCGCTTGATCGGCGAGGGCGCTACGGTCACGATAAGAAAATACGGTAAATTTGTATTGTCAGCTTTGCTCGGCGATACCCGCAAGGGTAAGCTGAGGGTAGCTGTCAGACACTTTAGATAGGATAGGAGAGTATAACTTATGTTAACGATTGACGAAATCAGAGAGATCAGCTTCCGCCGCGCGGGAAAGAACGGCTACAATGCCGCCGATGTTGATGAGTTCATCGACGATGTAACGGCTACAGTCGAACAGCTCATGGCTGAAAAGAACGATTGCCTTCGCAAGATGGAGGTCTTAGCCGGCAGGATCGAGCAGTACCGCGAGGACGAAGAGACCGTCCGCAACGCTCTGATCACTTCTCAGAAGCTCAACGACGCCACCCTCAAAGAGGCTCAGAACAAGGCTGATTACATCATCCGCTCAGCCGAGAAGAAGAGACGCACTATCCTCACCGAGGCTGAGATGGCTACCGAGCGCGAGAAGGATAAGTTTGAGGCTGTCCACGCAGAGGTCGCCGCTCTCAGACGCGAGATCTTAGAGCTGTATAAGAAGCATATCGCGCTTGTACAGGAGCTCCCTACAGATGAAGACGTCAGACAGAAGCGCGATGAGCTGGATCAGAAGTATCCCTTTGAGCCTATCGAAGAAGAGGTGACCTACGCCGCTGAGCCCGAGCCCGAGGTCGAAGCTCAGCCCGAGCCCGTTCAGGAGGCGCCCGCGGAGCCCGCTCCCCGTCCCGAGCTCAAGCGCGAGAGACACGATAAGTTCGATAAGCTGCAGTTCGGCGATAATTACGACGTATAAGCAGCGGTACGGCAAGACTTTTGTCTGTCCGCTTTGATCTAAATCTATATAACAACATCGATACCGTACTTTTGCCTTCGCAAGAGCGCGGTATTTGGTGATTATGTCAATTTGGAGTGTATGTGAAAATGTCTCAGGATTACAACGCAACGCTTAATCTGCCTAAAACCGACTTCCCCATGCGCGCCGGTCTGCCTCAGTCCGAGCCTAAGACCCTTGAGCGCTGGGAAGAGGAGAAGGTTTATGATAAGCTCATAAAGAAGAACGAGGGCAAGCCGCTTTTCGTGCTGCATGACGGCCCTCCCTACGCTAACGGCGATATCCATCTCGGACACGCCCTCAATAAGATACTCAAGGACTTTATCGTCCGTTACAGAAATATGGACGGTCATCAGTCTCCGTTCGTTCCCGGCTGGGATACCCACGGTCTGCCCACCGAGCTCAAGGCGAGAGCCAAGGCAGGTATAGGCAATTCCGCTGATATTTCTGTATTAGAATTAAGAAAGCTCTGCGAGGAGTTTGTGCGAGGTTATATCGATGACCAGCGCAGCCAGTTCAAGCGCCTCGGCTGTGTCGGCGAGTGGGATAACCCCTATATCACCCTCAACCATGAGTTCGAGGCTGAGCAGATCAGAGTCTTTGCCGAGATGGCTGACAAGGGCTATATCTATAAGGGACTCAAGCCCGTTTACTGGTGCCCCGAGTGCAAGACAGCTCTCGCCGAGGCTGAGATCGAGTACGCCGAGGATCCCTGCCATTCTATCTATGTCAAGTTCCCCGTTACCGATGATCTCGGTAAGTTCGCCGCTATGGGCATCGACCCCTCTAAGGTCAGCTTCGTTATCTGGACTACCACCACTTGGACTCTGCCCGCTAACGTGGCTATCTGCGTAGGACCCCGCTATGAGTATTCTGTCATCAAGTGCGGCGACGAGTACTATGTCATGGCTACCGATCTGTATGAGAACGCCATGAGCGAGGCTGAGCTCACCGATTATGAGGTGGTAGGCACCATCAAGGGCGCCGAGCTCGAGTATATGAAGACCCGTCATCCCTTTATCGACAGAGAGTCTCTGCTGATCGTCGGCGAGCACGTTACTCTCGAGAGCGGCACAGGCTGTGTACATACCGCTCCCGGACACGGCGTAGACGACTACAACGTCTGCACCAACTATCCCGAGATTCCCGTTATCTGCCCGGTCAACGCCGACGGCGTACTCACCGAGGAGGCAGGTCAGTTCGCGGGTCTCACCACCGATGAGGCTAATAAGAAGATAGCTATCTACCTTGACGAGAACGGCTATCTCTTCGCTCTTAAAAAGATCATCCACCAGTATCCTCACTGCTGGAGATGTAAGACTCCCATCCTGTTCAGAGCTACCGACCAGTGGTTCTGCTCAGTCGATGATTTCAAGGACAAGGCTGTAGACGCCATCAATACCGTAAAATGGATCCCCGCGTGGGGCAAGGATCGCATCACCGCTATGGTTCGCGACCGTAAGGATTGGTGTATCTCCCGTCAGCGCAAGTGGGGCGTTCCGATCCCGATATTCTACTGCAAGGACTGCGGCGAGCCTTATGTCAACAAAGACGCTATGCTCGCTGTAGCCGATCTCTTCGGCAAAGAAGGCTCCAACGCCTGGTTCGAGAAAGAGGCGTCCGAGATCCTGCCCGAGGGCACAGCTTGCCCCGAGTGCGGCTGCAGGGAGTTCACTAAAGAGAAGGACATCATGGACGTATGGTTCGACAGCGGCTCCTCACACAGAGCAGTCTGCAAGCAGCGTCCCTATCTCGGCACACCCGCCGATCTCTATCTCGAGGGCAACGACCAGTACAGAGGATGGTTCCAGAGTTCTCTGCTCACAAGCGTCGCCACCGAGGGTACAGCTCCCTACCGCACCGTGCTCACTCACGGCATGATCCTCGATATGGAGCGCCGCAAGATGTCCAAGTCCATGGGCAACGGCATCAGCCCTCAGGAGGTAATTCAGCAGTACGGCGCCGATGTGCTCCGTCTGTGGGTAGCTTCGGCTGACTATCAGTCCGATATCACTATCTCCCGTGAGATCCTCAAGCAGATGAGCGAGGCTTACCGCAAGATCCGCAACACCGCCCGCTACATCCTCGGCAATCTCAATGACTTTGACCCGAATAAGGACTTTGTATCTCCCGATGACTTCTTGCCTATAGACAAGTGGGCGATGATCAAGCTCAACGATCTTATCGCAACAGTCATCGACGCGTACGATAAATATGAGTTCCATCAGGTATATCATTCGATCCACAAGTTCTGTGTCGTGGATATGTCTAACTTCTACCTCGATGTGCTCAAGGACAGACTCTATACCGAGAAGGCTGATTCTAAAGAGCGCCGCGCGGCTCAGACAGTGATGTATCATATTCTCGAGTCGCTCACGCTCATGCTCGCACCTATCCTCGCGTATACTTCCGATGAGATCTGGCGCTTCATGCCCCATGCCGACGACGCCGATCCCGAGAACGTACTGTTCAACGATATGCCCGGCAGATTCGAGCTTGAGGTAGAAGACGGCTTTGAGGCTGCGTGGGATCGCATCCACGATCTGCGCGATACGGTCAAAAAGTCTCTCGAGGTCATCATCAAGGATAAGACAGTCAAGAGCTCGCTCGAGACCTGTGTCACCCTTAAGGCGAGCGGCGATGAGTATGAGTTCATCAAGAGCATCCTGCCCGAGCTCAAGACCGTGTTCATTGTATCAGACGTCAAGCTGGTCGAGAACAGCGGTGAGCTTGAGGTCGAGGTAGCTAAGGCTGAGGGCGATAAGTGCGAGCGCTGCTGGTGCTATTCTCCTACGGTAGGTTCGAGCGCCGAGCATCCCACGCTCTGCGCGCGCTGTGCCGCTATCCTTTCAAAATAAAAATCATCCGTGCGGTGTATCATCAGGTACACCGCATTGTTATAGGAAGTGAATATATGATAGCTGTTTATATCGCGATCATAGTTGTTATACCTGTTCTGTCACAGTTCATCAGGGGCTTGATCGAGGCACATGTCAAGCCTGTCGGCACCGTCACCGTTATCCCGGGACTATTCAATCTGACGTATTCCGAGAATAGGGGAGTAGCGTTCGGACTTTTTCAGGACGGCACGATATTCTTTGCCGTCGCTACGGCTGTAGTGATAGTTTTGTTCTCTATTCTTCTGATAAAGAATTATAAAAAATCAAAACTGTTCTCGATATCAGCCGCTCTGATAATCGGAGGAGGTCTGGGCAATCTGTTTGAGAGAGTTTTTCTCGGCTATGTGACCGACTATCTCAGCCTCTCATTCTTCCCGCCTATCTGCAACTTTGCCGATTACTGCATCACCGCCGGCACTGTCTGCCTGATCGTATACCTGCTGTTCTTCTCCGATTTTTTGAAGAGCGACGGCAAGAAGAAAAAAGCCGATGAATAAGATAGAGCTGACAGTCTCGCCCGAGGATGTCGGCGAGCGCCTCGATAAGTATCTCTCCGAGCAGATAGATGGACTGAGCCGCTCTGCAGCGAGCCGACTGATATTTGAGGGCAAGGTGTCCGTAGGAGAGAACAATGTCAAGAAGAATTATAAAATCGAATACGGAGATATTATAACCGTGCTTACCGATGATCCTCAGCCCGTAGATGTGCTCCCTGAGGATATCCCTCTCGATATAGTGTATGAGGACGCCGACCTGCTGGTGGTCAACAAGCCTAAGGACATGGTCGTGCATCCCGCTCCGGGACATTTCAGCGGCACTCTCGTAAACGCGCTGATGTTTCACTGTATGGACGGTCTGAGCGGCATCAACGGCGAGCTTCGTCCCGGTATAGTCCATCGTATAGATAAGAACACCAGCGGTCTGCTGGTAGTCGCCAAGTCGGATAAGGCTCACGCGGGACTCAGCGAGCAGATCAAGGATCACAGCTTTACCCGCGAGTACCTCGCCGTTGCTTACGGCAACATCAAGGAGGATGAACGCACGGTCGACGCGCCTATAGGCAGGCATAAGACCGACCGTAAGCGTATGTGCGTCACCGAGCTCAACTCCCGACCCGCAGTCACCCATATCAAGGTGCTTGAGCGGTATAACGGCTTTACCTACATACTCTGCCGCCTCGAGACAGGCAGGACGCATCAGATACGCGTACATCTCGCTTATATCGGGCATCCGATAGCGGGCGACGACGTTTACGGTCCCTCTAAGGTGATAACAGAGCTCAGGGGGCAGTGTCTGCACGCTTATAAGTTAGGCTTTGTACATCCCGTGACAGGCGGGTATATGGAGTTCACCGCCGATCCGCCCGAGAGCTTTATTCGTTTCCGTGACAAGCTCAGACGCGGTATATAAGATTGAACTTTATCTGTCTGTGAAGATAATTATTTATTTATCTTTCTCATTATTTAGTGGATTTGGTAGAACAAAAGGATTTTTTTCATTTTTTCAAAAAAGTCTTGCAATTATATACGTTTTGTGGTATTATACTTAGGCATTTGGATACCGTCATGTATGTGATGGGGTTCAGATCTGGGTGCCATGCCCAAATTTGAAGCGGATAGTCCTCTGCACGGCGCATATGCTCCGGAGTACGAATATCTGAAAATATTAGGAGGAAAATATGGACGCATTAAAGAAAATCGCAGAGAGCTCTGTAAAAGAGAACACACCTGTATTCCACATCGGCGATACCGTAAAGGTAAGCGTTAACATCCGCGAGGGTGAGAGAGAGAGAATCCAGATGTTTGAGGGCACCGTTATCGCGAGACGCGGTTCCGGAGTTGCCGAGACCTTCACCGTTCGCCGTCTTTCTTACGGCGTTGGCGTAGAGAGAGTATTCCCTCTCCACAGCCCGAACGTAGTAGACGTTAAGGTCGTTCGCCGCGGTAAAGTTCGCCGCAGCAAGCTGTATTATCTGCGTGACCGCGTAGGTAAGGCTGCTAAGGTCAAAGAGGAGATTCGTAAATAATTGGTTAATAATTTACGAGGGGGCTTTACAGCCCCCTTTTTTCGTGCTAAAATACAATAGATAATTTTATACTAATTTCAAATAAAACCCTTTAACATCTATTGCGTTAAATTCCGCATAGCTGCGTTGTCGATCTTGACAGGCGCCAGCCTGCCTGCGATCTTTAGTATTACAGTGCGGAGTTGTACACTTTATGACAGATGAAAAGAAGCCCGAGGAGCTTTCGCAGGATATAGATTTTATCGACGACGGCAAACAGATAATTAAACTTAATACGAGCGTAGTCACAACTACGGTTTTTGACTGGCTCAGCAGTCTTATCACCGCTCTGGTGGTAGTTTTGGTTGTCATGACCTTTTGCTTCAGGATCATCGATGTAGACGGCAGATCCATGGAGCCTACTCTCATCGACACCGATAAGGTGGTCATCACAGACCTGTTCTATACGCCCCATCAGGGCGATATAGTCATCATAAGCCACGCTCAGGATTATTCCAAGCCCCTTGTGAAGCGAGTTATCGCGACAGCCGGTCAGGAGCTTAAGCTCGATTATGCCAACAACGCCGTATATGTTGACGGACAAAAGCTCGATGAGCCTTATATCCAGGGCAACACTGTCAGCGGTGACGTTCCCGAAGAGGAGCTCAACGGCGTCATCCCCGAGGGCAAGGTCTTTGTCATGGGCGATAACCGCGGCATATCGCTCGACAGCCGTTACAAGCAGATCGGTCTTATAGATGAGGACGCGATCATAGGTAAGGCTCAGCTTGACGTCATACCTCATAAGTATGAGAACGGGATGCTCAAGTTTGATATCGGCGGCATAAGATACGTCTACAAGTAGTATTATAAAGCCTGCTTCTACAGAAGCGGGCTTTATTTCAATATAACAGGTGGTCATATGGCAAACTATAAAAACACCAATAAACGCGGCAGATCGGATAGTCGCAAGCCCTCCGGCGGCAGGTCGGGAGCGCGCATGAACGCTAAGACTAAGAAAGCCGAAAAGCCCTCAAAGCCCTTGCAGTCCAAGGCGCAAAAGACTCAAAGGGCAAAAAAGCCCGATATACCTCAGTCCTCGGAGCATAACCAGATCATCCAGTGGTATCCGGGTCATATGACTAAGACCAAGCGCCGCATGGAAAAGGACTTGAAGCTCGTCGACGCCGTAGCGGAGATCATAGACGCGCGCATACCCGTTTCGTCACGCAATCCCGATCTGGCCTCACTGACCTCGGGAAAGCCGCGTATAGTCCTGCTCAACAAGTGCGATATGGCAGACAGCCGCGCTACCGCCAAGTGGGTCGAGCACCTCAACACCGAGAACGTCCGCGCTATCCCCGTCGACTGCAAGAGCGGCAGGGGAGTGGATAAGTTCGCGCCCGCTCTGAGCGCCCTTCTGCATGACAGGATAGAGAGCTATAAGGCTAAGGGTATGGTCAATCCGACCATGCGCGTTATGATAGTCGGCATCCCTAACGTGGGCAAGTCGACCTTCATCAACAGGATATCTAAGAAGAACAAGGCTGTATCGGCAGATCGTCCCGGCGTTACCAGAGGCAACCAGTGGTTCACTGTAGCCAAGGGCTTTGAGATGCTCGATACTCCCGGCGTGTTGTGGCCTAAGTTTGAGGATCAGACGGTAGGCGAGAGGCTCGCTTTTACCGGAGCCGTCAAGAGCGACGTCATGGATACGGAACTGCTTGCTGTCAGACTTCTCGACCTGCTCAGAGAGCTCAAGACTCCCGAGTTCAAGGACAGATATAAGCTGACCGAAGATGATCTCACTCTCCAAAGCTATGAACTGCTCGAGAGGATAGCCCGCAGCCGCGGTATGCTCATCTCGGGCGGAGAGCCCGATACCGAGCGAGCCGCTTACACCCTGCTCGATGAGTTCAGAGCCGCTAAGTTAGGCAGGATCACCTTAGAGCTGCCGTGACTTTTCGCAACTGAAAGGAGCAACTATGGATTGGTTATTATATGAAAAAGAAGCCGCCCGGAACGGCTATACGCATATCTGCGGAGTAGATGAAGCGGGCAGAGGACCTCTCGCGGGGCCTGTATGCGCCGCCGCCGTTATTCTGCCCGAGGGCTGTATCATAGAGGGCGTCAACGACTCAAAAAAGCTGACCGAAAAGAAGCGTGAGGCGCTGTTTGACGTTATCATCGAGACAGCGGTATCGTGCTCGATAGCCTTCGGTACGGTAGAGGAGATCGAGCGCGACAACATCCTCGCCGCTACCATGAACACCATGCGACGCGCCGTAGAGGGCTTGTCGGTCAAGGCTGACTTTGCCATGATAGACGGCAACCGTATACCTCCGCTCGATATCCCGTCGCGCTGTATAGTCGGCGGCGACGCCAAGTCTATGAGCATAGCCGCGGCGTCGATCCTCGCTAAGGTATCACGAGACAGACTGATGCTAAAGTACGCCGAGCAGTACCCCGAGTACGCCTTCGAAAAGCACAAAGGCTACGGTACCAAGCTCCATGTGGAGCGCATACTGGAGTACGGCGAGTGTCCCATACACAGACCGAGCTTTTTGAAGAAGATTTACGCAAAGAACAATAAATAAAACCATGAATTATACCAATAAACAGTTCGGCGCTCTCGGTGAGAAGCTCGCTGTGAAATATCTAAAAGAGCATAAATATAAAATTCTTGAAAAGAATTATAAAAACAAAGTCGGCGAGATAGATATTATAGCGCTCGATGGCTCTGAGATAGCCTTTATAGAGGTCAAGACCCGCTCGGCTCAGCCCTATCTCAGCGGCAGGTACTCGGTAGACAAGCGAAAACAGTTTCATATAATGCGAGCCGCCTCGTGGTATATGGAGGTCAATAAAACCTCTCTTCAACCGCGCTTTGATATCATCGAAGTTGAGGTCGATCGCTCCTCGGGCGAGCTCGTCAAGATCGAGCATTTCAAAAACGCTTTTTCTCAGACCGAGAGTTATTCCAGATTTTAGCCTTTCCTAAAAGAAGGGCTTTTTTCTTTATCAGAAATGTAAAGGGCGTTTTTGCTATAAATCGCCCCTTGAGTCGGTCTTTTTTGTACCTTTGACTATTGCTAAAAAATCAGTTATATGTTATTATAATACAATAAAATGGGTAAGGAGGGCTATTTTGTGTTTTATTACTCAACTCAGGATAAAAGTAATTCTGTCCTGTCCGCTCAGGCTATCGCTCAGGGCATAGCTCAGGACGGCGGCTTGTTTGTACCCGAGAGCTTTCCGCAGATCACCTCGGATGAGCTTAGCTCCATGCTCTCTATGTCCTACAGGGACAGAGCTAAGCTGATCATATCCAAGTATCTGACGGACTTCACGCCGGAGGAGATCGCCGACTGTGTTGACAGCGCTTATACCGCTGCTAAGTTCGGCTCGGATGATCCCGCTCCCATAGCCTCGGTCAAGTATAACGGCGCTGAGCTCAATCTGCTCGAGCTGTGGCACGGTCCCACCTGCGCCTTCAAGGATATGGCGCTGCAGATTCTGCCGCATTTTCTCACTAAGTCACTTAAGAAGGTCGGCGGCGGCAAGGACGCCGTCATCCTCGTAGCTACGTCGGGCGATACAGGCAAGGCGGCTCTCGAGGGCTTCAAGGACGTCGATCATACCAGGATCATCGTTTTCTATCCCGTTGACGGCGTGTCCGCTATGCAGAAGCATCAGATGAACACCCAGGAGGGCGACAACGTCTATGTCTGCGCTATCCGCGGCAACTTTGACGACGCTCAGACGGCGGTCAAGAAGATATTTACCGATCCCGCGACCTCTGAGATACTCGCCGACCATAACATGATGTTCTCGTCCGCAAACTCGATCAACTGGGGCAGACTGCTCCCGCAGATCGTTTACTATGTATCGGCGTACTGTGATATGGTCAACCTCGGCAAGGTCAATCTCGGCGATAAGATCAACATCACTGTCCCGACAGGTAACTTCGGCAACATCCTCGCCGCCTACTATGCCCGCGAGATGGGACTGCCCGTAAAGCGCTTTATCTGCGCTTCCAACTCCAACAAGGTGCTCACGGATTTCATCAACACGGGCGTGTATGATAAAAACCGTGATTTCTATACCACCGTTTCTCCCTCTATGGATATCCTCGTATCGTCTAACCTCGAGCGTCTGCTATTTGCTCTGTCGGGCAACAGTGATACACTGACCAAGAGCTATATGGACGCGCTCAAGACTAAGGGCGTATATGAGGTTACTCCCGAGATCAAAGAGAAGATACAGTCGTCCTTCTACGGCGGCTTTGCGGATGAGGACGCTACCGCTCAGACAATCCACGATCTGTTTGAGCAGCAGAACTATCTTTGCGATACTCACACTGCCGTAGCGGTATCCGTATGCGACGCTTATATCAAGGCGACGGGCGATACCACACCGGTCGTCATAGCCTCGACGGCGAGCCCCTATAAGTTCAGCAAGGCTGTGCTCACCGCTCTCGATAAGGGCGATATGCCCGAGAGCGAGTTCGACATGGTCGAGAAACTGCATGAGCTTACGGGCGCTCAGGTCCCGGCTCCGCTGGCTTCTCTGCGCGGCAAGACCGCTCGCTTCGGTGACGTCACCGACAAAGAGGATATGCAGGGCGTAGTCCTCAGAGCCTTAGGTATCGGCTGATGAGCCTTTTCGCTATCGCCGACCTGCATCTCTCTCTCGGCACCGATAAGCCGATGGATGTATTTCACGGCTGGTCGGACTATGTCGAACGCCTTAAGACCAACTGGGAGCGTCTTGTTACCGATGACGACACCGTGGTCATAGCCGGCGATATCTCATGGGCGATGAAGCTCGAAGAGTGCGACGCCGACTTTGGGTTCATCAACTCCCTGCCGGGCGCTAAGATACTTCTCAAGGGCAACCACGATTATTGGTGGCAGACTAAGAAGAAGATCGACGATTACCTGCTCGCTAAGGGCTTTGATACCATAAAGGTGCTGTTTAACAACGCCTATGAGGCGGACGGCAGAGCGATATGCGGTACGCGTGGCTGGTACTACGATAAAGAGGGCGATCACGATATGAAGGTGATCAACCGTGAGATCGGCAGACTCAGGCTCTCGTATAACGAGGCACTGAAGTTAGGTAAGCCAATAGTCGCTTTCCTGCACTATCCGCCCGTATACGGAGATGTGGAGTGTGAGGAGATCATGGCGGCGCTGCAGGAGCTCGGCATCACCGATTGCTGGTACGGTCATCTGCACGGCGAGCGTACTCACCGCAACGCTGTCACGGGCATGTACAAGGGCATTGATTTTCACCTTATAGCCTGTGATTATACGGGTTTTACCCCGATTTTAGTCAGATAACGGTAAATATTTACATTTTATACATAGTAATTTTTGACCGTATGTGATATATTATTCCAGATAAAAAAGTTTTAGGAGGAAAATAAAATGGCATTAAAATCATCCGCTTTGACAGAAGCGAACACTTATGAGGTAGAAGTATCGGTAGACGGCGAGACCTTTATGAACGCTGTCAATAAGGTATATAAGAAAGAAGTCAAGAAGATCACCGTTCCCGGTTTCCGCAAGGGCAAGGCTCCCAGAGCCGTCATCGAGAAGATGTACGGTAAGGACGTTTTCTATGAGGACGCTATGCAGGATTGCTATCCCGACGCTCTCGACGCCGCCTGCAAAGAGGCTGACCTCAAGGTAGTCACCGTTACAGGACTTGAGGCTCTCGACGCGGGCGCCGACGGCTTCACCTTCAAGGCTACGGTCATCGTTGAGCCTGAGATCGACATCAAGGACTACAAGGGCATCGAGGTTGAGAAGCTCTCTACCGAGGTCACCGAGGAACTCATCGACGAAGAGATCGAGCGTGTACGCGACCGCAACAGCCGTATGGTCACAGTTGAGGATCGCGCCGCCGAGGACGGCGATACAGCCGTGATCGACTTTGAGGGCTTCTGCGACGGCGAGGCATTTGAGGGCGGCAAGGCTGAAGAGTACAACCTCGTGCTCGGCTCAGGCAACTTCATCCCCGGCTTTGAGGAGCAGATCGTAGGTCACAACACCGGCGACGAGTTCACCATCGACGTCAAGTTCCCCGAAGAGTACCAGAGCGAGCAGCTTAAGGGCAAGGACGCTCAGTTCAAGATCAAGCTGCATGAGATCAAGACTAAGGAGCTGCCTGAGGTAGACGACGACTTCGTCAAGGATGTATCCGAAAAGGATACCGTAGCCGAGTATCGCGACGAGCTCAAGGAGCAGATCCAGAAGCGTCTCGACGGCGAGGCTGAGCGCGACCTCGACGACAAGCTCACTAACGTAATCATCGAGAAGATCGAGGGCGAGATCCCCGAGCAGATGTTTGACAACGAAGCTCAGAATATGCTTCGCGAGATGGATATGCGTCTGCGTCAGCAGGGCATGGACCTCGACACATACATGAAGTACACCGGTATGGATATGGAGGCTGTACGCAAGATGTACAGACCCGAGGCTGAGCGCAGAGTCAAGATGCGTCTCGCTCTTGAGAAGATAGCTAAGCTCGAGGACATCCATCCCACAGAGGATGATATCAACGCCGAGTACGACAAGATGGCTGAGATCTATAACATGGAGGCGGATAAGGTCAAGGAGATCATCCCCGTTGAGGGCGTTACCGAGGATCTCGGCGTACAGCTCGCCATGAAGCTCGTTAAGGATACAGCAGTTATCAAGTAAGAAATAAGATATAATTAATCAGAAGTAAACAGGTCGGCACTGCCGAGCTGAAACGAATAATTATCAGTATAATAATAATACTATAGTATTACGAAAGGGTGATATATTTGGCATTAGTACCATATGTAGTAGAACAGACAAGCAGAGGCGAGCGTTCTTATGATATTTTCTCCCGTCTGCTCAACGATAGAATAGTTATGCTCAACGAGGAGGTCAACTCCGCTACAGCGAGTCTCGTGGTGGCTCAGCTGCTCTTCCTTGAGGGTCAGGATCCCAATAAGGATATCAGTCTGTATATCAACTCTCCCGGCGGCTCTGTTACCGACGGTATGGCTATATACGATACCATGCAGTACATCAAGTGCGACGTCTCCACTATCTGCATGGGTATGGCGGCGTCTATGGGCGCGTTCCTGCTCGCTGCAGGCGCTAAGGGCAAGCGCTACGCTCTGCCTAACGCCGATATCATGATCCACCAGCCCTCCGGCGGCGCTCAGGGTCAGGCTACCGATATCGAGATCCACACCAAGCATATCCTGCATACCAAGCAGAAGCTCAACGAGATCTTAGCCGCTAACACGGGCCAGCCTCTCGACGTCATCAAGGCGGACACAGAGCGCGACAACTTTATGACCGCTCAGCAGGCGCTCGAGTACGGTCTTATCGACAAGGTCATCGAGCACAGATAATATGCATACGGGATAGATCATTTCCCGTGCATACAAGGAGTTAATTATGGCAGGTAAAAAACAGGATGATAAGGTCTACTGCTCTTTCTGCGGCAAGCCGCAGGAGATGGTCGGACGCCTTATAGCGGGCAACGGAGTTTACATCTGCGACCAGTGCGTGGATCTGTGTATGTCGTTTTTGGAGGACGCCGAGGACGACAGCCGCGCAAAGCCCGAGGCGGTCACTGATAAGGCCGAAAAGCTGCTCAAACCGGCAGAGATCAAGGCTATCCTTGACGACTATGTTATCGGTCAGGACACGGCTAAAAAGACTCTCGCCGTAGCGGTATATAACCACTATAAGCGAGTGTTCAAAAAGGACGTCGACGTCGACTTCGCTAAGTCGAACGTGCTCATGCTCGGCCCGACCGGCGTAGGCAAGACTCTGCTCGCTCAGACTCTCGCCAAGGCGCTTGACGTACCCTTCGCTATCGCCGACGCCACCACCCTGACAGAGGCGGGATATGTCGGCGAGGATGTCGAGAACATACTGCTCAAGCTGATACAGGCGGCTGACTATGATATTGCTCTCGCCGAGAGAGGTATCATCTATATAGACGAGATCGACAAGATCGCCCGCAAGTCCGAGAACCCCTCCATAACCCGCGATGTCAGCGGCGAGGGCGTTCAGCAGGCTCTGCTCAAGATCGTTGAGGGCACGGTTGCCAACGTGCCTCCTCAGGGCGGCAGAAAGCATCCCCAGCAGGAGTTTTTGCAGATAGATACCAAGAATATCCTGTTCATCTGCGCGGGAGCTTTTGACGGACTGGATAAGGTGGTCAAAAAGCGCCTCGGATCATCCGTGCTCGGCTTTGAGGCTGATGTTTCGGATACTAACGATAAGCTCGAGAAAGAGTGGATGAAGCACGTTACCGCTCACGATCTGATCAAGTTCGGTATCATACCCGAGCTGATAGGCAGACTGCCGGTCATAGCGGCGCTGTCAGACCTCAGTGAAGAGGATCTCGTGCGTGTGCTTACCGAGCCTAAGAACTCTATCGTAGCCCAGTATAAGCACCTGTTCAAGCTCGATGATGTAGAGCTGCTCTTCGAGAAGGAGGCGCTCTTCGCCATAGCTAAGATCGCCCGCGAACAGAACACGGGCGCGCGCGGACTGCGAGGAATCATCGAGAATCTGCTTATGGATCTGATGTTTGAGACTCCGTCCGACGACAGTATCTCAAAGATCATTATCACTAAGGGAGTTGTAGAGGACGGCGCTCAGCCCGAGATCATCCGCGAGCGTACCGCCTTTGATACGGCTCTCGAATTCGGCGAGAATCAGGACAACGCTTCTTGATTTGATAATAGTCATTGCGAAGCCCCTTTAGGGGGCTGTGGCAATCTCAACCGATTTGTATTGCGATAAAGGCTGTATGTTTTAGCGTACAGCCTTTGAAATATTTATGTAACCACCGATTATAATTCTAAAATAGAATTATAGCTATATTCATTTTTATTGATGTGAGGAGGAATGATATGGCAAACACAACGGATAATTGCATTAATTTGCCTGTTCTGCCTCTCAGGGGAGTAGTCATGTTCCCCAAGATGATGCTGAACTTTGACGTCAACCGCAAGCGTTCCAAAAAAGCTGTCGATATGGCTGTCAGCGGCGATCAGTTGATCTTTCTGACCGCCCAGATGGACGCGGGCATCAATGAGCCGTCGGTAGACGATATATATAAGGTAGGTGTAGTCTGCCGCGTCAAGCAGGTAGTCAGAGAAGACAACAAGGCTATGCGTGTGGTAGTCGAGGGCTTATGGCGCGGCGCTATCAAAGAGACCGTACCCTGCGACGGCTGTATGTACGCGGCTATAGAGCCCTACGGCAACTCAAAAAAGCATAATCTGACTACACGCGACATAGCTCTCATGCGATCGCTTAAGGCTACATTTGAGCGATATATGGAGCTTACTCCCAAGCTGCCGGCAGATATACTCTTCAAGATAGGTATGTCCAACGAGCCGGGTGAGCTTGCCGATTTTGTCGCATCCAACATCATCCTTGATGTTGAGATCAAGCAGATCATTCTCGAGACAGTCAACCTCTCCGACCGCCTCGAGGTGCTCATCGACGCTATGCAAAACGAGATATTCATCATGAGCGTCGAGCAGGATATCATGGATAAGGCTAAGGCGCGCATCGACCAGAGCCAGCGAGACTACTTCCTGCGCGAGCAGATGAACGTCATCCGCGAGGAGCTGGGCGACGGCGGCGAGTTCAATGATATAGACGAGCTGCGCAAGAAGATCGCCGATATGAAGCTCCCCGAAGAGGTCGAGACCGCTTTGATGAAGGAGTGCTCGCGTCTTGAGCGACTGCCAGTAGGCACTAACGAGTCGAGCGTCATCGAGACATACATAGACACAGTCCTCGAACTGCCGTGGAATACAACTACAGAGGAGAATATAGACCTCGAGGCTGTCAGAGCCCAGCTCGACAGCGACCACTACGGACTCGATAAGGTCAAGAAGCGTATCATAGAGCAGCTCGCCGTGCGTAAGCTAAGCGATAAGGCTAAGGGTCAGATAATCTGTCTTGTAGGTCCTCCCGGCGTGGGCAAGACCTCCATAGCCATGAGCATAGGCAAGGCCATCGGGCGCAACAGCTACAGGGTAGCTCTCGGCGGCGTGCGTGACGAGGCGGAGATACGCGGTCATCGCCGCACATATATAGCCTCTATGCCCGGCAGGATCATTAACGCCCTTCGCAAGTGCGGCTCACGCAATCCGCTTCTGATACTGGATGAGGTGGATAAGCTCAGCTCAGACTATAAGGGCGATCCGTCCTCGGCTCTGCTCGAGGTACTCGACAGCGAGCAGAACTATGCTTTCACAGATCATTATATCGATCTGCCGTTCGATCTGAGCGACGTTATGTTCATCACTACGGCTAACGATCCCGACGCCATCCCCGCGCCGTTGAAGGACAGGATGGACGTCATCGAGCTGCCGTCATATACAAGGGTCGAAAAGTTCAATATAGCCAAGCGTCATCTTCTGCCTAAGCAGATGAAGCTCAGCGGAATACGCCGCAAGAACTTCCGTATGACGGACAAGGCTATATACGCGGTCATCGACTTCTATACACGCGAGGCGGGCGTTCGTAACCTTGAGCGTGAGCTGTCGGCTATACTCCGCAAGGCGGCGGTAGCTATACTCTCAGACCCCGACGCTGTGGTCAGAGTCAGCGACAAAAACCTCGAAGCGTATCTCGGCGTCAAAAAGTATCTTGACGATATCTCAGCCAAGAAGGATGAGGTCGGCACCGTCAACGGTCTTGCGTGGACTTCTGTAGGCGGTACTCTGCTGCCTCTCGAGTGTGTCGTCATGCCCGGCAGCGGTAAGCTGGAGCTGACAGGCTCTCTCGGCGACGTTATGCAGGAGAGCGGCAAGGCGGCTGTTACAGCCATCCGCACCAGAGCAGAAAAGTATAATATCGACCCCGATTTTTATAAGGATCGCGATATTCATATCCATGCCTTGGAGGGCGCCGTGCCTAAGGACGGACCCTCGGCAGGAGTTACCATAGCCACCGCGCTTTGCTCGGCGCTCACCGGTATACCCGTCCGCGCCGATGTCGCCATGACCGGTGAGATCAGCATCAGCGGTAAGGTGCTGCCCATAGGCGGACTCAAGGAGAAGAGTATGGCGGCGTATAAGGCTGGCATACATGATGTTATCATACCTAAGGAGAACGAGCGCGATCTCGCCGAGTTCGATCCCGAGATACGCGAGAACATCTCGTATCATCCCGTCGAGAGTGTAGACGAGGTGCTCGAGCTTGCGCTCAAAACAGAGAAAAAGGCTGTGAAAAAGGCTTCTTCTCCGCGCAAAAAGACTGTAAAACCCTCGGCGAAACGTCCTGAAGCCAACGCTTGATCGGAGGCGCTATGCTAAACGTAGAATTTACTTATTCGGCGGGACTCAGCTCTCAGCTCAGACCCGATGATCGTCCCGACGTGGTCTTTTCGGGTCGTTCAAACGTCGGCAAATCATCGCTGATAAACAAGCTCTGCAACCGAAAGGCGCTGGCGCGTGTCAGCTCTAAGCCCGGAAAGACAGCGACCGTAAACTTTTTTGACGCGGGTGATTTCAACCTCGTAGACCTGCCCGGCTATGGCTACGCCAAGGTCAGCAAGGTCGAAAAGCTCCGTTGGGCTGAGCTTGTAGAGGGCTATTTTGCCGCCGGCAGAAACATAGCTCTTGTTGTGCAGATCATAGATATGCGCCACAAGCCCTCAGCCGATGATATGAATATGATCAACTATCTGTACGACAGCGGTATCCCGTTCATCATCGTGATGACTAAAGCGGACAAGCTCAATAATGGCGAGTACGCCGCTCAACTCGAGCAGATGTCTAAGCTCTTTGCCGATTATGAGGGAGTAGGTCTGTACCCGTTCTCGGCTCTCAGCGGCGACGGAGCGCAGGCGATAACCGATGCGATACAGGCGTATCTTTCGGCTTGATACAGCGTTCAGCGAAAAATGCGATCACTAAGCTGTTCGGAGCAGAGGTGATCTCATCTGAGTAAATCTGTTCAGATTATCTGAGATAGATACATAGGGAGGTATTAGTATGAAAAAAACACCGTTTCTGACTAAGGCGATGGCAGAGGATATCATCCGCGATATCCCCACGCCCTTTCACATCTATGATGAAAAGGGTATTCGTGAGAACTGCCGCCGTCTCAACAAGGCTTTCTCTTGGAACAAGGGCTTCAAGGAGTATTTTGCCGTCAAGGCTACCCCTAACCCTTATCTGCTGAGCATCTTCAAGGAGGAGGGCTGCGGCGTTGACTGCTCCTCTCTCTCAGAGCTCGTGCTCAGCGAGGCTTGCGGCTTCAAGGGCGATGATATCATGTTCTCGTCCAACGTCACCCCCGAGGAGGATATGCGCAAGGCTTATGAGCTCGGAGCGTATATCAACCTTGACGACATCAATTTTGTACCATTCATCGAGCGCGTCTGCGGCGTGCCCGAGACGGTCTGCTGCCGCTATAATCCCGGCGGCACCTTTGAACTTGCCGCTTCCAGAACCGGGGTCCAGGTCATGGACAACCCCGGCGAGGCAAAGTACGGCATGACAGAGGATCAGATGGCTGAGGCTTTCACTCGACTTAAGGCTGACGGCGCCAAGCACTTCGGCATCCACGCCTTTTTAGCTTCAAATACCGTATCCAACGAGTATTACGCCGAGCTTGCGGCGATCCTGTTCAAGCTCGCCGTAAGGCTGAAGGATCGCTGCGGCGTGCATATCAGCTTCATCAATCTCTCCGGCGGCATCGGTGTAGACTACCGCCCCGAAGAGCCTACCAACGATATATTCATCATCGGCGACCTTGTGCGTCAGAAGTTCGAGGAGATACTCATCCCCGAGGGTATGGGCGACGTAGCCATATTCTCTGAGCTTGGCAGATATATGACAGCACCCTACGGCGCTCTCATCTCTACCTGCCTGCATACCAAGCATATCTACAAGGACTATATAGGTCTCGACGCCTGCGCCGCTAACCTTATGCGACCCGCGATGTACGGCTCATATCACCATATCACCGTACTCGGCAAGGAGGACGAGCCCTGTACCTTCAAATATGATGTTACAGGCGGCCTGTGCGAGAACAACGATAAGTTCGCCGTAGACCGTATGCTTCCCGAGATACTGCCCGATGACCTCATCTATATCCACGACACAGGCGCTCACGGTTTCTCTATGGGCTACAACTACAACGGTAAGCTCCGCTCAGCCGAGGTACTGCTCAAAGAGGACGGCTCACATCAGTTGATACGCAGAGCCGAGACCATGGACGATTACTTCGCCACCTTCGACTTCTCGCCCTACAAGTTCAAGACTAAATAAACAACAATAGATCATATCCCCCTTATGCCTCTCATATAATGAGATTAGTATAAGGGGGATTATTATGTACAGAGATTATTTGAACAGCCCGACTACGCCGGCGGATATCTATCCTCAGCCGCGCACGGTGCCCAAGGGCGAGACTCCTTTCAGAGACGAGTACGAGGAGTATATACAGGCTTATCCCGGCAGAGGTACTCTCAAGGTGCAGATCAGCGTAGCCAGAGGCGCTTTCCCGATGAAAAACGTGCTTGTGGATGTTTCTCAGATCTACAACGGAGTGCGCTACAGCTTGTATAACGATGTAACCGATATATCGGGCATAGTAGATAACATGGTGCTGCCGGCAAGGTCTATCGAAAGCACGCTCAACTATGATACGGCTCAGATACCCGAGGCAGAGTATCTTGTCACGGTATTTCATCCCGATTTCAGAGAGCTTACCGATTGCTCGGTGATAATCCACGATAAGACCGAGACCATACTGCCGGTCACGCTCGTACCGCTGACAGGGGAGGATAAGGATGGCTGATCTGCCCGTTATACCGTCATTTATCACCGTGCATCTCGGAGCGCCTAACTCACAGGCTGAGAACGTGACTGTCCGCTTCACGGATTACATCAAGAATGTAGCGTCGTCCGAGATATATCCCACATGGCCTCAGGCGGCTTTGAGAGCTAACATACTCGCCCAGATATCCTATACTCTTAATAAGGTGTATACCGAGTTCTATCCCAGCCGCGGCTATGACTTTGATATCACTAACGATACGCGCTATGACCATGCCTACACCAAGGACGGCGAGGTCTTTGATACGGTGAGCTTGATAGTGGACGAGATTTTCAACAACTATATCCGACGCAAGGGAGCTGTAGAGCCGCTTGCCGCCAAGTTCTGTGACGGAGTCCGCACACAGTGCAACGGACTTTTGCAGTGGGGCAGCGTAGAGCTGGCTGACCAAGGCTATACCACGCTCGATATCCTGCGATACTACTACGGCGATGATATCGAGCTGGTCGAGAACGCTCCCTTAGCAGATAAGACTCCGTCATATCCCGGTACTGCGCTGTCGCGCGGTTCCTTCGGCGATGATGTCAGGATCATTAAAAACGAGCTTAACCGTATACGCCGCAACTATCCCGCTATACCTGAGATAAACGGCTCTACATCGGTATTTGACGGCGAGACACAAGAGGCTGTCAAGAGCTTTCAGCGTATATTCAACCTTACTCCCGACGGAGTTGTGGGCAAGGCTACATGGTATAAGATAAAACAGATATTCGCCTCGGTAAAAAGGCTCTCGGAGCTCACCAGCGAGGGATTGACCATACCCGAGATCGAGCGTGTGTTCAAGACAGAGCTGAGCATCGGCGACTCAGGCGTCGAGGTCGAGGCTCTGCAGTATTATTTGGCGTTTCTCGGTTACTTTTATCCTCAGCTGCCGCCTATACCTATCACGGGCTTCTTTGACGAACTTACCCGCGACGCAGTGTTCACCTTTCAAAGCGAGTACGGACTGCCTGTTACCGGTGTTGTAGATATCGGTACATATTATCGGATAGAACGTGAGTACAAGAACGCCGTAGCCGATCTGCCGGCAAATTATCAGAGCGCTATAGGCGAGCCTTACCCGGGTCGGTTCCTTGTAGAGGGCGACAGGGGAGAGGAGGTGCGGGTCATCCAGACTTATCTCAGCCGCATCGGGCGCATAGACCCCGATATCCCCGAGATAACCGCCGACGGCATCTTCGGTCCTCTGACCCGATCCGCCGTCATAGCTATCCAAAAACAGCTCGGAGTAGAGCAGAACGGAGCGATAGGACCCGTAGAGTGGGTAGAGATAATCACCCGTGGAAATAATATTTGAGTGAGGAGTCAGGAGTTATGGAAGGACTCTGTCCTCCTTGAATTATATGGCAGCATAAAACGCTTGCGACTTAAATACGTCACAAGCGTTTAATGCTATGTATAGTATTTTAATACTTATCTGAGATCAAGCCCACGCGTCATCCTGCTTTGCGGGGCGTATACCTACCATTACCATTTGCTCGCTTAGGTACCATTTGCCCTCGCTCGGTTTCAGTCTGAGCTTTATCTGTCTGGGCGAGTCAGCACCTCCGGATCTGAGATGCAGAGTAGCCCAACCCTCATTCTGGAACGAATAAGGATTGGAGAAGATCTTTACCGTAAAAGGCTTGTCGGGAGTATAATTGTTCTCAGGTACCGCTCCCTCAAAGTACGAGAAAGGTATATGTTTGCCGTCTCTGAATCTGTCGTTCAAAAAGCTGATCTCATAAGGCGAGAGCGGCTGAGGTCCTTTCAGAAAATTGAGCATATCTCTGCCGATATCCGGCACCGCCGCGTAAGCGCACAGCGCGCACAGAGTCAGAGCCGCCGTCTTATACGGAGTATCGAGGCTCGCCTCGGGCAGAGACTTCATCTCGTCCGCACTCTCAGGCAGCCTATCAAATACAAAGGTGAATTCACCTTCAACAGGTTTAACTGGGTCGCTGCTTACAGCGGTATTATTGTTAAGCTGATCAAAAATACTCATATCATGACTCCTTTTTATTTATGATATCATGTATGCCGATTTTTGTAAATAAATATTTGCAACATTAAGCCTGATGTAGTATGATACTATCATCAGTTAACTTACGGAGTAATGTATGGAAGTCAAGTATGTGGTTTTAGATGATTCAGTCCGATTTGAGGATCATGAGCATTTGCTCCCTCTGTTGCCACCCGAAAGGCAGGATAAGATATCCCGTTATCGCTTTGATAAGGATAAGCTGCGTTCTCTGATCGCCGGATTGCTTATATATAACGCGACAGGCGGCGCCGAGCTGCTCTACGGTGATCATGATAAGCCGTATATCAAAGACGGCGGCTTATACTTTTCTGTTTCACACAGCGGCGACATTGTAGCCATAGCGACGGATACGGCAGAGGTAGGCTGCGACGTTGAGCTTATCGTAGCCGATAACCGTCTCAAGATAGCCGACCGTTTCTATCATCCTGCCGAGCGGGGTTATGTTGCCGGTGCTGATGATAAGAAAGCGGCGTTCACTCGTGTCTGGACGCGAAAAGAGGCGTATCTCAAGATGACAGGGGAGGGCATCAGCTCGGATCTAACGGCTTTCGACACTGTATCATCGCCTTTGAAGGACCATATATGTACCTTTGATATGGATGGGTGGATGCTGTCGGTTTGCTCTGAGGCCAAAATAACTAAGGATAACATTAATATTTCTAAAATAGAATTAAAAGATTTGATGAAATAAAAAAAGACTTGTGCCTCGCTGCCTTGGTACAAGTCTTATATCATATAAGTGTTATCTTGCTTTGATGTAGTCTATTATCAGATCTACGATCTTATCTTCACTCAGCTTTGAACTGTTGATACAAAGGTCGTAGTTCTCAGCCATGCCCCATTTTTGACCGGAGTAAAAGCTGTAGTAGTTCGCTCTGCTCTTATCGGTTTTGTTGATGATATGCTCGGCTCTCGCTTCATCTATACCGTGCTTCTTCACGCTCTGCTCTTTACGGAACGCCATATCAGCGTAAATGAATATGTTTACACAGTCGGGATTCTCTCTGAGAACATAGTCCGCGCATCTGCCTACTATTACACAGCTCTCTTTCTCCGCGATCTCTTTGATTATTTTGTGCTGCAGCAGATACAGCTTATCGTTCACGGGCAGATCGCCCATAGCAGAAAAACCGCTGCCGAAACCATACATACCGGTGGACAGAGAGTACAGCAGACTGTTTGCGGCTTTCTCATCAACATCTTTAAAGATCTCGGGATCCGTACCGCTTTCTTTAGCGGCGATAGAGATCAGCTCTTTGTCATAGAAGTGAATATCGAGCTTCTCAGCGATCTTCTGACCGAT
Source organism: uncultured Ruminococcus sp. (assembly GCA_902776975.1). Lineage (GTDB taxonomy): Bacteria > Bacillota > Clostridia > Oscillospirales > Acutalibacteraceae > Ruminococcoides. Next base: position 38,004 of record CACYSI010000030.1, read on the forward strand.
AGAGCGGCCTCCGCTTCCGAACTGTCTGCCTATAGTGATTATATACTTATCCATATAATAACCTCTTTTTTTCAACATATTGTATATCTATATTATAATAATACCACAAAAAGAGCGAAATGAAGTTACAAGTTTGTAATATTCACAAATAGCTCTTGACCTAAGCTCAAAAATGTGGTATAAAATAAATCGCGTCGGTTATACTGTATTCGAGATTCGCTTTCTGATCGAGATTATCGGCATATACTCTTGCTCGATTATGACAGCGATTTTTTACGCAGTTTTTTAAGTGGAAATTTGAGCGAAAATTTTTAAAAAAAGTTCAAAAAAACACTTGACATCTGTTACCAAATCGACTATAATATGACTTACGCTGAGCAACGAGAGATTACACGAATGTAACCTCTGAGTTGACAGCCAAGGACCTTGAAAATTAAACAACGAAGAAGAAACCCGTAATTACTTTGAGAGCGTCTGAGCGAGAGCTCAGAGAGTACTCAAGAAATTACAGATGTGAA
>CACYSI010000031.1 GCA_902776975.1 uncultured Ruminococcus sp.
CAAAGATTTGGACAACACCTCAAGCCTGCCTGCGTCCTCCGCCTTGCTCTGCGAAATTTCTCGCTAACAAATTTGTTAAAGCGTTTAATGGATACTTAGATAATTTGTAGGGGAGGGTCTTGACCCTCCCGCGGATAAAACAAACGACCCGACAGGTATGATGCCTGTCGGGTTAATTTTATGCCTTCCCCTTGAGGGGAAGGTGGACAATTCGCTTGCGAATTGGTCGGATGAGGTGGAAACACTTCCGCTTGATCTATATATCAATAAGCGAATCAATATGTAACCGGATATCCTCACATACATTTTTGAATTGCTGCTGAATCTGTAAGTTAGTATATCTTAAAACAGTGAAACCGTTTTCTCTGAAAAACTCGTCGCGCTTTTTATCCGATGCTTCTCCTTTTTCCGTATAATGCTGCGACCCGTCCAATTCTATGATTATCTTAGCTTTCGGGACATAAAAATCGGCAATATAACTACCGAAGACTTTTTGCCTTTTCACAGTAACGGAAAGCTGTTTCAAAAAATCATACCATAAGTGTTTTTCTTCTTTCGTCATATTGCGGCGTAAAGATTGAGCGTTGTTTGTCAATTTGCGATTAGAAAACTTGTTCATTATTCACAGTCCTTGCTTCGCATATAAACGGCATGATTCGGAAACGCTTCCACCTCATCCGCCTCGCTTAGGCGAGGCACCTTCCCCTCAAGGGGAAGGCTAAAGCTCGTTGATCAGCGGCTCATACTCTTCGAATTTATACGCCACATTCTCTTTGCTGTGAGCGTCGGAGGACAGTATCAGTCTGCCGCCCTTCGCCTTTATATACGCGATCATTTCCTCATCAGGATAGGGCTGTGTGCGGTATCCGCGCGATATCGCACCTGTGTTTATCTCAAACGGGACATCGTATGTGACAAGCCTGTCGACAGCCGCTTTCCATGCCTTGACATATCGCGGATGCTCTGTGTCAAACAGCGGCTCACGCTCTATGAACTTGCTTATCAGGTCAAAGTGCCCGATGATATCGCAGCGCGTCTTTTCGACAACATCCGCGACCGTATCGAAGTACAGCTCGCACAGGGCGTATACGTCACCGCCGAAATGCTTTTGTACAGCTGCGCGGAGTATCTCGACACTCTCGTCTACGGGGATGTATTCGTTACCGACCTTGATATAATGCACAGAGCCGATGATATAGTCGAACTCGTCCGTCGGATAGTCGCTGTAATAATCCTGCTCCACACCGCACAGAACGTGGATACGGTCAAAGTACTTCGCTCTGAGATACCTCAGCTCGGCGATATAGCGGGGGATATCCTCCTTTTGCATACAGTAGCTTTCATCAAAGAAGGTGTAGCTGTGACCGCTTATGCCGACGGTATCAAGACCCTTGTCAACAGCTGACAGAACCATATCTTCAGGCGTGTCTTTACCGTCACAGTAGGCGGTGTGCATATGCAGATCCTTAGCTATCACCTGTCATCTTCTCCTGCTTGACTTTTTTGTCGATAACATGGCGGGACGCGAGCTCTCTGTGGATATCCTCGAGCGATATGCCCTGCTCGATCATCAGCACCATTACATGATAGGCGAGGTCGGCTATCTCATAGATGGTCTCTTTTCTGTCCTCAGCCTTGGCGGCGATGATGACCTCGGTACATTCTTCGCCGACCTTTTTGAGTATCTTATCGAGGCCCTTATCGAAGAGATAGGTGGTGTAGGAGCCCTCCTTTGGGTCGGTCTTGCGTCCCTTTATCAGCTCCATGAGACCTTCGTAGGAGAAGTCCCTAAGATCATCCGACTCCCATACGGGATCATTGAAGCACGACTTGGTGCCGAGGTGGCAGGCGGGGCCGTCGGGCTCTACGACTACCGTCAGAGCGTCCTTGTCGCAGTCGGCTGTGATGCTGACTATATGCTGGTAGTTGCCCGAGGTCTCGCCTTTGAGCCACAGCTCCTGACGCGAGCGGCTCCAAAAGCAGGTCAGACCCTTCTCCATGGAGATCTGCAGGCTCTCGCGGTTCATGTAGGCTACTGTGAGCACCTGCTTGGTGACGCTGTCTATGACCACGGCGGGGATGAGCCCCTTTTCGTCAAATTTGAGTTCGTTTATATCTATCATATATATCCTCCTTATAGCCTCCCTTTTCTAAGGGAGGTGGGCAAATCGGCTTGCCGATTTGGTCGGAGGGTTGCTGTTTCCGAAATCAGTTATTTGCAACCCCCGGTCGCCGTTGGCGATCAGCCCCCTTAGGAAAGGGGGCCATATTCACACTCTCGTGGGTATACCTGCTTTAGCCATCTCGGCTTTCAGATCGGCTATCCTGACCTCGCCGAAGTGGAAGATCGACGCCGCCAGACCCGCGTCTACCTTAGGCAGAGTCTTGAACAGGGTGATGAAGTCTTCTATCCTGCCCGCGCCGCCGGACGCTATCACAGGCACGCTGACGGCGTTTGACACAGCCTCGAGCATCTCGAGGTCAAAGCCCCGCTTCACTCCGTCGGTGTCGATAGAGTTGAGCACTATCTCGCCCGCTCCGTTGTCTACACAGCGTTTGATCCAGCTCACAGCCTCCATGCCGGTGTTCTCTCTGCCGCCCTTGGCGTATACTCTGAACACTCCGTCCACACGCTTTACGTCGGCTGACAGCACCACGCACTGGTCGCCGTAGAGCTTAGCCGCCTCATATACGAGCGACGGGTTGCGGATAGCTCCGCTGTTCACGCTCACCTTATCGGCGCCGCATTTCAGCACGCGGTCAAAGTCGGCTACGGTGTTTATGCCGCCGCCTACCGTAAGGGGTATGAAGACCTTGCGAGCCGTCTCTGTCAGTATGTCGGTGAAGAGCGCCCTGCCCTCCGCCGAGGCGGTGATATCGTAAAAGACCAGCTCGTCGGCTCCGCAGGAGCTGTAGTACTGCGCCAGCTCCACGGGAGAGGCTACATCGCTGAGTCCCTCAAAGTTTACGCCCTTGACTACCCTGCCGTTTTTGACGTCTAAGCAGGGGATGATACGTTTAGTTATCATTGTACAGCCTCCACAGCCTCTCTGAGGTTTATCGCGCCGGTGTAGTACGCCTTGCCGATGATGGCGCCGTACATATCCATATCCCTGAGCGCCTTTATGTCCGCCATGGACGATACTCCGCCCGATGCGGTTATGTTGACGTTGTAGCGGCGGCTCAAGGTGCGGTACAGGCTCAGGTTAGTGCCTGCCATGGCGCCGTCGCGGTTGATATCCGTGCAGATGATGGTCTTGACGCCTATCTTCTGCATATTCTCAAAGAACTCGTCCGCGGTCACCTGCGAGCGCTCCAGCCAGCCCTTTACGGCGATGAAGCCCTCTCGGATATCGGCGCCTACCGCTATGCGGTCGCCGTATTTTTTGATGGCTTCTTTGAGAAAGCTCTCGTCCTTGATCGCCGCCGTGCCGAGGATGACTCGGTCTATGCCGGCGTCGAGGTAGCGGTCTACGACCTCCATGGAGCGTATGCCGCCGCCGACCTCACAGAACAGGCCCGACTGCTTCTTGATCTTTAAGACGGTATCGAGATTAGGCGTGCCGCCGTCGCGAGCGCCCTCGAGATCTACTATGTGTATATGTCCTGCTCCGCACGCCTTAAAGTCGAGCGCGACTGACGCGGGATCTTCGCTGTAGACGGTCATCTGCTCGTAGTCGCCCTTGTACAGTCGCACAGCCTTGCCGCCTACGATGTCTATCGCGGGGAATAATATCATTATAAATTGCCTCCTTATCAGGCCCCCTTTCCTAAGGGGGCTGTCAGCGGACGTTTACGTCACGCTGACCGGGGGTTGTATAGACTGCCGAACAGCGTTTGTGTCAACCCTCCGGCTCTTCGAGCCACCTCCCTTAGAAAAGGGAGGCTAAATTTCACAAAAAGCCCTTAGGATGTTCAGCCCTACGTCGCCGCTCTTTTCGGGGTGGAACTGGCATCCGTAGACGTTGCCGCGCTCTATCGAGGCGGTCAGCTCGGCGCTGTACTCGGCGGTAGAGGTCACGTCATCACAGTCGGCGGCGTAGTATGAGTGTACAAAGTACACGCAGTCGCCGTCTTTGAGATACTTGAACAGGGGGCTTTGCTTCTTTATTATCAGGCGGTTCCAGCCTATATGGGGTATCTTGAGGTCTTTGTCTATAACGTCGGCTATAGGCTTTACACTGCCGTGTATCAGTCCCAGTCCCTCGTGCTCTCCGTACTCATAGCTCTTGTCGAGCAGCAGCTGCATACCGAGGCATATGCCCATCACGGGCTTGCCCTCGGCGGCGGCTCTCTTGACTATGTCAGCCATGCCGGTAGCTCTGAGCTTTTCGGCGGCGTCCTCAAAGGCGCCTACTCCCGGCAGGATGATGCGTTCGGCTGAGGCTATGACCTCGGGGTCTGATGTCACCGCGGCCTGTTTGCCTATGGCGGCAAAGGAGCTTTGCAGCGAGAACAGGTTGCCCACGCCGTAGTCGATAATCGCGATCATCACAGTACCCCCTTGGTAGAGGGTATCTCGTCCTTGAACGCCTCGTCTACCGATACGGCCTGCCTGAGAGCGCGCGCCACACACTTGAAGGTACCCTCGATGATGTGGTGGCTGTTCTTGCCCTCGAGCTGCTTTAGGTGCATCGTCATATCCGAGTTGCGGACAAAGCCGAGGAAGAACTCTTCGCACAGCTCCGTGTCGAAGGTTCCGACCTTCTGCGTCGGGATATGCAGATCAAAGTTGAGGTAGCTCCTGCCGGATATATCGACAGCCGCGAGTATCAGCGTCTCGTCCATGGGCAGGATGAAGCTGCCGTAGCGGATGATGCCGCGCTTGTCCGAGAGAGCCTGAGCGAAAGCCTGCCCCAGCGTTATGCCGATATCCTCTACGCTGTGGTGGTCGTCCACATAGGTGTCGCCGTCACAGCTGAGCTTAAGATCAAAGCGTCCGTGACGAGCGAAGAGAGTCAGCATATGGTCGAGAAAGCCGACTCCGCTGTTTATCTCGCTCTTGCCGGTGCCGTCGAGATCAAGGCTGAGCTTGATATCGGTCTCATTTGTTTTTCTGTTTATTTCGGCGGTTCTCATACTCCTGCCTCCGATAAGATGTCTTTTATATTGTCGAGCAGTATATCGAGCTGCTCCTTAGTGCCTACAGTGATGCGGTTATAGTCCTTTATGCGCTCCTTGGTGAAGTGGCGTATCAGCACGCCTCTCTCTTTGAGCTTTATATACAGCTCGCCTCCGTCAAAGCGAGGATGCTTGGCGAAGACAAAGTTGCTGACCGAGTCGGTATGCTCAAAGCCGAGCTTTTCGAGTTGCTGTGTAAGATACGCTCTGTTCTCGGCGATGACAGCGCAGTTTTTGCGGGTATATTCTTCATCCTTCAGCACTCCGATGCCTGCCGCCTGAGTCATGCTGCTGACGTTGTAGGGATTTGTTGAGTACTTCAGGGTGTTGAGATCGCGTATCAGCTCGCGGTCAGCCATAGCCATACCCAGTCTGCCGCCCGCTAAGGAGCGTGATTTTGAGAAGGTCTGGGTGACTACGAGGTTATCGTATTCGTGTATCAGACCGACGGCGCTCTGCGCGCCGAAGTCCACGTACGCCTCGTCAACTATCACTATGTTGTCGGGATTTGACCGCAGGATCCTTTCGATATCCGACAGCGGCAGCGCTATGCCCGTAGGAGCGTTCGGATTAGCTATGAATATCGTCTTGCCGATACCGATGTAGTCATCGACGTTTACGGTGAAGTCGTCACTCAGCGGTATCTCCTCATAGGGGACACGATTCAGCTGGGTGAAAACCGGATAGAAGCCGTAGGTTATATCGGCGAACGCCGCAGGATGCTCATCGTCGCAGAACGCCATGAAGCAGAAGTTGAGAGCGTCGTCGGAGCCGTTGGTGAAAAGCACCTCGTCCTCAGCTATGCCGTACAGCGCGGCAAATTCAGCCGTCAGCGCGGTACACTCGGGATCGCAGTAGAGCTGCAGTCTCTTTGAGGCGTCGGCGGCAAAGCTCTGAGCTTTGTCTGACGGGGGAAAGGGGCTTTCGTTAGTATTGAGCTTGGTATACTGCATATCCTTGGGCTGTTCGCCGGGGGTATATGCCTCTAAGTGGGCGTACTTGCCGCTGAAGAATCTGCTCATTTCTCATCCTCCGGCAGGGTCCTGATGACAGCAGATCTCGCGTGACCTGTCAGCCCCTCCTTGCGCGCGAAGAAGGCTACGTCGTCCGCGACCTTTTTGAGAGCGTCGGCGGTGTAGTAGGTGTACTGGGTCTTTTTGACAAAGTCATCTACGGACAGCGGACTTGAGAATCTCGCCGTTCCGGACGTGGGCAGAGTGTGGTTGGGACCCGCGAAGTAGTCGCCCAGAGCTTCGGGGCAGTTCCTGCCCATGAAGATAGAGCCGGCGTGACGTATCTTATCGAGCCAGTCAAAGGGATTATCCACACACAGCTCGAGGTGCTCGGGAGCGATCTCGTTGGCTATGTCTATGACTACGCTCAGGTTATCGGCTACTATGATCTTGCCGTTGTTGTCTATCGAGGCGCGGGCTATCTCGGCGCGGTCAAGCTCGGGTATCTGTCTCTCGAGCTCGTCAGATACTGCCTGAGCGAGCTCTTGGCTGTCGGTCACCAGCACGGCGGAGGCGTTCTTGTCGTGCTCAGCCTGACTGAGCAGATCGGCGGCGACGTATCTCGGGTCGCTCTTGCCGTCGGCTACCACCAGTATCTCGCTGGGACCTGCTATCATGTCTATCGACACCGTGCCGAAGACCTGCTTTTTAGCCTCGGCGACAAAGGCGTTGCCGGGGCCTACTATCTTATCTACCTTGGGTATGCTCTCCGTACCGTATGCGAGAGCGGCTATAGCCTGCGCTCCGCCTACCTTGAATATTCGGTCTACACCGGCTACCGACGCGGCGGCGAGTATGGCGGGGTTGACCTTGCCGTCCGCGGAGGGCGGGGTCACCATGACTACCTCGCGCACTCCCGCGATCTTAGCAGGTATGGCGTCCATGAGTACGGTGCTGGGATAGGCGGCTGTGCCTCCGGGCACATACAGACCCGCCCTGTCTACGGGGATGATCTTCTGCCCGATGACAACGCCGTCGGTGTCGTTGATGATGAAGCTGCGGCGCACCTGAGCCTCATGGAATTTGCGTATATTTGCGGCGGCTCTCTCGAGGATGTCGATGAACCTCGGCTCAGTGAGCTCGCGCGCCTCTTCTATCTCTTCTTTAGTGACCTGCAGACTGTCGAGCTGAGCCTTGTCAAAGCGCGCCGTGTATTCGTACAGCGCCTTGTCGCCGTTTTTACGGACATCGGCTATGATATCCGCTACTATGTCCTCTACCGATGATGTAGGCTCGAACCTCGCGAATATCTCGTCATATGTAAGCTCGTTATAGTTAAGTATCTTTATCATATATGCCTCCCGATTTTAGAATTAGGAATTAGAAATGAGGAATGAGGAATTATGGGAAACGCTGACGCGTTTTGGATTATATAAATAGTGCTGAGATTGGATTATATAAACAGGTGCGGGTGTCCCGCCGTCAATTCCTAATTCCTATTTCCTAATTCCTAATTATTCTTCAGCTCCGCTGCTATCTTCATTATGCTGTCGCCCTTGAACTTGTAGCTGCTCTTGTTGGCTATCAGACGCGCCGAGATCGGCACTATCGTATCCACTACCTCCAGATCGTTCTCTTTGAGAGTGGCGCCTGTCTCGACTATATCCACTATCACGTCAGTCAGCCCTAAGATGGGCGCTATCTCTATGGAGCCGTTAAGGTGGACTATGTCTATATCTCTGCCCTGAGCGGCATAGTGTCCCGCGGCGATCTTAGAGAACTTGGTCGCGACTCTCAGGGTACGGCTCGTGTCGTCCTCAAAGCCCTTGGGAGCGGCTACAGCCATGCGGCACTTGCCTATATCGAGGTCTAAGAGCTCGTATACCTCCGGCTCGTACTCCAGCAGGATATCCTTGCCCGCCACGCCTATATCGGCGGCGCCTCTCTCTACATAGATAGCTACGTCGCTGGGCTTGACCCAGAAGTACCTTACGCCGGCCTCCGGATTCTCGAAGATCAGCTTGCGGTTAGGCTCTCTGATAGACGGACACGGAAAGCCCGCCGCCTCAAACATCGAGTACACCTTCTCGCCTAAGCGACCCTTGGGCAGGGCTACGTTGAGCATACCGTCGCGCGGGATGTCACTGTCGTCGAGAGCGTCGGCGCGCTCGAGCATATCTAAGTAGACCGCAAAGCCCACAGCTTTGCTCTTGCGCTTCATACGGCGCATGAGTCTGTCGTATCTGCCGCCCGAGAGCACGCTGTCGGGTACGCCGTTGACAAAGCCCTTGAATATCACGCCGTTGTAGTAGGAGCGGTCGCTCACTACGGAAAAATCTATATTGATCTTAGCTTTGTGATCCGTGCCGTCAAATACCGACAGTGCCTCACTGAGATCTCCGGCTGCTTCTTCGCAGTCAAGCAGAGAGCATATCTCCCTGAGCTTGGGAATGACCCTCTCGGGAGAGCCGCACAGCGAGAGCAGCTCTGTCAGGGGAGAGGCGAGCAGCGGATCTATGCCGTTATCCTCGCACAGCGAGATGATGCCGTGGGCGTTCTTTTCGCTCACGCATTTTACCAGCTCGTCCTGTACCGCCTTGCTGTCGGTGACTCTCTCTACGGCGGCGTTGAGGATGTCGAGATCCGATACATCCAGTACAAAGCCGCCCGATACCAGACTCAGACTCTCCGCCGCAAGATACAGGCTCTCGCCTACGAGCTTGTTGTCGACCTCGCCTATACACTCTGTGCCCGCCTGCATCAGCTCCTTGTAGCTGTTTGTGCCCTTTGACACGCGGTAGACGTTCTCGTTATAATACAGCTTTACGGTCTCGCCGTCCTTATGGTTCTTGATGATAGACAGGGTCACATCGGGCTTGAGAGCCTTCAGCTTGCCGCCTATATCGGTGAAGGTTATGACCTGATCCGATATCAAAAAGTCCTTGTTGCGGCTGTACAGGTCATAGTCCTCAAACTTGCTCATGCGGTAGGGGCGGTATCCGCCGCGGCTGTACAGCGACCTCAGAGCGAAGGTGAGCCTCTCCGAAAAGCTGAGCACCTTATCGTCTATGTTCATGACTGCGCCTCCTTCATGCGGTCTATCACCGCTCTGTAGCCGCCCGCGCCGTAGTTCAGACAGCGGCTGACGCGGCTTATGGTGGCGGTTGACACGCCTATCTGCTCGGATATCTTCTGATAGCTGATGCCCTCGTCTATCAGCATGGCTGTCTCGAGCCGCTGACACATATCCCTGAGCTCGTTTATCGTGCATATGTCCTCAAAAAAGTTGTAACATTCTTCTGTATCCTTGAGGCTGAGTATAGCCTCAAACAGCCTGTCGGCTGACTGTGAGCGCTTCATTATATATTACCTTTCTGTTCCGTTTTCGATTTACTATGATATCACTTTATCACGGTAAAGTCAAGCCCCGAATCACATTTTCTTCATCTTGACGGTTTTAACAGTTAGGATTTAGGAACTTTTGTTAGTTAGGAGTTAGGAATGAAACAACGGAGAACGGTAAACGGTTACCGGATACCGGATAACGGTGAATGGCGGGACACCCGCACCCGAATAAAGGCCCCCTTTCCTAAGGGGGCCGGCGCGAAGCGACCGGGGGTTGATGAACAATAAGTAGTTTATATGTATCAACCCTCCGCCCCTTCGGGGCACCTCCCTTAGGAAAGGGAGGCTAAGCGTTTCCCTTAATTCCTAATTCCTCATTCCTAATTCCTAATTTACTTCGATTTTTCCCTCAAATACCGTCTCGGCGGGGCCTGTCATGTACACCGTGTCGTCGGTGTAGCGGATGGTCAGATCGCCGCCGCGCAGATGTACGGTGATGTCCTCGCCCTTTTTGCAATAGCCGTTCTCAACAGCCGCCACAGCCGTAGCGCAGGCGCCTGTGCCGCACGCCCAGGTCTCGCCCGAGCCTCGCTCCCATACGCGCATCTGCAGGGTACGGTCGTCTATTACCTTAACGAACTCGGTGTTCACCCTGTCGGGGAAGGCGGGATGATTCTCAAAGGAGGGTCCGATCTTCTCAAGGTCGAGGCTGTCCGCGTCATCTACGAAGGTAACACAGTGAGGGTTGCCCATAGATACGGCGGTCACGTTCCATACCTTGCCGTCAACGTCTAAGGGCGCGTTTATCATGGTGTCGCATTTATATACGGCGGGGATGTCGGCGGGTTTTAGAATCGCCGCCCCCATATCCACCTTGGCTGTCTTGACCTTGCCGTCCTCTACAGTCAGGTCGAGGGTCTTGACTCCGCTTAAGGTATCTATGGTGATAACGGTCTTGTCCGGGGGGACGAGACCCTTGTCGTATACGAACTTGCCTACACAGCGTATGCCGTTGCCGCACATCTTGGCTTCGCTGCCGTCCGCGTTGAAGATACGCATCTTCGCGTCGGCTGTGTCCGAGGGGCATACGAGGATTATGCCGTCGCCGCCTATGCCCGTCCTCCTGTCGGACAGGCGTATCGACAGCGCCTCGGGGTCTTTTACATTCTGATCAAAGGTGCTGATGTATATATAGTCGTTGGATATTCCGTGCATTTTTGTGAATTTAAGTGTCATAATATCACCTTCCGCTCGATATTATACACTTTGACGGGGGTTAAGTCAACAAGTGATAATGCCCGTATATATATCATATTATTTATGTGCGGGATAGACAAAGTGTTGCTCACAGAGCGGTTTTTTGTTGACAGAAGCCGAATAAATGAATATAATTTTATTGATTTGTTATTATCCCATGATATACGGGAGGTATTTATGAAAGATGTAGCCGGCTTATTTGCCGTAAACGTATTCAATGATGAAAAGATGCGCGAGAGACTGCCGCAGGAGACCTACGCCGAGTATCGCGCGAGCATAGAGAGCAGCACTCCGCTGAGTATCGGCACAGCCAACGCCGTAGCCGAGGCTATGAAGGAGTGGGCTATCGAAAAGGGCTGTACGCATTACACCCACTGGTTCCAGCCTATGACGGGCATCACCGCCGAGAAGCACGACGGCTTTATCACCCCTACGGATGACGGTCATGTCATCATGGAGTTCAGCGGTAAGGAGCTGATCAAGGGCGAGCCCGACGCGTCATCCTTCCCCTCGGGCGGCATACGAGCCACCTTTGAGGCGAGGGGCTATACCACCTGGGACCCCACCTCTCCCGCCTTCGTCAAGGACAACACCCTGTGCATACCCACCGCCTTTATGTCATATACGGGCGACGTTCTGGATAAGAAGACTCCTCTGCTGCGCTCTATGGACAGGATCAATCACGAGGCTGTCAGGATACTGCACATCCTCGGCGATACCGACGTAAAGCGCGTGGACGCTACCGTCGGTCCCGAGCAGGAGTATTTTCTTATAGATAAGGATGTATACGAGCAGCGCAAGGATCTCAGATACACGGGCAGGACTCTCTTCGGAGCGCGTCCTCCCAAGGGTCAGCAGCTCGACGATCACTACTTCGGCGCTATCAAGCAGCGCGTAAAGGCGTTCATGGCGGAGCTTGACGAAGAGCTGTGGAAGCTCGGCATCTACGCCAAGACCGAGCATAACGAGGTAGCTCCGGCTCAGCATGAGCTCGCTCCCATATTCACCACCGTAAACATCGCCGCGGATCACAACCAGCTCACCATGGAGCTGATGAAGCGTATCGCGCGCAAGCACGGCATGGTTTGCCTGCTGCACGAAAAGCCCTTTAAGGGCGTCAACGGCTCGGGCAAGCACAACAACTGGTCGCTCTCTACCGATACGGGCGAGAACCTCTTGAAGCCCGGCAAGAAGCCCGAGGAGAACACTCGCTTCCTGCTGTTCCTCTCGGCTGTCATCAGAGCCGTGGACGACTATCAGGATCTGCTCAGACTGTCTGTAGCTACAGCCGGCAACGATCACCGACTCGGCGGTGACGAGGCTCCTCCCGCGATCATCTCGATGTTCCTCGGCGACGACCTTGAGGCGATAGTCGAGGCTATCATCAGCGGCGAGGACTACGAGAGCCAGGGCAAGGTCATCATGAACACCGGCGCGGAGGCGCTGCCCGAGATACGCAAGGATACCACCGACCGCAACCGCACCTCGCCCTTTGCCTTTACGGGCAACAAGTTTGAGTTCCGCTCCTTAGGCTCTGCGCTCAACATCTCATGCCCCAACATCATGCTCAATACCATGGTGGCTGATGTGCTGTCGTCCTTCTCGGATGAGCTCGAGAAGGCTGACGATGTCGACTCCGCCGTTCGCAGGCTGATCCGCAAGACTCTAAAGAAGCACCGCCGAATCATCTTCAACGGCGACGGCTACACCGACGAGTGGATCGCCGAGGCGGAGAGAAGGGGACTGCTCAATCTCAAATCCACCCCCGAGGCGCTCAAAAAGTATACGTTAAAGAAGAATCTCGACCTGTTTGACCGCAATCATATCTTCTCCGAGAAAGAGGTCAAGGCGCGTCAGGAAATTCTTTTAGAGAATTATATCAAGATCATCGACATCGAGGCTCTGACCATGCTCGACATGGCTAAGAAGGATATCTTTCCCGCCGTGTCCGCTTTCACCGGTGAGCTTGCCGATACCATCGGCCGCAAGCGCGCCGTATCGGACGATATCCGCGTAGACGCCGAGGTCAAGCTGCTGCATAAGCTCAGCGACCTGCTCTCTCGCTTCTCCGAGACCATAGACGAGCTCGACTCGATTGTCGGTGGCTCCATAGCCTATCGCAAGAACATCCAGAGCCACGCCGAGTACAACTGCAACGAGATGCTCACTACCATGGAGAAGCTCAGAGCCATATCCGACGAGATGGAGATGTGCACCGCCTCCGAGTACTGGCCGTACCCGAGCTACGGCGCTCTGCTGTTCAGCGTGCAATGACGCGCGCGTCCTTTTTCCGCCTGTTGACGCGTTTGTTTATATATCCGACGGCTTCAACGGCGGGGTCTCACTTTTTCTTTTATCTTCAATAGAATACATCACAAAAAAGGCGCCCGATCTCTCGGACGCCTTAACTTTATGCTTTTTGTATCAGCCTATCAGCAGCTTATATTCAAACGGTATCTTGATCGGCTCGGAACTGACGCCGTTCGCGTCGGTTGCCCATACCTCTATCTCATATTTATTGTTTTGGTTATAGTGAACGGGTATATTGTAGTATCCGGGCAAAGGTTCGGAGAAGATATAATCGTTGAAGAAGTTTTCCGGCAGGACAGCCTCGTTGGTGTCCGGGATATCCTGGATTATATATCTGACGGTCTCATCTTGTCCTTCCGGCTTTTCTTCGACATAGCGGAAGTCATACATCTTCGCGGTTTGCGGCGAATTCTCGGTGCCGTTCAGTTCTATCTTGAATGTGAACGTATAGGGAGCCGTGCCGCCGAGAGCCTCCGCTCTCACCGTATCATTATAAAAATTGGGATAGTAGGGATTGTACGCGTTGGCGTTGGGGTTATAGCGCCCGTTAAAGCTGTAATTGGTTATGACAGGCTCTGACAGATCATAAGGCTCGACCACGGTATAATCATAATAAGTGTCATCAAAGTCGCCTATGGCGTCTGTCACTGTCAGATAGACGTTATAACTGCCGGCTTTCTCAAAGGTGTAGGTGAGGGTGTTCTCCGAGCCGTTCTGCACTTCTGTGCCGTCGATATAGAAAGCGTAGTTGACACGGGTGCCGCTTTTGACGTCGGCGGTAAAGGTGACGGGTACACCCGCGACAGCCTTGCCCGAGGCATATGTCGGGTTGAGACTGTACAGTCTGAGCTCGTTGGTGAAATATCCGCCGCAGCTCTCGGGGATCGCCATCTTAACAGTCGCGCGCTGTATGAACGTAGCGTCCACCATATCGGCGGTACCGCTGTGATCGTAGTCCGCAGCCTCCAGCGAGACAGCTCTGAAGTATTCGTTCTCGCTCTGCAACAGCTCCTGATAATCAGAAGAGTTTTCATCGAAGCGATGGTCTTTAAGCCACTTTTTCGCCGCTTTTTCCGCGATCGGTTCGATGACATCCATGTTCAGCAGATGACGCTGCAGCACGGTTACGTCGACGATGTCCATGCCGCCGTACAGGTCTACGTTACCGTAATCGAAATAATCGTAATTAGGCGACGCTGAGCCGCTGATACAGCCCGCTGCAGCTAAGACCGTAAGTACAAGTATCAATGAGAGCGCTTTTTTCATACTTATTCCTCCTTTAACGGCGCTGTGTTTTGCTTACACTTATTCATAATACAATTATATATATATACGTTGTCAAGTGTTTCAGAGGATTATTTTGGAAAGTTTATTTGATCTTCTGACCGCCCCATTCTACGGCGGTGAAGCCGCTTCTCTGAGCGGGAGTCAAGATCTGCTCGGGTATGTCTACAGCCGTATCGGAGCCGTACCATGTCATAAACACGCGGATCTCCGTGTCGGGCTGAGGACTGACGCTCAGCTTTGCGGCGTCGGTGTACGCCGTGGTCTGGAAGGTGATAACGTTGTAGGGGTTATCCCGCATGAATCTCAGCCAGAAGTCGACGAAGCCGTCTGTTTCGTTCTCGTTCAAGCCTAACACCGCCAGTTTATCTCTGAGGAACGCTTCGGTATCCTCGCCCTTAACGCAGAAGCCGGATGAAAAGTCGTACTCTGTATTCAGCTTGCCTTCCCAGAACAGATAGGGGTAGGTGTTGCCGCTCTCATCCTTCAGCGTTCCGTCGGGTGACGCTGTGACTTTCCAGCCGTCTTTATACTCGGGATAGGTGTAGGTGAACTCGCCGTCAAGGTCGAGCTTGACATCAACGTCTGTCTCCTCCTCGGGATAGAGATAGATTACGGGCTTATATACCTGATCCGGATACGGGGTGTATGTATAAGGCTCGATCGTCACCAGATCTCCCTCGCCGAAGAAATTATTTCTGTCGATGCGTACATTCTTGAGGGCGACCTTGACCTTATCGCCCAAGCACCATTGGTCTGACAGAACGGTGTTTATTTTGATTATCGTTCCGCTGATTAGTGAGTATCCGAAGAAATGAGCGGGGCAAATCCTGTCTATCAAGAAGATATCTTCGATTTCATCGGGGACAGAAGTATCCATAGGACCGTCAAGATGATAACCGTACACCGTTTGACCGATATTCAGATGATGATCCAGACCGATCAGCCAGCGCTGGATATATGTAACATCCAGTATAGTAACCAAGCCGTCCTCATCAGCGTCGTCGGCATAAGCCTCAACGAAGAAAGGCAGCGGTATATTTACGAGATGTCTTTGTAAGAAGGTAGCGTCATCGATATCTACATTTCCGCTGCCGTCCACATCGCCCAACATGGTGGCAGGAACTGCCTGAGCGGGCAGTACGGCGAGGCTGAGCAGGATGCTCACAGCCATCAAAACGGATAATACTTTTTTCATGCTGATTCTCCTTTGTAATGCCGGGTTTTGCTTACACTTCTTCATATTGCGATCGATTATATGAAGTCAAGTGTTGTGAAGGATCATTTCGGAAAAGCTTATTTGACTTTCTGACCGCCCCATTCCACGGCGGTAAAGCCGCTTCTCTGAGCGGGAGTCAGCGTCTGCTCGGGTATGTCTACAGCCGTATCGGAGCCGTACCATGTCATAAACACGCGGATAACGGTATCCGGCTGAGGGCTTATATAAAGCTTAGCCGCCTCCGTATACTCGGAGGTTTTGAACGAAATGACGTTGTAAGGATTGTCTTTCATAAAGCTCAGCCAGAACTCGACAAAATCATCGATCTCTTTTTCATTCAAGCCCTGAGCCGCGAGCGCTCCTCTGAGGAAAGCCTCTGTCTCGCTGCCCCTGACGCAGAAGCCTTCGGACATACCGTACTCGGTGTTCATCTTTGCTTCCCAGAAAAGATAGGGATATTTGAAGCCGCTTTGACTTGTCAGTGTGCCGTCCGGTGCGGCGGTCACCTGCCAGCCGTCATCGTATATGGGAAGTGTGCGCAGGAAGTATCCGTCGAGCTCCATCTTGACGCTGACCTCGGTCTCTTCCTCGGGATAGAGATAGATAACAGGCTTGAGCGGTACGTCGGGCTCGGGCGCAAAGGTCGACGTCTCGATGCTGAGAAGCTCGGCTTCATAATAGTTGCCGTCTTTATCGCGATAACCGTTTTTAAAGGTGCAGCGGACATAGTCGCCTACACACCAATGGTCGGATAATACGCCGTGGATCTTGTATTCGATCGGCAGGGGGATTATCGGCGAAGCGAAAAAGTGATCGCGGCATATCCTTGTGATCTCAAGCTCATCTGTGAATGTGTGATCCATAAAGTCCGCGTCGTCTTTGTTCATGCGCCAGTTGTATACGTTTTCGCCGATATGGATACTCGTATCAAATAAGGCTCCGAGCAGCCAGCGCTGGATCCATGTAGCGTCGATGATAGTAACGACGGCGTCCTCATCCGCGTCGGCGGTTTTTTCGTCAAACTCAAACGGTAGCGGTATTTCTGCCAGATTTCTTTGCAAAAAGGTCACGTCGTCGACTTCGACGGCGCCGTCATTGTTTACATCGCCCACGATCTCGGGGGTTTCGTGAATGGTCCACGCATGAGCGGATGATATCGTAAAGCACAGCAGCATTATGACCGCCAGTGTTAGTGATATAGCTTTTTTCATTTTGATTTCTCCTCTGTAATGCCGGGGTTTGCTTACACTTCTTCATAATACAATTATATATGAAGTCAAGTGTTTCTAAAGATCATTGCGGAAAGTTTATTTGACTTTCTGACCGCCCCATTCTACGGCGGTAAAGCCGCTTCTCTGAGCGGGAGTCAAAGTCTGCTCGGGTATGTCTACAGCCGTATCGGAGCCGTACCATGTCATAAACACGCGAATCTCCGTATCGGGCTGAGGACTGACGCTCAGTTTTGCGGCGTCGGTGTAAGCGGAGGTCTGGAAGGAGATAACGTTGTAGGGATTATCCTGCATGAATCTCAGCCAGAAGTCGATGAAGTCGTCGGTCTCGGTCTGATTGAGCCCCATGTAAGCCAGCTTGTCTCTGAGCAGCGCCTCGGTATCCTCGCCCTTTATACAGAAGCCGGATGAAAAGTCGTACTCAGTGTTCAGCTTTCCTTCCCAGAACAGATAGGGGTAGGTGTTGCCTCTTTTATCGGTCAAAGTTCCGTCGGGATACGCCGTAACGTTCCAGCCGTCTTTATATTCGGGATAGGTGTAGGTGAACTCGCCGTCAAGGTCGAGCTTGACCTCTACGTCCGTCTCCTCCTCGGGATAGAGGTAGATCACGGGCTTGTAGACCTCGTACTGATGGGGGTCGGTGATATGCGGAGTGATCGACATAAGATCTCCGTCGCCGAAGAAATAATTTATGTCGATGCGCGCGTTATTGAGTATGACGTCTACGTCGTCGCCTTCACACCAAACGTCAGATAACGCCGCGTTGACCTTGAAGATAGCGCCGCTGTATTGTGACGATCCGTAAAAATGCGTGGGACATATCCTCAGTATCGTCAAGACGTCTGTCAGGTACGAGTCTAAATTGGTCGTAATGGATTCTTCAAGGTTAAAGTAGAATACAGGTTGACCGACGTTTATATGATGATCCAGACCGATCAGCCAGCGCTGGATATATGTAACGTCCAGGACGGTAACTATGCCGTCTTCATCCGCGTCGGAGCTTTCGTTGATGCCGAACGTCAGCGGTATATTCACGAGATGCCTTTGTAAGAAGGTCGCGTCGTCTATCTCTACTATTCCGTTGTTGTTTACGTCGCCCACTACGGGATCGACATATGCCTGCGCGGGCAGTACGGCGAGGCTGAGCAGGATGCTCACAGCCATCAATACGGACAATACTTTTTTCATGTTCATTCCTCCTGTAGGTGGTTGCGTGAGGAAGTTTTCTTCCTTATGCTTAATATATCTTTTTCGCAGATAATATTCAATACGAATTGAGTCGGTTATGTATCATCTGCACATACGTCCGCCCCACTCTACGGCGGTAAAGCCGCTTCTGTGCGCGGGTGTCAAATTCTGCTCGGGTATATCTACCGCTGTCTCGGAGCCGTACCACGCCATGAACACGCGTATCTCCGTATCGGGCTGAGGGCTGATGCTTAACTTAGCCGCGTCGGTATACGCCGAGGTCTGGAAGGAGATCACGTTATAGGGGTTCTTCTTCATAAAGCCGAGCCAGAAGCCGATGAAGTCCTCTGTCTCTTTGTTGTTGAGCCCCATGTAAGCCAGCTTATCTCTGAGGAACGCTTCGGTATCCTCGCCCTTTACACAGAAGCCCGATGAAAAGTCGTACTCTGTGTTCAGCTTAGCCTCCCAGAAGAGATACGGATATGTCTTGCCGCTGTTGTCGGTCAGAGTACCGTCGGGAGCCGCCGTGATGTTCCAGCCGTCCTTATACTCGGGATAGGTGTACAGGAACGAGCCGTCGATATCGAGCTTGACCTCAACGTCTTTCTTCTCCTCGGGGTAGAGGTAGATCACGGGCTTATATTCCACAAAGGGATCGGGCACAAAGTCAGAGGGGGATATGTCGATCAGATCACATTCTACCAGATCATTTTCAACGTCAATCAGAGCATTATCAAAGGTGACGTATATGTGATCGCCTACCTCCCAGTCGCCCGATAACTTGCCGTAGATCTTGTATTCGGTGGGGAGAGGGAGGATCGGTGTGGCATAGAAGTGATCGAGACATATCCTCGAGATGCTGAGATGCTCGGAGAATGTGCCCTCATCAATGATCGCCGAGGATTTGTCGAACGGCCAGTAGTATACAAAGTCGCCGATGTTCAGCTTTTGGCTGACTCCTATCAAATGACGCTGCAGGAAGGTAACGTCCAAGACGGTGACGGAGCCGTCTTCATCAACGTCGGCTGCGCCGTCCAATTCAAACGGCAGAGGTATACCTACCAGCGACCTGAGTAAGAAGGTCGCGTCGTCGGCTTCTATCTCTTCATCGTTGTTTATGTCGCCGAGTATACGCGGTTTTGAGTATGTCAGGGCTTCGGCGGGCATAAGCGCGAGACTCAGCAGTATCGCGACAGTCAGTAAAACGGATAATACTTTTTTCATGTTGATCCGGATCCTCCTTGTATTTTTAAACTTCTGAATATAATACAATTCAGATGCACAAAAGGTTCATTTTTTATTATAATTTGCCATATATGTTTTGTCAATGATCCGAGGCGGTGTTACCACTTGACTTTTGGCGTAAAATATAGGATAATATACCATGTAAAATTATGACGGCGACGGAGTTATCCCCGACTAACCTTTTGCTCCGAGCCTGATACAGGAGGTATATTATGTCTATTGATTTAACCAAGTACGGCATCCATGATGTCAAGGAGATCGTCTACAATCCGTCTTATGAGCAGCTTTTCAAGGACGAGATGGATCCCGCGCTGACCGGCTTTGATAAGGGTCAGCTCACCGAGCTCGATACCGTCAACGTTATGACCGGTATCTACACCGGCCGTTCGCCTAAAGATAAGTTCATCGTTATGGATGATACTTCAAGAGACACCGTATGGTGGACTACTCCCGAGTATCCCAACGACAATCATCCCGCTACAAAAGAGGCGTGGGACGAGTGCAAAAAGCTCGCTCTCGACGAGCTGTCCGGCAAGAAGCTCTATGTGGTAGACTGCTTCTGCGGCGCTAACAAGGACACCCGCATGGCTATCCGCTTCATTATGGAGGTAGCTTGGCAGGCGCACTTTGTCAAGAATATGTTTATCCAGCCCACTGATGAGGAGCTCGCTGATTTTGAGCCTGATTTCATCAGCTACAACGCTTCCAAGGCTAAGGTAGAGAACTATAAGGAGTTAGGCTTGAACTCCGAGACAGCGGCTATCTTCAACGTCACCTCCCGTGAGCAGGTCATCCTGAATACATGGTACGGCGGCGAGATGAAGAAGGGTATGTTCTCCATGATGAACTACTATCTGCCGCTGCAGGGCATCGCTTCTATGCACTGCTCCGCCAACACCGATATGGAGGGCAAGAACACCGCTATCTTCTTCGGCCTCTCCGGTACAGGTAAGACCACTCTCTCAACCGACCCCAAGCGTCTGCTCATCGGCGACGACGAGCACGGCTGGGACGACAACGGCGTGTTCAACTTTGAGGGCGGCTGCTACGCTAAGGTCATCGGACTTGATAAAGAGTCCGAGCCCGATATCTACAACGCTATCCGCCGCGACGCTCTGCTCGAGAACGTTACGGTAGACGACAACGGCAAGATCGACTTTGACGACAAGAGCGTTACCGAGAACACCCGCGTATCTTATCCGATCGAGCATATCGAAAAGATCGCGAAAAAGGTCAACGGCGTTTCATCCGGCCCTGCCGCCGAGAACGTTATCTTCCTCTCGGCTGACGCCTTCGGCGTACTGCCTCCCGTATCTATCCTGACTCCCGAGCAGTGCCAGTATTACTTCCTCTCCGGCTTCACGGCTAAGCTCGCCGGCACTGAGCGCGGTATCACCGAGCCTACACCCACCTTCTCAGCCTGCTTCGGTCAGGCGTTCCTCGAGCTGCATCCCACTAAGTACGCTGAGGAGCTCGTCAAGCGCATGGAGAAGAGCGGCGCTAAGGCGTATCTGGTCAACACCGGCTGGAACGGCACCGGCAAGCGCATCACCATCAAGGATACACGCGGCATCATCGACGCTATCCTCGGCGGCGACATCCCGAGCTGCCGGGCGTAGACCCCGCCATCCTCGACCCCAGAGATACTTATGCCGATCCCGAAGAGTGGGTCAAGAAGGCTGAGGATCTCGCGGCTCGCTTCATCAAGAACTTTGAGAAGTACACCTCCAACGAAGCCGGCAAGGCTCTCGTAGAGGCAGGCCCCAAGCTCTGATAATCCGATAAACAGCTCTGTATAACACACCGCCCCCGGAGAGATCCGAGGGCGGTATTTGTATGCTGTGTTTCATTTGCTTCTTGTTGATTATTAATCAATACTTTTTGCCGATGCCGTAGGGGTTTGAGGCACCAATGAGATAACGCTGGATGAATGTGACGTCGGTTATCTCGAGCTTGCCGTTTTTGTTTACGTCGCCGCGCATCATCGTGTTGCGGGTGTAGGGTGTGGATATGTACACTATATGACGCTGTAAGAAGGTGGCGTCGGTGTTCTCTACCGCTCCGCTCGAGTCGATATCGCCGAGCAGGATGTTAGGTGTCGACGGCTTCTTTTCGAGGTGGCTCACTCCTCCGTCGGCTGTTACCGTGACGGGATAGCTCTTTGATATACCGTTGTTTGATGTGACCTTGATCGTGGTCGAGCCTTCTTTTTTTGCAAAGACCATGCCGTAGCTGTCTACCGTGGCTACCGAGCTGTCTGAGCTTGTATAGGTAAAGCTCGCGAAGGCGTTTGTGGGACGTACGTCGGGTACTATCTTGAACGCCGTGCCTATGCCCATGGTCGCGCCGGCGCGCTCTGTCTTGAAGTACCACGGGATATGGAAGCTCGTCAGAGCCTTGCTCGAGGTATAGTTTGAGTCTACGGTGCTCCAGCCGTAGACGTTGCTGCCCGAGCAGCCCGTGGTGGTGTTGCTTTTTACAAGTGTCGCCTTACTGTCGGAGGTGATCCAGATGCCCTCCTCAGAGCAGTTGCGTATACGGTTCCATTGCAGCTCCTCAGCTAAAGAGTTGCTCATGAACAGTCCGATGCTCTTGGTGCCGATAATGTCGTTGTCGTAGATATTTGTGATCGTTGAGTCATATATGCCCATGCCGTACTTGCCCGTGTTTTCGATACGGTTGTATTGGATGGTGTTTACGGTACAATCATCTATCTGTATGCCGTTCACCTCGGCGCTCTTGATCGTGTTGTAGCTCACGGCGGAGGCTGATACGTTGTTTCGCAGGACTATGCCGTAGTAGTTGTCGTTGTGCACGGTGTTTTTGGAGCATATTATAGTATTGAATCTGACTTTGATATCACGTGCGTCCTCTACTCGTACGCCGTTTCCTCGGATATCGATGTAGTTGTCGTGGATATCGGCGCCGTTGATGTAGTAGTCACCGGCGGGCAGACCGCCGCTCTCATCACTGTCTACAGATGACTTTGAAGTCAGCTTCTCGCCGAGTACCGCTATGCCCTGACTCGAGTATGAGGCATACTTGTCGTCCGAGGTGCCGATCTTCTTTAATGTATTGTAAGCTATATTGATATTAGACGCGGCGGGAGCCTTGTAGCTGTCCGATACATGGCTCGTCGTGCCGCCCTTAGAGGCGAGCTTGCTCGAGAGATAGGTACAGCCGCCCGGCTCTGTGTAAATAGTTATGCCTCTGGGGGCGTTCTCAATGTAGTTTGAGGTTATATCTGCGTTGGTCCAGTTCAAGCCCTGTATGGCTATGCTTGTGATGTCCTTGAAGGTGTTGTTGCGTATGGTGATGTTGTTGTGAGGATTGTTATGCACCGTTGTATGTGAGCCTATTGCTCTGGGGACGTTTTCGAAGTAGCAGTTTTCGATAAGGACGTTGGTCATCGGCAGATCCTCACAGCGTCCGTTTGTGATATGGAAGGGATGCAGCACATCGAGCTGTATAGCCTCATAGCCGTAATTTCCTGGGGTTAGGAGCTGATCCTTAAAGGTGCAGCCGCGTACTGTCAGACCGTCTACTCCCGCGAACTCCGTCATATGACCTTCTTTTTCGTTCAGCAGGGTCACGCCCTCCATGGTGAAGCCCTTTGTGTGGAACGCCTTGATGATAGTGTTCTCGCCGTTGTTTCCGTCGAAGGTACCGCCCACCAGACGGGCGTTAGAGTATACATAGCCTACGGCTCCCGTATTCTCGCCGTCCTCATCGCCTACTCTCAACATATTTCCGCTGCCGCTGCGCTTCAGCTTGACTCCGGTCAGATAAAGGGTGGTGTTGCTGTATAGACGCAGTACGCCGTTCAGGTCATAGCTGCCCGATGGAGCGACTACGGTATACGGCTTTTTTGCCGTAGCTTTGCCGGCGGCTTCATTGAGAGCCGATTGTACCGCGTATCTGAAACCGCTGTTGTTTACGCTCTGACGACTCACATATATGGTATCGTCCGCGGCGGATGTCTGTGCCTCATAGCTGTCCGCGCCTGTCACGGCTTCATCGGGAGTTGCCGCCGAAGCGCTCACCGCGAGTCCCGATGCCGCTATCACGGCGCTCAGGCTCAGCGACAGTATTTTTTTGATCATAGATGTCATAAAAATCACCTCTTGCGATCAGTTTACTATTATATCACGCCTGTGTCAATGGCTGATGCAAAATCCGTGATAGACATCGGAAGTATTAAATGATATAATCAGCATAAGAAATGATGCTCGGAGGTGTCTTTATGCCCGATATAGTTATGCATACAAAGTTCGGAGCAGAGGTTGCGGCGCGCCTCGGGTTACAGGTCGATATAGATGTGTTCAACTTCGGTCTGCTCGGCCCCGATCCGTACCTGTTCTACCGCTTTTATATGCCGCCGTTTCGCAACGTGGTCAACCGGTATTCGTCCGTGATGCACCGTGAGCGCACTGGAGAGTTCCTCGCTGAGCTTGCGCGCAGAGCGATCGGTGATGAAGATATGTTCTCTTATCTCGCGGGATTTCTGTGCCATTACGCGCTCGACTCGTGCACGCATCCTTATATCAACGATAAGGCAGGCCACAGCGCGGTGATGCACATGGCGATAGAGCACAGGCTCGATGTGCTCAGCGGCGGCAACGTCCGCATACCGCCGTTTTTGCCCGATACGATGCGAGAGCAGGTCGGCGGCGCTATAACAACTGTCTACGGATGGAAAGACGCTTGGCAAAAGCTCAGGGACGGTCGCCGCGATATGGCTCCGTTCTATCGCTTTGTGACCGACAGAAGCGGCAGGCTCGACCGCTTCGCGCGCCTGACCCACACTAAGCTCGACCTCGTCTCGTACCGCAGCAAGGCGCTCGCGGGCATGGATCTCAGCGGCTTTTATCCGCTGTATGACCGCGCTCTGGATGACGCTGTATCATTCATCACCGCCGCTCAGAGGTATGTTGACGGAAAGCTCGATGAACGAGGCTTCAGAGAGATCATAGGCAGCCGCTCTTATATAGAGGGCTGAAAGAATGCGTTAGAGTCATCATATGACGAAGATTAATATTTCAGAAATCGGTATAGTTCATTGAATGCCGATTTTGGGGGATCTCGCTCTG
The DNA here is from genome assembly GCA_902776975.1 of uncultured Ruminococcus sp. GTDB lineage: Bacteria > Bacillota > Clostridia > Oscillospirales > Acutalibacteraceae > Ruminococcoides. The sequence continues at coordinate 24,242 of CACYSI010000031.1, forward strand.
CCGATGACAGATATGTATTCATCCGTGATAAATTTGACTGAATCTATATAAAAAGATGCCGTTCACAGTGTGAACAGCACTTCTGACAGATGTCATCCTGAACGGACACGCGTGTCCAAGCGAAGGATGACATCTATTCTTTAATGCGACAGGCTCCCCATTTATCAACTATATCTTCAAAGGTCAGCGACGCCTTCTCCGCCGCCGCGACCTCTTCCGCCGTGTTCTCGGACAACTCGGTCTTGTCCGAGGGGAACAGCTCTGTCTTGTCCCGGTTCTTCATATACCAGTCCAGCGCCTTGCAGTTAGCGGGAGCGTAGGTCTGTATCACGGACGGTTCATATTGAAGAGTCATGAGCATCCTCATGACATGATCCTTCAGCGAGCAGTCGGGGTCCCACGGCTGAGAGGGACAGTATACGCCTCTGCTGTACCAGTTGGGATGAAATACCGGAGGCAGGCTGAGCATCCTGATGTAGGGCGCTGTATAGGGGTATGAGTCCCACAGGGTGATACCTACGGCGCATCCTCTCAGTACGCCTACTGTATGTACGCCGTCCTTCAGCGACAGGGCGTATGTCCTCAGCTTTACAGTCAGCAGGTACTCTTCTACATACGGCAGCTCGCCCTTGGCGGCTGTCCATGAAATGTACGGTCTGTCCTGTATCTTCAGCATCTCTTTGAAATCTTTTTCAAGGCGTTCGTTTCTGCTGTTTGCCATTTTATCACATCCCCGAATATGCTTGTACCATTTTACCATAAGAGCAGACTTTTGTCTATCGCCGAAAAGTAATATGAATCTACTGAACATACCTGTGCAAAAAGATGACATTATTATCAAGTCAGCGGTGAGTTGCCGCTGACTTTTTGCGTGTATCATTTACACTAATTTCAAATAAAACCCTTTAACATCTATTGCGTTAAATTCCGCATAACTGCGTTTCGTCGTCGCTCGCTGCACTCGGTAGGCATATCCGGTTGGT
>CACYSI010000032.1:0-20195 GCA_902776975.1 uncultured Ruminococcus sp.
TTCCGATTCTTCTGTTACCGGCTCCTGTCACGCGCCCTCTGCCTTTTTACATTTGTGACTTTTGCCTATTGACAAACGGTCACTACATAACAGTATTATATCTACATGATCCTTTATATATCCGTATACAAAATCGAAGTCTTCTTTGGCGGCGTATACCTGATTGTGCATCAGGCGCTCGTTGAGCTTGATGAGATCTCTGTTAGGATACGCCTTTATCTTGCGCACATTACCAAAGCGGGTATACATCTCGCTGCGGGCTGAGATAAGTCCTACGCCAACGGTGGTTGGATTGCGTGAGGCAAGTCCCGCGAGAACCGTCAGAAGGCTGATCCACTCCGCCTTCTTGGCCTGCTTGGGCAGCTGCTTATGGTTTACGCCCTCATCATCCATCTCAAACATCACTATGTACTTGCCGCCCATGATCGCCGCGTACAGCAGATAGCCGAGCGCGCACAGCACAGTCATGCCTATGATGAAATACCCAAGTATCTTGAGCGTATCGAGAAATCTCTCGCCGTTCATATATCCGCTGAAGACGTCCATCAGCATAGTGAACGCGAATATACCGAGCATAATAAAGAAAAATATCTTCCATACAAGTATTATGACGGTAGGATTTTTGAACAGGCTCATCTCGTATATCCAGCGGTACTTGCCGTCCTCGCATAGAAAAATGTTCTCCGATATGCGTTTGCCTTCCTGCATTTTCTTTTCTGCCGTTGACTTAGGCGTTTTATTGTCGGGAGGTATCACGATATCACTCCTTAAACATATAGAGTATATGGTTATTATACAGTATTTGATACTCCGCGCAATATGTGACATCATTTTGTCATTGACAAATGTTTTGTCAACATTTATGATATAGTTGAATTTTGAATCAGGGGTGATGATGTGTTTGCGGACAGACTGAATACGGCGCTCAAGATAGCGGGAGTCTCTGCAACGGACATTTCGCGTTATATGGGCTGTGACCGCTCAAACGTCAGCCGCTTCACTAAGGGTAAGCGTGTGCCCCGACAGGGCGGAGGAGCTGCCCAAAGGCTGACGGGAGCTGTTTTTGCGGCTGCCGAAGATAACGGCAATACAGAGTCGCTGTGCGGACTTATAGGCAGCTTCGGCACGGCGGAGGATATCCGCTCGCGTTTGATGCTCTGGTTGTATCAGGATGAAGCGGAGCCTAAAGAGCCGAGCAGCGTTCCCGATCGGGCTATGCCCTACAGAACATTCGGGCAGAGACTCGACAGCGTGATGAAGCTGACTCATACCTCAAACATCCGTTTAGGAAAGCTTCTGTCCATAGATCCGTCATATATATCAAGGTTCCGAAACGGCTTTCGGTCGCCTAAATCCAATCTCAGGATAATGGACGATATGGCTCAGACGCTGTTCAACAGGGTATATGAGCAGGGGCTTGAAAAGCAGCTCGGCGCTCTAACAAACTCGCGCGCTGAGGCTGAGTCGGGCAAAGAGAGCCTGTATCCTGTCTTTTATCATTGGCTGTACGGCAAAGAAAAGGACGACATACCCGCCATTGAGAATCTGGTCGAAAATATAGGCTGTTTTAAGTCCGACGAAGATTACGCATCGGTCTTTGATGATGATATAGTCAAAAAGCACGAGGATGATCGCCCGGTATACTTTGGGGTGGACGGTCTGAGAAACGTCGTACTGCGGTTTTTGAACTATGTATGCGCGACCAAGCCGCCCGAGATATATCTGTACTCCGATCAAAATATGAAATGGATGGTCGGGCAGCCCGAGTACGCGCGGCAGTGGGCGTCTTTGATGATGCGCTGTATGGGCAACGGTACTCGTGTCAATATCATCCACAACATCGAGCGCGGACTGGGCGAGATGTCGAGCGCTATTGAGAACTGGCTGCCGCTGTATCCCTCAGGTATCATACGCTCATACTACTGCCGCCGCAAGAGCGACGAGCGCTTTTCGACTACGCTCTTCATCTGTCCGGACAGTGCGTGTGTATCGGGACATAACGTAAAAGGCGCCGAAGATGAGTTCGGCGTATACAGATATGACACTGATCCTGAACTGATTGAGGCAAGCATGAGCTCTTTTCGCGCTCTGCTTAACGAGTCGGGCGTTCTGGTAAGGGCGTATCCGACTACTCAGACAGAGCGATCATCCATGACCGCCGATGCGGGCATAACCGTGATCTCGAGCAAGCTGTCACTGGCTACCATACCCGAACACCTACTCACGGCGATGCTCGAACGCTCAAACGCCGACGGCAGGATCAAGCATGAACTGGTCGAGATGTGGAAGCGTCAGAAAGACTATTATACGCGTGTCCTCGACAAAGAGTTTGTACAGGAGTGCATACCTATAGCGGGGGACGAGCTGCCTTATGCCGACCTGCCGGGCATCCTCCTGCGTTATACTTGTGAAGAATACACCGAGCACCTGCGCAGTCTGGCTGAACTTCTCAGCCACGACAGCTATCGCCTGTACCCGCTGCTTCAGCCGTGCTTCGACAACATTCGCGTCAGGATAGCGAGAGATGAGACGGTGATAACCAGATTCACACTGCCTCATGTCACTTATGTGTTTGAGCATCCGTATATGTGCGGCTCCTTTGTATCTTACGGTAAAAAGATCAAAGAGACCTACTATCGAGAAAAACCTGCGGTCAGAGATATGCTTGAAGATACTATCAAGACTGTCGGCGGCGGATCATGACAAAAGAATAAGGCAATACCGTCCAAAATCTAAGCGATATTGCCGTTGCGCAGCCCCGGCACAAGTGTCGGGGCTGCGGCGATTTGAGCCTAAAAAAATATGGATACATCATAAAATTTCATCAAATCAGTAAAAAACCGAAGTTTTTATCACTCTCATTCGTTTATATAACAGATGGGTCAAAAAGAAGGTGGGGAATTGACCGATTTTGACAGATATGTCGAGCTGTATTCGCGCGACCTGTGGCGATTTTGCCTCAAGCTCTGCGCCGACAGCCGCGACGCCGAGGATCTGTATCAGGACACATGGGCTAAGGCTATCGAAAAGTTCAAGCGCTTCAAACAAGGTACCGATTTCAGGAAGTGGCTGTTCACTATCTGTGTGAACAGCTTTAAGGACTCGGGCAAAAGCAAGTATAACTCGACAAAGCTCGAATTTCGCGATAATGATGAAAAAGAGCGGTTCCTCTTGTCCGTCCCCGCCGACGAGCAGGATATCGACAGCTACATCGACCTGCGCCGCGCGCTTCTGTCCCTGCCTAAGAAGTACCGCGTCGTGATAGCTTTGTTCTATTTTAAGGATTTTTCGCTCAAAGAGATCTCTGATATCCTCGATATCCCCGTCGGTACCGTCAATTCCCGCCTCAGTACCGCCAAAAAATTGCTGAAAAGGAGGCTTTCGCATGAGTAAGATAACAGATGAACGGTTAGAGAGCCTGCTTGAAGCCTATCATACCTCAAAAGTCGGCGACGCGCCTGAGATCGACCCCACCCGCAAGCCTGTTTATGTGTTCCCCTACAAAAGACAGGTCATCGCCGCGGCGAGCTTTATCCTCGCTTTAGCCGTAGGCGCCGCCGTGTTCTTGCTCACTCGCCGTCCCGCTGTCTTGACCGCTCCCGTCCCTCTTCCGACGTCACCTGCGACATCCGTTGACGGTACACAGTCCCTCATACCCACCGAACCGTCCGCATCAGTCAGCGGAACACAGACGGCGAGCGAGCCTTCGTCCGCTCCCGCAATATCACCGTCGGTTTATACAGCGGTTGTCCCCGACGAGAGTTATTCTCAGCCTGAGTCTTATGCGGCTGACGAACCTTCTGCGCCGCGAGTAACTCCGACTCGGTCTGAGACCGATGTTACCTCCGCGCCGACTCAGGCTCAGCCGACCTCTCAGACCGAGACGCAGCCTCCCGACCCCTCCGATGAGCCGACAGATGAGCCGATCGTGTACCCGACCTACTATGACAGGGAGCTTGCCGAGACCGCTAAGTGGGTCAACTATCTCTCTCAGCAGACCGTCAGCGGCGCTGTTCAGAAGAGACTTCTAACCGGCGAGGGCAGGGTGTATTTCAGGATATACGCCTTTGACGGCACGCCCCTCGGCGATGAAGATCTGTTCTCCGAGCGAAATCTCGCCTATACTCAGGACGGCGTCTACGATACTGTCACGGCATCCTATTGGCTCGGTAATCTCGAGGACGACCTCGCCAAGATCCGCGAGGGCGATATGCTGACCTACCGCTTCTTTAACGAAGACGGCGAGGTATTATGCGCGAAACTAATGATATTTTAAGCAGCTTTGAATAGTGGATCTCAGCATGGATAGGCTTGCTTCCTGTCGAGATGTATCTCTGAATCAGTGAGGCTGCAGCGTCAAGCGCAAATCATACTCATTGTAGGGGAGGGGCTTGACCCTCCCAAAGCGCCTCTCGTCCTAATCCTTTTTCCGCTGATCTCTCATCCAACCACCAACTACCAACTAAACGAGGAGGAATAACCATGAAAAAGCTATTAGCTTTATTACTGACCTTTACTATGCTTATCGGTCTCGGTATCACGGCGTACGCCGCGGATGACCCCGGCGGCGATACCGAGCGAGTGATAATGCGTGTCAAAAAGCCCGATCTTGATATCGAAGAGATACAGGCTCTCGCCTACGAGCGAGCCGGCTTTTATGAAGAAAAAAAGCCGCATTACAGCGAGGAATTCGGCGCTATCAAGGTCATGGAGCTCGTCGTCAAGTACGAGCGATATGAGGATGAAGTCCGCAGAGTCCTCACTGAGCTCGGCGTCCCCGAGGATCGCGTCGCTGAGATATCCGGCCTGACCGCTACCGCCGATATGACTCAGGCTGAGCTGACAGCCGCCGCATCTGTGAGCGAGATCGAGAGCGTAACTCGCGATATCGACTCTGTCGTGGACGAAAAGGTCAGCCCCGCTCTGCGCGAGGTCATGGACAGCGCTTCCGCCGGGGATAAGACCAAAGTGAATATCATCTTTAACGAGGATCTTAAGACCATCAACGATATGCCCTCCTGGCCCGACGGCAGAAAGGCGAGCGGTGAGCTATCCGATTTTCGCGAGCAGCACGGTCTCATGTGGGGTCTCGATCTTCTCGGCCCCGATTATATCGACATGATAATCAACACTGATTATCAGGTGCCCGGTTTTGCCTTCCCTTACTGGTACTATATCGTCAGCTGTGACGGCTATGTAAATGCCGTGAATGTTCCTGTCGAGGATATACCCCGCATAGCCGCCGATAAGCGCGTTAAGAGGATCGAAATACCCGGTGAAACAAAAAGAGGCGATCTTGACTATATGTGCAGTATTATTGATCCCGATGATTATATCAGCCTTTGGATATACTGCAAACCTACCTACGGACGTGTCAAGTCTGTGTCCGAGATGCCGTCATGGCCGGACAGAGCAGCCGCCAGGCAGGAGCAGCAAGCGTACATGATGCAGCTGCAGGAGCAGTATTATGCCGAGTTGTTTGCTGAGGTCGAGCCTGTTATCCTATGGGATTTCTATCACTTGGGTTATATAAGGGTTGCCGTAAAGCCTGATGATATCGCAAATATAGCTTCATGCCCCTCGGTGAGAGATATCGTGTATTTTGATAATCCCAGAGCGTATCCCGAGACCGCTACTGCCTTTCCCGATATCGTCAGCAGCCCAAGCTACCTGTATGAGTTCGACGAAGAGTACAGCTACAGCAAGGCCGACTACCCCGACTACAAGGAGCTTTGCGTTCACAGAGACAGCAACAGCAGGGTAGACTGGGTTCTGCTCAAGTGCGCCAACGCCTCTATGGATTATCCAGCCGTGATATATCAGGATATCATCGGCAACCGCGTCTACGAGAGCGGTCATCCCGTATATCCCTTCCCCTCGGGCTACGGTATCTATGACGCCAAGGCTGAGAAGTTCGTGCCCCTTACAGGCGATATGGTGCCGCTGTATAAGGATCTCGGCAGGACGTTCGATCAGATAGGCGAGGGCAGGCTGATAGGCGATATCGACTGCGACGATGACCTCACCGTCGTAGACTGCACCCTAATCCAGCGCTGCGCTACCCGTATACATGACTGGCCTGAGGATGACCTGATAGATTCCGCGCTGAATGTCACGTATTTCTCCGACTTTGACCGCGACGGCGAGCGCGATATAGTAGACGCCACCCGTCTGCAGAGATACGTTACCATGATAGATTGATACCGATAAAACGTCTCTTCAAAAGATCATAGCAGAACGTGATTCTCCATAAAAATCACCCCCGAGTCTCCTCGGGGGTGTCTTTATTCGAGATTATTCATGCTCCGCTTTGTAGTGCTTTGCCCAGCCGTCCACAAAGGCGGTTTTTACCTTGTTCCATTTTTCGTCGGTCTGATCTTCGTTATATGCTTTCAAGGCTTCTGTCAGCTCGGCTCTGTAATTATCCTTATCGGGCTGATACCTTGCCGCCCAGTCCATGACATAGTATTGTATACCGCTGGGTGTAGTGGCGTTATTCAAAAATCCGTTTTTCGATGCCGCGGCATTCTTGAACGGCATCACTCCGAGCTGCTCCACCAAGGCGGCGGAGGCTTCTTCGTTGCTGACCAGCCATGTCATAAAGTCTGTCGTAGCCTTGCGGTCTTCTTCAGATACCTTGCCGTTCACAGCCCAGTAGTTCTCTGTGCCGTAGCACAGACCCGCCTTTTCTTCGCCCTCCATACCGCAGTAGTAGGGTATCATCACGGCGTTCTTTATGCTGTCTTTCACAGACGCGTAGCTCCACGAGCCGTTGAGGTAAAAGGCGGCGCCCAGCGCTTTGAACTCCTCTTCGGCATCGTGACCGCCCTTGTTCAGATCCTCGGGCTTAGCTATAGAGTTGTTTATCACCAGATCATACAGATTCTTGTATTTATCCATGTATGTGCCCTTGATGGACTCGGGGCACTCGTCCCAGCCGCTCATGTCGCGCTCTTCATAGAAGTATTCGAGGTTAGCCATATGCGCGGTATATTTCCATGAGTTGTCGGAATCAAAGTCAGTTGAGGCAAAGGCGTCAAAGCCCAGCCACGACGCGTTTTTGTGGATGTATTCCACTACCTCTTTAAGCTTATCGAAGTTTTTGATATCTTCTACCTTATATTCGATCATTTTCAGAAGGTCGCTGTTTACTATGATTCCGCAGCACTCATAGCAGTAGCCTATGGCGGCGAGCTTGCCGGCGTCGTCATACAGACTGTACTCGTCCGACTTGATCTCTCTGGCGATAGACGTCTCCTTGAGGTCGGCGGTGTACTCCTGCCATTTATCCACATCCTGAGCGTTGTTCAGCACAAACATCGTAGGCGGGTTCTTGCTGTTCAGCTCCTGTGCGAGAGTTGTATCGTAGGTTCCCGACTCGGGTGTAACTACCTTTACGTCTATCTTCTTTGCTTCGGTATACTTTTTTGCCAGCTGCTGCAGCGTGCTGTCAAGCTCCGGCTTGAAGTTGAGCCAGTATACAGAGCCTTTGGTCGAGCTGCTGCTGCCGCAGGCAACCAGAGATATTATCATCATCGCCGCCAGTACGGCGGCTAAGATCCTTTTCACTTTCATCGTTTACTCCTTTGATATCGTTTGAGAGTATATAATTCAACAAGAATATCATATTCGAAAACGGCACGGTTGTCAACCTGTTTGTTGAGCGGCGGATCGTTATTTATTATGATTCTCTTGACAAAACTCCTCTGTAGGTATAATATTATAATGAAAAGAACGCGGGGGAGCGCGGGCGAAATCGCGCTGAGATTGGGATAGATGTCTCCCTGACCCTTATACCTGATACGGATAATGCCGTCGTAGGGAGCTGCATAGTTTTGCGCGCCGTGCGACAGCACGGCGTTTTATTATATTACAAAGATTGCAGGGGTTCGACACGCGTGTCAGCCCGCCGCGATCTTAACAGCCAAAAAAACAGGAGGTATTTTTATGAACGCAAGTGTAGCTATCCAGACGCTCCCCGAGGCACAGAACGACGAGGAGCTCATACGCATCGTAGACGAGGTCATCGCCTATATCAAGAGCACGGGACTCAAGTGCTATGTAGGTCCGTTCGAGACAGCTATCGAGGGCGACTATGACGAGCTCATGGACATAGTCAAGGAGTGCCAGCATATAGCCATCCGCGCGGGCGCGCCGTCCGTGCTTGCCTATATTAAGGTCGATTACAGGCCGGAGGGGGATGTGCTTACCATTGAGCGCAAGGTTACGAAGCACCATCAGTAAGGTCGGCTTGCCCGTAGCGGCTGTGCTGCTCGTCATCCTCATATGGCAGCTCATATGCAGCCTCGGCAGCGTGCCTAAGTACATCCTGCCGTCGCCGCTCGATGTAGCCGGGGCTTTCGGTGAAGATTGGCAGCTTATGCTCAGCCACGCCCGCGTGACTCTGACCGAGACCTTCATCGGGCTTTTCTTAGGTATAGCGGTCGGATTTTTGATGGCTGTGGTCATGGACAGGTTCGCGATCGTCCGCAAGATGATCTATCCCATAGTCGTAGTCAGCCAGACCATACCCACGGTAGCCATAGCGCCTCTTCTGGTCATATGGCTCGGCTATCAGATGCTCCCTAAGATCATACTTATCATCCTCGTGGTGTTTTTCCCGATCACCATCAGCCTTTTGGAGGGTTTTTCGTCCGTAGACGCCGACACAGTCAGACTGATGCGTTCCATGGGCGCGAGCCGTATGCAGATATTCCGCTACGTCAAGTTCCCCAACTCCTTAGGGCAGTTTTTCTCCAGCCTCAAGATATCGGTCTCGTACGCCGTTGTCAGCGCCGTGGTATCCGAGTGGATCGGCGGCACCGAGGGACTGGGCTGTTACATGACCCGCGTGCGCAAGTCGTTTTCATCAGATAAGATGTTCGCGGTCATCATTCTGATCTCCGTGATAAGTCTCGTTCTCATATGGCTGACCTCTGTACTGCAAAAGGTCTGTATGCCGTGGGAGCGCGTCAATAAAGAAAGGAAGTAAACTTATGAAAAAACTTTTGGCTCTTATACTCGCCTGCATGATGCTCACGGCTACTCTCGCCGCCTGTTCGTCACAGCAGAAAACAGACAATAAGGCTACCGCCGATACCGCCCAAAAGACCAAGGTCACCTTCGTGCTCGACTGGACTCCCAACACCAACCACACGGGTCTGTATGTCGCCAAGGACAAGGGATATTTTGACGAGGCAGGCATCGAGGTAGAGATCGTACAGCCTCCCGAGGACGGCGCAGAGGCTCTTGTCGGATCGGGCAAGGCTCAGTTCGGCGTATCGTTCCAGGATTCTATGCTCCCCGCCGTAGCGGGCGACGGCAAGATGCCCATTGAGGCTGTAGCCGCTCTGGTACAGCACAACACCTCGGGCATCATCTCCCTCAAGGGCAAGGGCATGGATAAGCCCAAGGGTCTTGAAGGCAAGAAGTACGCTACATGGGATCTCCCTATCGAAAAGGCTACCTTAAAGCAGGTCGTAGAGGCTGACGGCGGCGATTTCTCCAAGGTCGAGCTCATCCCCTCCACCGTCACGGACGAGGTATCCGCTCTGCAGTCAAATACCGTAGACGCTATCTGGGTGTTCTACGGCTGGGCGGGAGTCGCTACACAGGTAGCGGGTCTCGAGACCGACTACTTCGCGTTCAAGGATATCGACCCCGTATTCGACTATTACACCCCCGTAGTCATCGGCAACTCCGACTGGATGCAGTCTAACCCGGAGGTCACCAAGGCGTTTTTAGAGGCTCTTCGCAAGGGCTATGAGTTCGCGATAGATAAGCCCGACGAGGCGGCAGATATCCTGCTGGCTAACGCTCCCGAGCTTGATAAGACTCTCGTTAAAGAGAGCCAGAAGTATATGTCCAAAGAGTACAAGAGCGACGTTGAGCGCTGGGGCTATATTGATCCCGCCCGCTGGAACGCTTTTTATAACTGGATCAACAAGAACAGCCTGTTCACCTCCGAGATACCCGAGAACACAGGCTTCAATAACGATTATCTGCCTCAATGAGCGAGCTTCTTGAAGTAAGAGACGTCAGCTTCTCATATAACGAGTCGGCTGTCATACTCAAGGATGTCAGCGTCACTCTTCGCGAGGGCGAGATAGTCTGTCTGCTCGGCGTCAGCGGCGGCGGCAAGACCACTCTGTTCAATATCATAGCCGGTCTTGTACGCCCCGATAAGGGCAGCGTGCTGCTTAACGGAGAGGATATCACCGGTCAGCCGGGCAGGGTCAGCTATATGCTGCAGAAAGATATGCTCCTGCCTTACCGTACCGTAGAGGATAACGTAGCTCTGCCGCTGATAATCAAAGGTACTAAGAAGAAAGAGGCTCGCAGGATCGTCGGCGGGTACTTCCGTCAGTTCGGTATCGACGGCAGCCAGAAGAAGTACCCCGCCGAGCTCTCAGGCGGTATGCGCCAGCGCGCCGCTCTGCTCAGGACATACCTTTTCTCTGCGGATGTCGCTCTGCTCGACGAGCCGTTCAGCGCTCTCGACGCTATCACCAAGGCTGATATGCACCGCTGGTATCTCGATGTTATGGAGAACATCCGTCTCTCGACCATCTTCATCACCCACGATATCGACGAGGCAGTCATGCTCTCGGACCGCATATATCTGCTCGGCGGCAGACCCGGCGAGATAAAGGACGAGATAGTCATCTCCGAGCCTAAGCCCCGCAGAGCTGATTTTAATCTGACCGATGATTTTCTGGTCTACAAGCGCAGGATCATCACGCAGATCCAAGGAAATAAGATATGAAACGATGCTTCATCTTCGGGGCTTTGCCTGTAGGCTTTATGCCCGAGATCCCATCAACGGGCGATCTCGTCATAGCCGCCGATAAGGGCTATGATACGGCCGTATCTCTCGGTATGACGCCCGATATAACCGTGGGCGACTTCGACTCCCGCGGCAGCGTCCCCGATATCGAAAACCTGATAAAGCTCAACGTCCGCAAGGATGATACCGATGTCGGTCACGCCGTACAGCTTGGCTTTGAGCGCGGATATACCGATTTTGTCGTATACGGAGCCGTGGGCGGTTTGCTCGATCATACTCTCGCCAACATCGTTATAGCCCATGACATAGTGATTAGAGGCGGCAGAGCGCTGTTCGTCGGCGAAGAGTACAGCTTCACCGTCATCAGCGGCGGCTCTTATATCTTTGAGCCGCGTCAGAGCGGCAGGATATCCGTGTTCGCTCTCAGCGATATCGCACGCGGCGTCACGATACGGGGCTTGGACTACGAGGCTGAGGCTCTCGATCTGCCCCGTACCTCTCACATGGGCGTGAGCAACGAGTTTATAGGCTGTGAGGCGGTCATTTCCGTCATCGAGGGCGACCTGCTGATAGTCTGGCAGACCGGTCAATAAATAAAATAAAAAAATACCGCGTTGATGTGATTTTTATGATAGACATCGGCGCGGTTTTCTGTTATTATATAAAGAGATACATTCGAATATTATCATATAAAGGCGGAATTTGCATGAAAATCATATGGTACGGCACTGCGTCCATAGCTTTTGAATCCAATAAAAAAAGGATCCTCTTCGATCCCTTTGTACCTCTCAGAGGCTCCAAGGTCGCTACCAAGCTTACCGATTATATAGGATATAAAGAGATTTTTGTCACTCACGGACATTTTGACCATATCTCCGATATCCCCAAGCTGATCGAGCGCAGCTCCTCTGCTTATATCTACTGCACCAAGACTCCTGCCGATACCTTGATGAAGAGCGGCGTGCCCCGTCACAATATCCGTCTGGTACGCCCCGGCGAGAGCTTCACCGCGGCGGGCTTCTATCTCCGTCTGTGGCAGGGGCGTCACGCCGACCTCGAGGTCGCCTCAGATGTAGTGTTCAGCCCGAGGATCTTCCGCTATGCGGCAAACCTCCCCGTAGCTCTCTCAAGACACCTCAGCTATCAGGAGAACGGCGAGACGCTGGTATACGAGATATTGGCGGACGGTAAGCGCGTGCTGCTTCTCGGCAGTATGAACCTTGCCGACGGCATAGATTATCCCGACAGCTGCGACGTGCTTATCCTGCCTTATGTAGGTTATAAAGATAATCTCGCGCAGGCTGAAAAGATCATATCCCGTCTGGGTCCCAAAAAGGTCATCCTCGACCACTGGGACGATACCTTCCCGCCGCTGACCGATACCGTTGATACTTCCGCTATCGAGAGCAGATATACAGATATAGAGATCATCAAGCCCGAGCACAAAAAGCCGATTGAGATCTGATACAGAGGTATTATGGAGCTTTTTCACGGTTCACCCGCCGATATGACGGGCAGAGAGGACAGGGAGATCAAAGTATACAGGTTTCTCGATGAGTTGAATGTGGATTTTGAGCGCACCGATCATCCCGACCGTCCCGCTACCACCATGGAGGTCTGCGCCGATGTAGATTCTGTGCTCGGCGTGCGTATCTGCAAAAATCTATTTCTCTGCAACAGGCAGAAGACCGCTTTCTATCTGCTTATCATGCCGGGCGACAAGCCCTTCAAGACCAAGGAGCTTTCCGGACAGATGGGCATCAGCCGCCTGTCCTTTGCCGACGCCGACGCCATGGAGCGTTACCTCGATGTACAGCCGGGCAGCGTGTCCGTGCTGGGATTGATGAACGATAAAGACCGCTCGGTGACTCTCGTAATAGACGAGGATGTGCTCAGAGAGGATTACTTCGGCTGCCATCCCTGCCGCAACACCTCCTCCATTAAGTTCAAGACAAGCGATCTGACCGATAAGATACTTCCCGCTTTGGGTATCTCTCCCGTCATCGTCCATTTAGAGGGTAATGTCTGATGTTGTTCAAGCGCCGCAAGAGACTGAGCCCCGCGCTCAGTGAAGAACTCAAACGCTATATCTATATCCGTACTTGTTTTTCGCTGCCGCCGCAAGAGACGCTCGTGCTCGCCCGCGAAAACAACATCCCTGATGTTGGGGACAGCGACGCGGCTTGTTTTGCTACCTCCCCCGAGCCTATAGCCGATAGAGAGCTCAAAAACGCCGCTCCCGATTTCGGCGCTGCTATGCCTCCGTCTCCCGGAGCGCATACTTTAAAAAAGAGCGCGTCCAAAATCCCGTCGGTAACACAGGATACCGTTATCCAGCCTCAGATGCCGTCTCCGACTTCGGATAACGCATCTATGGATCTTACCCAAGTCTTAGGAATGATCGACGAGAGCTTCTCCGAGATGCTCCTGCGTAAGATCGACGAGCGCGGTATCAAGGATTCCGACTGCTACAAGCGGGCGCACCTTGACCGCAAGCTGTTTTCCAAGATCCGCTCCAACCCCGATTACCGCCCCTCTAAGCCTACCGTCTTAGCTTTCGCTTTAGCTCTTGAACTGAGCCTTGACGAGACCCGCGAGCTGCTTATGAAGGCGGGCTACGCGTTATCTCGCAGCAGCAAGTTCGATATCATTGTTGAGTATTTTATCGCCCGCCGTCAGTATGATATATTCACGGTCAACGAGGCGCTTTACGAGTTCGATCAGCCGCTGTTAGGCAATCGGTAGGCTCGATCGCTTCTTCTTTTGTCCGTATATATAATGGTATTGCGCCCTCAACCGTTGATAAAAGCCGTCAAAAACCGTTTTTTAGGCTTCGCTATTATTGCAAAAAAGAAAAATAATTGTAACTTATGTTAAAAAAACGTAAGAAGATTTGACTGTTTTTTACAGAAATTTTATCTAAAAAACAGTTGATTTCTCGTACCAAATATAATATAATGAGAGGGCAATCAGCTTAAAGGCGGTATGGCCGAGCCGTTGAGCTGACGCACTCGCCGCTTTGCGGCATTATGTAAGCTGTTCTTGCCTCTGCAGTCCCTGTGGGGCATGTAGGGCTTGAATAATAAGGGTTCATCCCTGTTCGCGTGTGTATTGCGGGATGCGCGCGTTCTATTAAAACTTGCCCGCAGAAAACAAAGAAAGGAGCTTGGTCATGAACAAGCGAATCTTATCCATCTTGCTTTGCTTAACTCTGGTTGCGAGCTTACTGGTATTGGCCATTCCGGTAAACGCTGCTTCCGCTAAGGAAGTTACCGTAACCGCAGATAAGACAACAGCAAACCCTGGTGATACAGTCACCTTTACACTTACTATCGGCGCGGTAGAAGGCATGGGAAACGTCTCAACTAAGACAGTGATCCCTGAGGGTCTCACTTATGTTGAGGGTTCTCTCACAGACGACAAAACAACCATCAACAGAGTCATGGACTTCTTTGAGTTTGACGGCAAGCCCACTATGGACTTCTCAAACGGCAAGATCATCTTCACAGGCTACAGAGCCGATGATGTTACAACCACAGAAGAGTGCGAGATCTTATCTTTCTCCTGCACTGTTGATGATGACGCTACCGGCACTATCACTGTTGGTATCGACGAGTTTAAGATGGGCAGCGCTGAGCAGGACAAGTCTATTGCCGATCAGTACACAGTAGTTCCCGCTACCGTAACTATCGCCGGCGAGACAACCGCTCCCGAGACAACCGCTCCCGAGACAACTGCTCCCGAGACAACCGCTCCCGAGACAACTGCTCCCGAGACAACCGCTCCCGAGACAACTGCTCCCGAGACAACCGCTACCGAGGCTCACACCCACAACATCATCGAGATCCCCGAGGTAGCCGCTACTACAGAGGCTGACGGCGTTAAGGGTCACTATGAGTGCACAGAGTGCGGCAAGCTCTTCTGGGACGGCACAGGTACTGTAGAGATCACAGATCCCACTGAGCTGGTTATTCCTAAGCTTGATCCCGTTGAGACAACCGCTCCCGAGGAGACAACTCCCGAGGAGACAACTGCTCCCGAGGAGACAACTGCTGACGAGACAACAGCTGATGAGACAACAGCTGATGAGACTGTTGCTCCCACAAAGCCCGTAGCTACTCCTGACTCGACTCCCGATTCCACTAAGGATACTTCTTCACCCCAGACAGGCGACAGCACCCATATGTACTTATGGACACTTATCATGCTCGCTTCTCTGGCAGGCGCTTGCGCTGTAGTTATCGTAGCTAAGCGTAAAGGAATATTCACAAAGTAATATTCGCTGAAACCTAAAGCTTAGGGCGGTGACGGATTTCCGCCACCGCCCTTATGTTTTCAGTCTTTAGCTTTTTCGGCAAGCAGAAGGTTAAAGACTGAGAATATCAAGATTCTCGTTTATACACAGATGTATCTAAAAGTGAACGCGCTCATTGCGCGCTTTCTTTCTTTATAGCTAATTTACAGCAAAGGACTGATATGATGAGCAATAATACAGGCAGGAGATTCTCCGACTCTGACAAGGGCGACAATAAGACTAAGAGGATCGTCGTTTATATAGTGGTCGGCGTATTGATCGCCGCAGCGATCACGGCGCTTATTATTATGATCGTTTCGGGCAGCAAAGGCACTAAGCAGGTGACTCACACAGAGGGCACCCGCCACGATGTTACGGTAGCCGAAAACGGCGGAGCCGATGCAGATAAGTTCAAGGGCATATGGGTGCTTGATAACATCACCTCTTACGAGTTCGACGGCGCCGGCAGAGGCGTCATCCACACAGCCATGGACTTTCCTTTCTCATACAGCGCTGAGGACGGCGCTCTGTATATTGACGTAGATACAGACGACGCCCGCGACTGCCGTTATGACTATACCATAGACGGTATCATGCTGTATCTCGACAGGGGAGACGCTAAGTATACCTTGACAAAAGAGCTGAAGTAGTATGAAAAAAGCTATAGCGATCATTTTGATAGTGGTCTTGGCGGGAGGCTTCATCTTCGGAGCATACATGCTCATCAAGACTCTCATAACAGCCGAGAACGAGCGCAAAAAGTTTGAGAGCGTAGTCAACATTATCGACAGCGAGAAGGGCACAGAGGTCAATGAAGCTACCGGTACCCTGCGTAAGTATGATCCTCTCTACGAGCGCAACAAGGACTTTTTCGGCTGGCTGAAGATAGAGAGCACAAAGATCGACTACCCCGTTATGTATACCCCGAGGGACAACGAGTATTATCTGCACCGTGATTTTGACGGCAACTACTCCGAGAGCGGTTGTCTGTTCATCGACGGAGCCTGTCCCGCAAACGGAAATTATTATCTGATCTACGGTCACCATATGATCAACGGCTCCATGTTCGGCGAGCTGCCCAAGTATCAGAGCTATGACTTCTATAAGGAGCATAAAAAGATATTTTTCGATACGCGCTATGAGCTCAGGGACTATGAGGTAGTAGCGGCGTTCTATGCCGAAGTATACGATGTGAGCGATGAGAAGAACCACTTCTGCTACTACAAGTATGCCGATCTGAGCGATCCCAACACTTTTTATGAGTATGTCTCAAACGTCAAGGCTATGTCGGTGTACGATACGGGCGTCAATCCCGTATACGGAGATGACCTGATAGCTCTGTCTACCTGCAACTATCATACCGAAGACGGCAGATTTGTAGTTGTAGCGCGCAGGATCGCCGACAGTCCTACCGCTACGGAAGGATCAAAGGAATAGAAAGCTCCGCAAGCCTTTATTTACAAAAAGTTTATAGTTTTTTTGAAAAAAATATTGCATAAGCAATTATTATTTGTTACAATATTAGTACGAATAAACCCGTAAGGTTTAGAGCTCACAAAAATATTATCAGCAGGAGGATTTCCATGAAAAAGATTATCAGTTTATTACTTGCGGTCATGCTTGTTGTATCCGTAGCTGCGATCGCCGCCGGCGCTGCAGGCACCGCTAAGGTTACTGTTGCAGGTACAGACGGCAAGACCGAGACCAAGACATTCAACATAGGCGATACCTTTACGGTTTACACGACTATGTACAGCGCTCAGTTTGACGGCAAGATCGCTTCTATAATGGGTTCTCAGGAGTATACCGACAGCGTAGTATCTCTTGCCGAAGAGCTCGACGAAGAGGGTCTTATTGTCAATAAAAAAGATATGTTCCCCTTGACTTACGCTTCCAGCACCCTTGCTAACGGCGCTGTTAAGGGCGGCGTGTATTTCTCATCCAGCGAGCCCAGCAGCTCCAAGTCATTCGTTTTTGACAGTAATGACTGCCTGCTGATCGTTACTAAATACACCGTAGCCGCTGAGGGCGACGCTCAGATCAATACCGCTGTTGAGTCTCTCGCTACCGACGATTTTAATCTTACAAAGATCATCAACAAAGGTAAGGTAGTGGACGGCTATAATGTGACCATCCACTCTTCCTTCAGCTATCCCGCTCCTTCGGACGAGGGCGCTTCCGTATCCGGCGCCATCACATCATATATCGATGACTCCGAGGTTACCGTTAAGCTGGCAGGCACAGACAACAACTTCACAGCAGAGACAAAGGGCGTCAACGACTATTCGTTCGATACAGTTCCCGCCGGCGAGTACACTCTGACCGTATCTAAAGCTAACCATGTGACCCGTGAGTACACTATCACGGTAGCCGACGCCGCGGTAGCTCAGGATGTTAAGATCTGCCCCAAGGGCGATGTCAACAACGACGGCGAGACAGATATCATGGACTGCTCACTTGCTCAGCGCTATATCCGTGAGCTGACCGATCTCGATCCCTATCAGATCGCTTGCGGCGACGTATCCGGCGAAGGCGACGGAGAGCTCGATATCCAGGATGTTTCCCGTATCCTCAGACATATCCGTGAGCTCGCGCTTCTGTACTGATAGTCAAATTAACTGAATGTTATCGGAGCTGCCCGCTTCTGCGCGGCAGCTCCTTTTTGAGCCGTTGATAAGGCGGTCAAAAAATCTGTAATAAAACTTTAAAGGAATGATATATATGAGAAAAATCGTACCCGTTACACTTCTGACAGGCTATTTGGGCGCAGGCAAGACCACCCTTCTCAATCATGTGCTCAACAACCAAGAGGGCTACCGCGTAGCTGTCATCGTCAACGATATCGGCGAGGTCAACATCGACGCCGACCTCATCCAGAAGGGCGGCATAGTAAACGAGAAGGACGACAACCTCGTACCTTTGCAGAACGGCTGTATCTGCTGTACTCTAAAGACCGATCTCATCGAGCAGATCTTAGGGCTTGTCGAGCAGCAAAAGTTCGATTATATCCTGATCGAGGCGTCCGGCATCTGCGAGCCTATCCCGATAGCACAGACCATCTCCATGCTCGACGGCTCCTACAACGATCCCCGTTTACCTAAGCTCTGCCGACTCGACAATGTGGTATCAGTAGTAGATGCGGCGCGACTCAGCTCCGAGTTCGGATGCGGCGGCGCTCTCTTAAAGGAAGATATCGACGACGAGGATATCGAGAATCTGCTTATCCAGCAGATCGAGTTCTGCAACACCATCATCCTCAACAAGGTCGATCTCGTTTCTGATGAAGAGCTTGTTAATATAAAAAAGGTCATCCGCGCTCTCCAGCCCGAGGCTAAGATCATCGAGACTGTCCGCGGCGAGGTCGATTTCAAAGAGATACTCGACACCAACTACTTTGATTTTGATAAGGTAGCCAACTCCGCCGCTTGGGTACAGGAGCTCAACGCCGATGTGGACGAGGATGACGACGACGATCACGATCATGACCATGAGCATCACCATGACCGTGACCACGACGATCACGATCACGACCATGATGAACACGACCACGAGCATCATCATGACCATGATCACGATGAGCACGAGCACGGACATCACCATCACCACCACCATCATCACGAGGGCGGTGAGGTAGAAGAGTACGGCATAGGTACATTTGTATACTATCGCCGTCAGCCGTTCGCAAAGGATAAGTTCGAGAAGTTCCTCGCTTCCTTCCCCAAGAACATCATCCGCGCCAAGGGTCTGTTCTGGATCAAAGAGGACAAGGATTGGGCTATCATGCTCGAGCAGGCGGGCAAGCAGATGGACTGCTCCGACTACGGCCAGTGGCTCGCCGCGGCTCCCGCTCATGTGCGCCGCAAGATGTTCAATGAGGATCCCGAGCTGATGAACGACTGGGACGATAAGTACGGCGATCGTATGATAAAGCTCGTTTTTATAGGTCAAAACCTCGACAAAAAGGCAATCACAGCGGCTCTCGACGACTGTCTTACAGAGCTATAAACATTAGCCTGACATCTTTTTGATTTGTATACAGACACAGTAAAACGCTTGGAGACCTTTATCGGCGCTCCAAGCGTTTGTTATATCAGTATTAAATCAAAACAGTCGCGTCCGCAACGATTGAACCGTCAGCTTAAATGATCCCTAACTTTTCCAGCGCCGTGACTATACCGTTGTTGTCGCAGTCATCCGTCACCATATCCGCAGATTCTTTTACGGCATCCTCGGCGTTGCCCATGGCTATACCGAGACCCGCGTCCCTGAGCATGAATATGTCGTTGTAGCTGTCGCCGAAGGCTATCGCCTCAGCTATGTCCACACCCGCGTCATCACATATCCGCTTAAGTCCCGTGCCCTTGTTTATGCCTTTCGGCATAACTTCGAGGAACCACGGCGCGCTCAGATATATGTCTACCTCGCTGCCCAATGCGGCTGTAAGGCGGCTTTCGATCTCCTTCAGCTCTTCAGGCTCGCCCGATATAAGAAACTTGTGGATATCCCAGTCTATGAACGACGGCAGATCGTCCACCACATTCAGCGGCAGACCTATGACGTCGCTTTCTATATGAGTGTAATCGTTGACCTTGTTGTCGGCGTATATCATATCGCCTTTGTGTACCATAGTTGTAGCGCCGGTCGGACGCAGTATCTCATATACAGGCTCTATATATTTGCTGTCGAGATATCCGGCGCCTATCAGCTCATCGCGGCTGTTCATTACGGCTCCGCCGTTAAAGCCCATATAGTAGCCGCCGTATCTCCCGACCTCAAGAGCGCCGGCGAACGGACGCACGCCGTACGGAAGTCTGCCCGACGCTACTGCTACTATATATCCGTTTTTCTGAGCCTGTATCAGAGCCGAGCGGGTCTTATCGGTCAGCTCCTTTTTTCTGTTGAGCAGCGTATCGTCGATGTCGGTAGCTATCAGTTTATATTTCATACTTACCTCTCTGTACTGATACTAATTTCAAATAAAACCCTTTAACATCTATTGCGTTAAATTCCGCATAGCTGCGTTTCGTCGTCGCTCGCTGCACTCGGTAGGCATATCCGGTTGGTATGCCTTGACCTCGTGTTGCGGCTCCTCCTCTCCCCATAACGCGGGGCGTT
>CACYSI010000032.1:20230-49913 GCA_902776975.1 uncultured Ruminococcus sp.
GATTTGGACAACACCTCAAGCCTGCCTGCGATCTCCGCCTTGCTCTGCGAAATTTTCCGCAAATATCTTGTTTAAGCGTTTTAATTGAAATTAGTATGAACTGTCATTTATACATTACCATAAAGCCGAAATTTTGGCAAGTGCGGGATAACTTTCGCTTGTCTGTTATCACTAAAAAATAAGTGTAATATTTGTACAAATTTACCGTAATGCTGAAAATAATTTAATTTTCTTTTATAACAAAAAAAGGTTGAAATTATGAGATTTTATGGTATAATGTTATTTGAGTTATTATGTAGAATAAGGAAGACTGCGTACAGCAGTCATATTGACAACCATACATAGATATTACGGAGTGATTATTATGCAGACATCTGTACTTGAACGTTTGGATCATGCAGCGTCGGTTTATACCGATAAGGTCATATTCAAGGATCCCGAGGGCAGCATCACCTTCGGCGAGTTTGATAAGCTGACTAAGTCTATCGGCACATATATCGCGGGTCTCGCCTCGGCAGGCGATCCCATAGCTGTTATGTCCGGCAGACATATATACACGCCCGCGTGCTTTTTGGGTGCAGTCAGAGCGGGCTGCTTCTACGCGCCTATGGACGGAGATATGCCCAAGACCCGCCTCAACCAGATCCTCTCGGTCATCAAGGCTCCCTATATGTTGGTAGATGAGGCTCACCTCGAGGCGGCTAAGGAGCTCGATTTTGACGGTGAGATCATCGTCATGGAGCAGATCATGGATACTCCCGCTGATGAAGAGCTGCTCTCCGCAAGAGCCGCGACCCTCACCTGTACATCTCCGCTGTATGTCATCTTCACATCCGGCTCAACAGGCAAGCCCAAGGGCGTTATCACCTCACATCTGTCGCTGATGACCTATATCGACAGCGTAAGCAAGGTGCTCGACATCAACGATACCGATATCATGGGCAACCAGAGCCCTCTCGATTATATAGCCGCTGTTCGCGATATCTACTTCCCGATCAGCAAGGGCGCTTCTACGTTTATCATCCCCAAAAACGAGTTTGCCGTCCCCACAGCCCTCTTCGGCACTCTCAACCGCGAGAAGATCACCGCTCTGTGCTGGAGCGTCGCGGGTGTTGAGCTGCCCGCTAAGTTAGGCGCTTTCAGCGAGAGCAAGCCCGAGTATCTCAAGAAGCTTTGCTTCTCAGGCTCTGTCATGCCCTGTAAGTATCTCAAGATCTGGCAGCAGAATCTGCCCGATGTACTGTATGTGAATCAGTACGGTCCCACCGAGGCTACCGCCTCTTGTACATATTATGTCGTAAGGGAGCAGGTAGACGACGATACCGTCCTGCCCATAGGTAAGCCCTATGACAACTACAAGATCACTTTATTGAGCGATGATAACACCCTTACACCCGACGGTGAGATCGGTCAGATCTGCGTATGCGGACCTATCCTTGCTCTCGGCTATTACGGCAACAAAGAGGCTACGGACGCCGCTTTCATCCAGAATCCTCTCAACCCCAACTACCGTGAGCTGCTCTATAAGACAGGCGACCTCGGCAGATGGAACGAAGAAGGCGACCTGATGTTCCACGGACGTATGGATCGCCAGATCAAGCACCTCGGTCACCGTATCGAGCTCGGCGAGATCGAAGATACCGCCCTCAAGGTAGACGGAGTCAAGAGCTGCTGCGCTCTGTACTATAAGGACAAGGCTACTCTGTATCTGTTCTACACAGGCGAGGCTACCTCTAAGGACATCGTGCTGTATTTCAGAGCTAATATGCCCGCTTTCATGGTGCCCCGTAAGCTCATCAACCTTGAGGCTATTCCCGCTCTGCCCAACGGAAAGACCGATATGCAGGCGCTCAAGGCTTACTTTAAGTGATTCCCATAGGGGAGTTCAGATCGTAATAAACCCATCAGGGTCAAACTATATTGATATAAAAAGGAGTTAATTATCATGGACGAATTAATGAAAATCTTACAGGAACTCAGACCTGACGTAGACTTTGAGAACGAGACCGCTCTTATCACAGACGGCATCCTCGATTCTTTTGATATCGTTGCTCTCGTAGGCGAGCTCAACGATGCGTTTGATATCGAGATCAAGCCCAACAACCTCGTACCCGAGAACTTCAATTCCGCTAAGGCTATGATGGCTCTCATCGAGAAGCTCCAGGACGAATAATCATCGTTTACTCGATTTTACAGGATTGATATTATGGATATCGCTAAACTAAGGGAGCTCCTGCCCCGAGTAGGGACCCCCTCTTATATCTTTGACCTCGATGAGTTCGAGAAGCGTGCTCTTCTGGTCAAAAAGTATTTCAAAGACGATATAGGACTGTGCTTTTCCATCAAGGCTAATCCCTTTCTGCTCGGCAGACTGCCCGCTTGCTTTGACAAGATAGAGGTCTGCTCTCCCGGCGAGCTCACCGTATGCGAGCGCACCGGCGCGGATATGAGCACGGTCATATTCTCCGGCGTCAACAAGGGCTATGCCGATGTTGAGCGCGCCGCCGATGATAACGTAGGCACCTTCACAGCCGAGAGCCCCCTGCACCTTGAGCTTATCAACGACGCGGGCGTACGCAGAGGTAAGGTCTTTCCTCTGCTGCTCCGGGTCACCGACATCAAGGGCGGCACCCAGTTCGGCATGAGCGAGGAGGACACCTTCTCTATCATCCGTGACAGGGATAAGTATAAGGGCGTAGAGATAGTCGGTCTGCACTATTTCACCGGTACCTCCAAGCGTAAGGCTAAGCCTATCGAGAAGGAGTGCGACTACCTCATCGACCTCATTTCGCGCATCAAGTCCGAGCTGGGCTTCACCGTTCAGCGTATGGAGTACGGAACGGGTCTTGCCGTAGATTATTTCTCCGATAACGCCGACGCTGAAGAGGAAGAGAGGCTCGCGTCCGTAGCTCCCAAGCTGCATGAGCTTGCTCGGGTTGCGGAGCTTACCGTAGAGATGGGTCGCTTCTTTGCGGCTCCCTGCGGCTATTACTTCACCAAGGTGATGGATACCAAGTCCAGCTACGGCGTCAACTACGCCATCGTAGACGGCGGTATGAACCAGGTAAAGTACAACGGTCAGCTCCAGGGTATGCAGATACCCGAGATCCTGCATCTTGCCGACCGTGATCTACAGGGCGAGGCTCAGCCGTGGACTCTGTGCGGCTCTATCTGCACCACCGCCGATATACTCGCGCGCAACGCCGAGTTCACCGATCTCAAGGTCGGCGATACTCTCGTGTTCTGCCGCACGGGCGCTTACTCCTGCATGGAAGGTATATCCACCTTCCTCAGCCGTGAGATGCCGGTTATAGCCGAGTACAGCGAGAGCGAGGGCCTGCGCGTCCTGCGTGATATGCTGTACACCGACGTGTTCAATACACCTAATAGATTAACAGCCGCTGATTAATTCGCACACCCGAATTAATCAGTGTCTACATAAAAACCACTGACAGCGGATAACGGATATGCTTTGCACAGGTCATATCATGCCGTTGTCTGTTTGCCGAAAAAAGGGTTACTATGACATATACATCGATCAATTTTCTGTTATTTGTACTTGCTACGGTACTGATCTACTTCATCCTCCCGTGGAAGAAGTTTCGCTGGGTCGTACTTCTCGTCGCCAGCGGAGTGTTCTACTGCCTCGCAAGCTACAAGTACGCCGTATTCATACTGTTCACCGCGCTTAGTACCATGCTCATTGGTATATGGCTCGAGAACGTCAACAACAAGGGTAAAGAAACGCTCAAGGCTAATAAGGCTGAGTGGGATCGCGAGCAGAAAAAGGCATTTAAGAACAAGCTCAAGGTCAAAAAGCGCTGGATCATGGCTCTCTGCCTTATCCTCAACTTCGGTATCTTAGCGTTCCTGAAGTATTACAACTTCTTTGCCGGCTCGCTCAACGATATCCTCGGCTCCTTCGGAGTCAGCTTTTCGGCTCCTACCTTAAAGCTCTTCCTGCCGCTGGGTATCTCGTTCTACACCTTCCAGAGCATGGGCTACATAGTTGACGTTTACCGCGAGAAGTTCCCCGCGCAGCGCAACCCCTTCAAGTTCCTGCTGTTCGTCAGCTTCTTCCCGCAGATCATCCAGGGTCCTATCAGCAACTACTCTCAGCTTGCTCATCAGCTCTTTGAGGGTCACAGCTTTGACTTCACACGCTTTAAGCACGGCTGTCAGCTTATCCTCTGGGGCTTCTTCAAGAAGCTGGTCATAGCCGACCGCGCGGTCATCGCCATCAATGCCGTTACAGCTACCTCCGATACTTACAGCAGCTACGGCGGCACCACCCTCACATTCACCGTTTTGCTGTACGCTCTGCAGCTCTACGCCGATTTCTCGGGCGGTATAGATATCTCCCGCGGTGTGGCTCAGATATTCGGCATAGATATGATAGACAACTTCAAGCGTCCGTACTTCTCCAAGTCGATCAACGAGTATTGGCGTCGTTGGCACATATCTCTCGGCGCGTGGATGAAGGACTATATCTTCAACCCGCTGGCTATCTCCGGCCCCTTCCTCAACGCCAGTAAGAAGATGCGCTCGACCCGTTTCGGCAAGACTAAGGCGGGTACACATATCGCTAAGGTCCTGCCCACCGCGTTCGCCTCGCTCATCGTATTCCTTGTCGTGGGTATATGGCACGGCGCGAGCTACAAGTATGTCGCGTTCGGACTGTGGAACGGTCTGATCATCATGCTCAGCATCCTTATGCAGCCGCTGTTTGACGGAGTCGTCGATAAGCTCCGTATCAACCGCAAGAACCCTCTGTTCATCTTCTTCCAGATGTTCCGTACCTTCATAGTCGTCTTAGTGGGTTATGTGTTTGATGTAGCTCCGACCTTCAACCACGGTATGATGACCATCTCACGCTTCTTTACCGATCAGGATTTTTCTCGCGGCATGACCGAGATCCTCGGCGACAGTGTCAGAAAGGGTCTCGGACTGACATGGAAGGACTATGTGCTGCTCGCGGTATGTATAGTAGTCATACTCATCATCAGCATCATCCAGGAGCGTCATTCCGATACAAATATCCGTGAAATGCTCGACAAAAAGCCGTTTATTCTCCGCTTCATACTCTTCTTTATTTGCATCATGGCGGTCATCATCTTCGGCATCTACGGTTCCGGCTATGCCGCCGCTGACTTTGTATATATGCAATTCTGACGATATGAGAGACGCCGTACCAAGATCGCGCGGTACGGCTCACACAGCAATTATCGGCTTGAATTGAGGCAAAACTATGAAAAAGAAATTATATATATCGAGGGCTGTAAAGCTGATCAGCTTCGCGCTTGTAGTGCTGATGCTGACCTACCTGCTGCAGGCGTTTGTGCTTAAGCGCAACGACAACAACACCCTGCGCATGGACGGCTTCTTTGTTGAGGACAAGGATTCGCTCGATGTGGTAGTCATCGGAGCGAGCGATGTGTACGCGGGTTTCGCGTCGCCGCTCGCCTATGACAAGTACGGCATCACCAGCTATCCCTTCGCGACTATGAGCGCTCCGCCGCAGGCAGTGCTGTACCAGATACGGGAGGTCATCAAAAACCAGCATCCCCAGCTGATACTGGTCGAGGTCAACGCCTTTACTTATAAGGACAACGATCTTCCCACCGAGCCCAGCCATCGTATGTTTATCGACAACGTGCCCAGAGATGAGATATGGCGCGAATATATTGAAAAGACGTTTCCCGAGGACAAGAGGCTCGAGTTCTATTTCCCCTTGATCAAGTATCACGGTTCGTGGTCCGATTATCCGTGGAAGTTCAAGTTCCTTGCGACAGACCTTGCGCTTCGTCAGCGCGGCTACTCTCTGTTCAGAGGCTTCAAGACCGTGGCTAACGAGTTCCATCCTACGGGCCCCGTGTATAACGATCAGGTCGCTGATAATAACGAGACCATGCCTATAGGAGCAACCGGTGAGAAGTATCTTAAGGAGATGCTCGACTACCTCTCCGAAAACAACATCAAGAATGTCGTTTTCACCCGATTCCCTCATATTATCGATAAGGATTCTTTCACACGCTTCAAGCGTACTAACGCTATCGGTAATATGATAGAGAGCTACGGCTATGACTTCATCAATCTCGAGCGCTACGGCTCTCAAGAGGGCTTTGATCCTAATAAGGATTATTATAACTGGGATCACCTCAACATCTACGGCTCAGAGAAGCTCACTCATTATTTCTGTAAGAAGTTTATCGACGAGTACGGAGTTACTCCCTCGACCTTGACCGAGAAGCAAAAAGAGGGTTGGGAAAAATCCGTCAACTACTACTACATGATCTACTATTACAGTCAAGAGATGATCAAACGCCGCATCAAGCTCGGTAAGACCGACAACGGCGGTACTACCGTCTCTGAGGACGATAAGAGTATTTATACGATCGAAAAGTACGCCCGCAAGACCCATCCCGAGCTGTTGGATGAATAATCAAATATCACCGGCCCCGCCTCACGGCGGGGCTGTTTTTTGCTGTTTGTAACCGCATTTTGTAACCTTTTTAGGGCAAAGGGCAGATGATCGGGTTGAATATTTCGGTTGATATGCTCAGCCATACTGCGAGTTTATGAAAAACTTGTAAAATATATGATAAAAATGTTACTTTTCACTTGATTTATTATTCTGTATGGGGTATAATGTGCGTGTTAGTGGCGTTTTGTGTCATTTTGTGTCAAAATCCACTTGCTGTGAATGATTCTTTAAGGAGGCGGCAGAATGTTCTTAGGTACCAGCGATCATAACCTTGACAGCAAGGGCAGAGTCATACTGCCGTCAGAGTTCAGAGCCGAGCTTGGCGAGAGCTTCTACATCACCATGGGCTTCAACCGCTGTGTGCAGGTCATGTCAGAGGATGAGTTCGACAGACTGCGCTCCCAGATCAGGGAGCTGCCCGCTGATAAGGCGCTGTCACTGCAGTATCTGCTCATTTCACCGGCTAAGTCGGTAACCCCAAACTCGCAGGGCAGGGTCATGATCCCCCAAAAACTGCGCGAGGACGCGGGACTGAGCGGCGAGGTCACGGTAGTAGGCATGGATTCGCGCATCGAGATATGGGACAAGGCTGAGTTTGACAGGTTTATGGAGCGTCAGAAGCAGGCGTCACTGCAGGAGGCTCTCGAGCTGCTCAGACTTTGATCCGAGTCAGACCCGCACAATTGACAGGAGTTCGACCTAAGCTATGGAATTTTCTCACATCACTGTGCTTCTTAAAGAGGCGGTAGACGGCCTTAACGTTCACCCCGACGGGATATACGCTGACGGAACAGCCGGAGGCGGGGGACACTCTGCCGAGATCCTGTCGCGTATTGACACCGGCACACTGTATTGTATAGACCGCGATCCTGACGCAATAGCCGTCGTTACCGAGCGCTTCTCGTCGGATAGCCGCGTTCATATAGTCAAAGGCAACTTCGGCAATATCGCCAGCCTTCTCAGAGACGAGGGCGTCAGCGGTTTAGACGGCGTACTGCTCGATATAGGCGTATCGTCACATCAGCTCGACGAGCGCTCGAGGGGATTTTCGTACCATGATGAAGCGCCTCTCGATATGCGTATGAGTCAGAGCGGTATGACAGCCGCCGATCTGGTCAACTCGCTCGACGTTTCCGAGCTTAGCCGTATCATTTCATTATACGGTGAAGAGAAGTACGCCTACTCTATAGCCAAGGGCATAGTCAGATATCGAGAAGATAAGCCGATACAGACTACCACAGAGCTTGCCGAGATAATCAAAGAGAATGTTCCTCAGAGAGTCCGCAGAGACGGACATCCCGCGCGCAAGACCTTTCAGGCTCTGCGTATAGCGGTAAACCGCGAGCTTGACGAGCTTGAGAGCGGTCTTGAGGGCGCTTTTGAACTGCTCAATAAAGGCGGAAGACTCAGCGTCATCACCTTTCACTCGCTCGAAGACCGCATCGTAAAGCAGTTTATGAGCGCTAAGGCGCAGGGCTGCACCTGCCCCAAGGATTTTCCCGTCTGCGTATGCGGCAAGAAGCCGCGGGCTAAGGTCATCACACGCAAGCCGGTATATCCGTCGGAGCATGAGACAGAGGCAAATCCCAGAGCGCGCTCAGCTAAGCTGAGGATATGTGAGAAGCTCTGACCTACGGTGAGTAGCGCACTAATATTCCGCTGAGGAATATTGATGATTCGGTTTTGACATATAGCGCAAATTAGCGTAGATTGAACGGTATATTTGTACAGTTTAACTATGGACATACCGCTCGGTATATAGTAAAATGATAACAAGATTGTAATAACTGTTAAAAATACTACAAATTGTGATAAATTCTATATAAATGCACATTATAGTGTGTAAAACACAGCGTTTCGATCATATTATTAACATCCTTTGATTACACAAAGGTTACACGATAAAAAACAGAAACCAAAATGCTCGGAGCGCAGTTGATTTGATTCGAGGTATGGCATGAATTACTATTCGCGCAGCAGCCTCGCCTATGATTTCACCCTCTTTGAGGAGGATGAAGCGCGCCTTAAGGCGCGCCGTAAAAAGGCGGAGGACGCCGCCGCTGAGAGCGACGACAGCCTACAACAGAATAACATCGCCGATGACGTTCAGGAGCGTCGCGAGAAGCGCGAGCGCCGCAAGGAGTCAGCCGCGAAAGCGAGCCGCCGCAAGTCAAAGGTAGGGCGTATCGCCTTAGCTGTTATCTTCGGTATAGCTTTCGCGTTCATCGTCGTATCTATCATCCACGGTCAGGTACAGCTAACCGAGCTCAACCAGCAGATAGTCAACGCCAAGGCGGAGCTCGCCGAGCAGCAGAGCGTACATACTCAGCTGCAGATGAAGGTGGATTCGTCCATTTCTACCGCGGTGGTTGAAGAGTACGCCAGGGACAAGCTGAACATGAACAAGGCGGCTAACTCTCAAAAGGAGTTCGTCAACCTCTCCGAGGGCGACAAGGCTGAGGTCACCATGAGCAAGGACAAAAATATTTTTGAGGCTATAGCAGACGCCTTCGCATCGTTATGGTCATAAAAATATTATTCAATTAATACATTATCTATGAGATAAGAGTTGAGATTTGTCTTAAGTAGACACTGATTGATTCGGGTGCGTAAATCGCGCCGTCAGATTTTTCGTCAGTTTGGCTAAATAATCGGCTCGCATACTGACGTATGGGAGCCGATTTTTGGGCATAATGGCGGAATAGCTGCAAGCGAGTTGCGTACTCAGCCGATAGGCGTGAATTGATTAGTGGCTACTTATACTAATTTTAAATAAAACCCTTTAACATCTATTGCGTTAAATTCCGCATAGCTGCGTTGTCGATCTTGACAGGCGCCAGCCTGCCTGCGATCTCCGCCTTGCTCTGCGATATACCTCATAAGACGCTGATTTGCGCTTATAAGACAGGTCTGTCACCTTTTATCCGTTCTTTTACAGAAAGGGGCTTTTTAGCATATGGGCTCTAACCAAATGCTCAGAAAAAGAACCGTATGGCTGCTGATCATCATATTGGCGATCGGCTTCGGCGCGGTCATAACCAGACTTGCTTTTTTGCAGCTGGTACAGGGCGAGGAGCTTCAGCGCAGAGCTATCGAACAGCAGCTTTCGGATACTCCCGTATCCGCCAAGCGCGGTACTATATATGACACTAACGGCAAGATACTCGCCCAGTCAGCTTCGGTATGGAGGGTCGTCATGGCTCCCGCTTATTTTGACGACGGTCCCGACGGCGACGAGCAGCGCGAGTTTGTAGCTACGCGCCTGTCCGAGATACTCGGTCTCGATAAAGCCGATCTGCTTGAGGACACCAAGCAGAACACCTACTATGTGTCTGTCAAGCGCAGGATCGAGAGCACAGAGAAGGAGCAGATCATCGAGCTGCAGAAACAGCTTGCCGAAAAGTACCAGAAGTCGGGTCTGATCTCTCTTCTCGACGACTACAAGCGCTATTATCCCTACAACGAGCTTGCGTCATCCGTCATCGGCTTCACAGGCTCCGAGGATCAGGGACTATGGGGTGTCGAGTACCAGTATGAGGATTATCTCGCCGGCACACCCGGCAGGATCATATCCGCCCAAAACGGCATCCAGACCGAGATGCCCTTCGATTATAACCAGAATATCGGCGCTATAGACGGCAGCTCCCTTGTGCTTACCATAGACGAGACAGTACAGAGCATAGTCGAAAAGTACATGAAGCAGGGCGTCATCGACAACAAGGTCGTCGAGCGCGGCGTTTGTATCGTTATGAACGTCAACACCGGCGAGGTACTGGCAATGGCGTCTGTCGAGGGCTTCAACTGTAACGATCCCTACGCCATCAGTGACGATCAGAAAAAGAAGATAGAAGCCATAGACAACGACTATCTTATCAAGAATAAATATACAGAAGATCCGTCTAAGCTCTCCAAAGAGCAGCGCGACGAGCTGATAGAAAAGGCTAAGGCTGAGGCTGAGAGCGCGGCTCTGTCCCGAAACTGGCGTAACAAAGCTATCTCCGACACCTATTATCCCGGCTCGGTATTCAAGATGTGTACCCTGTCCATGGCTCTTGAGGAGGGCGTGGTCAACGAGGACTCCCGCTTTGTCTGCGGAGGCGCGTATCAGCTGTATAATGATACCATCCACTGCCACAACACCGCCGGTCACGGCTCCCAGACATATCAGGAGTGCCTGTGGAACTCCTGCAACCCCGGCTTCATACAGATAGGTCAGCTCATAGGTAAAGAAAAGTTCTGGCAGTATTACCAGGCTTTCGGCTTCTCCGACAAGACCGGCATAGATCTGCCCGGCGAGTCCGAGGACCAGTTCTTTATCCATGACGGCGTCGAGGGCAATATGTTCGATACCGACCTCGCGGTCGCGTCCTTCGGTCAGAACTTCTCTATCACTCCGATACAGATGATCACCGCCGCCAGCGCGGTAGCCAACGGCGGCTACATAGTACAGCCACATGTCGTCAAGCAGATCATCGACGCCGACGGCAATGTGGTCAAGAACGTCGGATCATCCACCAAGCGTCAGGTGGTCTCCGAGTCCGTCTCGCAGGAGATGCGCGGCATCATGGAGCAGAACTGTATCTCCGGCTCCGGCAGCAACGGCTATGTAGCGGGCTACCGCGTCGGCGGTAAGACCGGTACGTCCGAAAAGCTCATCGACGTCAACGGCGACGGCGTCGACGACCACATCGCTTCATTCTGCGGCTTCGCTCCCGCCAACAATCCCCAGTACGCGGCTCTGGTATTCTTCGACGCGCCTACAGCGGGCAACTACTACGGCTCGGCTGTAGCGGCTCCGGTATTCGCCAGCATCATGAGCGAGGTTCTCCCGTATCTTGATGTCGTCGCTCAGTACACCGAGGACGAGATGGCTAACATCGACACCGCCGCGGGCTCATATACAGGCATGAGCATAGACGACGCAACGGCAGCGGTAGCCGCCGACGGCTTCACAGTTACCGTCAAGGGCGAGGGCAATTCGGTACTCAGCCAGAATCCGCCGTCCGGCACAGCGATACCCACGGGCGGTACGATAGTTCTGTATACCGACAACACCACTCAGGTAGATAAGGTGACCGTACCCAACTTTGTCGGCTACAGCATATCCGACTGTAACAATATCGCCGCCTACTACGGAGTCAACATCAGCGTTACGGGCGCGGCTTCTTCAAGCAGCACGGCTATAGCGCAGAGCGTTCCCGAGGGCAGCGAGGTCGAGCCCGGCTCGGTGATCACCATCACCTTCAGCTCAGCGGGCATCGCCGACTAAATAATTATAACGATAAGCGAACCGCGCTGTCTTTTTTGACGCGCGGTATCGCCGCAAAACGAGGTGTAATACATGGAAACAGGTTTATGGGCATTCGGCGCGGCGCTGGTCTCCTTTGCCGTTACTGCCGTGATAGGAAGGTTCCTTATACCCTTCCTGCATAAGCTCAAGTACGGACAGACGATTCTCGAGATCGGCCCCAAGTGGCATGAAAAAAAGCAGGGTACCCCCACCATGGGCGGTATCATGTTCATCATCGGTATGGTCATCGCCACCACGGCGGGCGTGCTGCTGTACGCGGTATGGCACGGCGGTCTGGACAGCGTCGGCAAGTTCGTTTTTGTCGGACTTCTCTACGCGTTGATGAACGGCGCCATCGGCTTTGTAGACGACTATGTCAAGGTCGTCAAAAAGCGCAATCTCGGTCTGACACCTATACAAAAGCTCGTGTTTCAGTTCCTCGCTGCGGGCATCTATCTGTTTTTGATGTACCTGTGCAAGGATGATACCACCATCATGATACCCTTCGCGGGTCAGGTCGATCTCGGATTCTTCTATTACATCATCACGGGCGTAGCTTTGGTAGGTATCGTCAACTCCGTAAATATTACCGACGGCATCGACGGTCTCGATGGCTCGATCACCTTCTTTGCCTGCCTGTTTTTGATGCTCATAGCTAACGTTTTGGGCAATCATCAGCCCGTTATCATCTATGCGGCGGCAGCCGCGGGCGGATGCTTAGGCTTCCTTATCTGGAACTTCCACCCCGCCAAGTGCTTTATGGGCGACACAGGTTCGCTTTTCCTCGGCGGTATAGTTTGTACTATAGCTATAGCTATGGATATGCATCTCATGCTGCTGCTCGTAGGACTCGTCTATATACTCGAAGAGCTCAGCGTTGTACTGCAGGTCAGCTATTTCAAGCTCACTCACGGCAAGCGCATATTCAAGATGGCTCCCATACATCATCACTTTGAGATGTGCGGTTGGTCTGAGATGAAGATCGTCTGCGTGTTCTCGGCGTTCACGGCAGTATGCGGACTGATAGCTCTGCTTTTGGTGATCTTCGGATGCACCTCCGCTTAACAGAATTATATTTTAAACAGTCATCGCAAGGGATTTGACACGCGTGTCAGCTCTGCGGCGATCTCAACCGAAATTTATATAGTTCATTAAACGAAAGGAATGAGGCGAATGTCAACAATTGAACAAACCTCGCGCCGCCGACAAGAGGATTATCGGCGTGAGCGCCGTGCCTCATCCAAAAAAGGCAAGCGAAAGCTCAATTTTTCACTGCTCAACATCGGCAAGGGTATCGACATACCCTTTGTACTTATCATATTCGTACTGCTTGCCGTAGGCATCACTATGATGTTCTCGGCGAGCTACCCCGTCGCCTTCTACGAGATAGGCGACAGCTACTATTATCTCAAGCGTCAGCTCATATTCGCTCTCATAGGTCTTGTGATAATGATAGCGGTATCTTTTGTTGATTACCATAACTACCACAGGTTTGCCGCGGTCATACTGGGTATCAGTTATTTCGCGCTTATGCTGGTGCTTGTGCTGCCGTCTCAGGCAGGCGGCGTACACCGATGGATAGGCGTCGGTATGTTCGGTATACAGGCGTCTGAGATCAGTAAGTTCGCGATCATCCTGTTCATGGCTCACTGGGGCAGCCGATACTACGACCGTATGGGTACGATCAAGTTCGGCGTTCTGCCCGGCGCGGCGGTGTTCATTTCAACCGCGTTCCTGCTTCTGCTCGAGCCGCATTACTCCTGCATCGTTATCTGCGCTCTGCTCACGGTACTTATGATGTATGTGTCGGGCATCAAGATCAAGTGGCTTGCCATAGGCGCCGCCGTTCTCGCGGTCATCATCGTACTGCTGTGGGTCACCGGCGCTCTGACTTACGCCATGGAGCGTATGGACGGCTGGGGTCAGGCGCTCAACCCCGATCTCGACCGCGATATGTGGAACAGCACTTGGCAGACACGAAACAGCCTCTACGCCATAGGCTCCGGCGGCTTGTTCGGACTCGGTCTCGGACAGAGCCGACAGAAGTATCTGTACCTGCCCGAGCCGCAGAACGACTTTATCTTCGCCATAGTGTGCGAAGAGCTCGGTCTTGTCGGCGCGGTCATCATCCTGCTTATATTTGCCCTGCTGGTATGGCGCGGAGTCATCATATCGCTTAGAGCGCGTGACCGCTTCGGTAAGCTGCTCGGCATAGGACTGATAAGTCATATCGGCTTGCAGGTCATACTTAATATCCTGGTCATTACCGACTGGCTGCCTAATACGGGTATATCCCTGCCGTTCTTCAGCTACGGCGGCTCATCGCTGCTTACGCTGATGTTCGAGATGGGCGTTATCCTCTCGGTTTCCAGAACTTCTAATATTGAAAAAACCTAATTAATTTAGGAATGAGGGATCAACAGCGGACTCTGTCCGCACCTGATTTTTATTGATTTACAGAGCATTTCCTTAATTCCTAATTAAAAGGAGAGCTGTATGAGAGTATTACTCGCCGGCGGAGGTACCGCCGGACATATCAACCCCGCTTTGGCTATCGCGGGATATATCAAGCAGAAGGAGCCCGATTCCGAGTTCCTCTTTATAGGCAACCGCGACGGTATGGAACAGCGTCTGGTCTCACAGGCGGGCTTTCCTATCAAGTCTGTGGTCATCACCGGCTTTTACCGCGGCTTTACGCCCAAGGATCTCGTGCACAACGTCAAGACCGTGCACTATTCCTTTGACTCCCGCCGCAAGGCTAAGAAGATCATCAGGGATTTTGATCCCGATATCTGTATCGGTACCGGAGGCTATGTCAGCGGCCCCGTTATCCTCGCCGCCTGCAACTTAGGCTATAAGGCGGTCATACATGAGCAGAACGCCTATCCCGGCGTTACCAATAAGATGCTCGCCAAGTCCGTCTGCCGAGTGATGCTCGCAAACGACGACGCCCGTCCCCGCTTTACAGACAAGGCTGAGTTCGTGCTGACAGGTAACCCCATACGCCCGTCGATACTATCCGTCAAGCATGATTATGCCGTCAAAAAGTTAGGTCTTGATACCTCGAGACCCATTATCCTCAGCTTCGGAGGCTCACTCGGAGCCGAGTGCATCAACAAGTCTATGGCTGAGCTTATAGCGCGCTCAGCTGAGGATAAGAGATACTATCATATCCACGCGTACGGTCAGCAGGGCAAGTGGATGCCCGATATGCTCAGAGATATGGGCGTAGATGTTGATAAGTGCGATAACCTCGACATCCGTCAGTATATAGATAACATGGACGAGTGCCTTGCCGCCTGCGACCTTGTGGTATCGCGCGCGGGAGCTATCACGCTCTCCGAGATACAGGCTAAGGGCAGACCCGCGGTGCTTATCCCATCGCCGTATGTTGCCGAGAACCACCAGTACCACAACGCCATGTCCATGGTCAACAAGAAGGCGGCTCTGTGTATCGAGGAGAAGGAACTCACCGGCGAAAAGCTGATCGAGACAGTAGACAGTATACTCACCGACCGCTCCGTACTCACCGAGTACCGCCGCAACGCTCAGGCTATGGCTATCACCGATGCCAACGAGCGTATCTATAAGACGATCAAAGAGGTCTTGGCAGAAGCCTGATACAATGAGTAATTAGGAATGAGGAATGAGGAATTATCGGCGGATTTCATCCGCGTCTGAATATTTCTGACCGAGAGAGCTTCTTATACTTTAATACTGTATATCAAAACGCGAAGCGTTTCCCTTGATTCCTAATTCCTATTTCCTAATTCCTAATTAAATACACCTTTTCCTCTTCTCCTGCATAGTATAAAGAGCAAGAGCTTTTGGAGAGGGTGTCGGTATGTCGGTATATGTGATAGAAGGCGGCAGAACGCTGTCGGGAGAGGTCAAGATCCAAGGGTCAAAGAACAGTACCCTGCCTATCCTCGCCGCGACCTTGCTTTGCGGCGGCGAGAGCGTGCTGTTCAACTGTCCGCGGCTGAGCGACGTCGAGGCTTCGCTTGATATTCTCAGATACATAGGCTGTACGGCGCGCCGCGAGGGCAGCACCGTCATAGTAGATACGGGCAGCGTGTCGCGTTGTGAGATACCGCCGACGCTTATGCACCGTATGCGCTCATCAATCATTTTTCTCGGCGCTATGATAGCCCGCTTTGACAGGGTCAGGATGTCGTTCCCCGGCGGATGCGAGCTGGGGCCCCGTCCCATAGATCTCCACCTCGACGCTCTTCGAGAGATGGGCGTTGAGATCAGCGAGGAGCACGGCGAGCTTGACTGCTATGTCAGCGATCGCCTGCACGGCGCCGATATAGTCCTTCCTATCCCGTCCGTCGGAGCTACAGAGAATATCATGATAGCTGCCGCGGCTGCTCACGGCGTCACTACGATCTCAAACGCCGCCCGTGAGCCAGAGATAGTCGATCTGGCAGATTTCCTTAACGCCTGCGGAGCCGCTGTAAGCGGCGCGGGCGGCAGTACGATAGTTATAGAGGGCTCGTCCGAGCTTCATCCGGCGACCCATTCGATTATTCCCGACCGTATAGTTGCGGCTACTCTGATGTCAGCCGCCGCGGTCACGGGCTCGGATATCCGCTTCACGGGTATCATCCCGTCGCATTTAGAGTCGGTGCTCCCTGTGTTCAGGGACAGCGGCTGTGATATAGATATACGAGGCGGCGGTATGCGTCTTATCGCTCCCTACCGTCTCACCGCTCCCAAGCTGATACGCACTATGCCGTATCCGGGCTTTCCGACAGACGCTCAGGCGCCTGTTATGAGCATGGCGGCTGTAGCCGACGGCATGACGGTATTTGTTGAGAATATGTTTATCAGCAGATACAGCCATGTCAGCGAGCTGTGCAGATTCGGCGCGGATATCCGTGTCGAGGGCAAGGTCGCCGTTGTAGACGGCGTACGGCGCTTGCTCAGCGCCGATGTAAGCGCCCGCGACCTGCGCGGAGCCGCGGCTCTTGTGGTCGCCGCCCTCTGTGCTAAGGGAGCCAGCGAGATACGCGGTATAGAGTATCTCGAGCGCGGCTATGAGGACTTTGAGCTGGTGCTCTCGTCCTTAGGCGCGGACGTCAAGAAAGTTTGATTTGAGATACGGATTGTGATATGAGGAAAGATCGGGTGTTCATTTTAGAAAACGCGTCAGCGTCATCCTTAATTCCTGATTCCTCATTCATGATTCCCCATTGTAAAAAGGACTTCTCTT
This sequence comes from uncultured Ruminococcus sp., assembly GCA_902776975.1. Lineage (GTDB taxonomy): Bacteria > Bacillota > Clostridia > Oscillospirales > Acutalibacteraceae > Ruminococcoides. Next base: position 37,223 of record CACYSI010000032.1, read on the forward strand.
CCCGAACAGGAAAGGGTGAAAAATATGGCAGACAGATCACCGCGCAGACCCGCGGATAAAAACCGAAAAAGATCTTCTTCTCAGCGCGGCAAAGCCCCCAAGATCCGTAAGAAGACCGTCAGAAACTCCGCTGCGGAGCGTTCACAGCGCCGCAGACCTCATATCCCGACGCCCGAGCGTCAGGACGACGAGGATATGCTCTCAGAGTTCTCGGACGATACAAACAACTTTTATGTAGATGAGCAGAAGGAGCGCAGACAGCGTACTCAGACCGAATCACGGGAGAAAAAGCAGCACAGCAAAAACGAGAAGCGAAAGCCTCTCTCGCCTCTGCAGCGCAGACTTATCCGTATACTCAGCTACGGAGCTATCATCACCGTGATTCTTATCATAGGTATCGTACTGTCGCTTACGGTGCTGTTCAAGACTCAGGTATATGAGGTCACCGGATGCACAAAATATTCAGAGAGCGAGATAGTCGAAGCCGGAGGCATAGGTAAGGGACAGAACATCTTTCTCGCCCCCAAGCGCTCCGCCGAGAAGCATATCAAAGAGAAATTCCCATATGTAGAGGACGTCCGCGTCAGCTCCAAGATCCCCGATACGATCAAGATCAATGTTGAAGAGGCCGTTGAGGGCTATATGATAAAGATGAGCGATACCGAGTATCTGGTGGTCAGCACCAAGGGACGTATCCTCGACAAGACAGATAACAAAAATCTGAATAATTTGCCTATCTTCGTAGGCCCCAAGCCCGTCACGGGCGAGATCGGCGACTATGTGAGCTATGAGGATGAGACCTTAGTCGATATGGTAGACAGTATCACCCAGACCTTCGCCGACAACGGCTATCAGGGCATAACCGAGATCGACGCTACTAATATGGCTGATATCTCGTTTACATACGACAACCGTATCAAGATCAAGCTCGGCATACCCGAGGATCTCAACTACAAGATCCGCACCGCCATGACTATCATAGATGAGAACCTTGATAAAAACGGCTCAAACACCTCTACCGGCGTGCTTGATGTATCACGCTGCAACTCTACGCGCCGCTCTTACTTCAAAGAGGGCGATCTCAATCCTACTCAGGCTCCGACTCAGGACCCGTCGCAGGATCCGTCTCAGCCCGCTACTCAGGCGGTCGGCGCTAACGGCGCCGCTCCGGGTACAGTAGCTGAAACCGAGATAGATTTAGGCTACGACTGGTATGATGAGGACGGCTACGGACACTATTGGTAATCCGAGAGGATAGCTATGGTCTTTACCGATAACCGATCCTGACATCTAAAAATGTTGTGATCAAAGCTGTTTTCGGGCTATACTTAGTTATCGTTACTATCTTACGGTATTTTATTGAGTGTTTTGATGTGAAAATTTATCAATTTTTTCAAAAATTTTCAGAAAATGATTGAATTTATCACTGCTATGTGTTAAATTATAATATGACGGAAAAGAATTTTAAATCACAAACGGCTATATATCGATAAAAACAGAAACCCGTCCAAACGACAAGGAGGATATCAAATGGCTTTTGAACTGGAAAAAAATCCCGCAAGCGGTTTACCGATCATTAAAGTAATAGGTGTAGGCGGAGGCGGCGGTAACGCTGTCAACCGCATGATAAAGATGGACGTCAAGAACGTAGAGTTCATCGCCGTCAATACGGACGAGCATGTGCTGCGCTACTCTCAGGCTCAGGAGAAGATCCAGATAGGCGAGAAGGCTACCCGCGGCAAGGGCGCAGGCTCTATGCCCTCAGTCGGACAGGCTGCCGCTGAAGAGAACCGTGAGGAGATCGCCGCTCTGCTCAAGGATACGGACATGGTATTCATCACCGCAGGTATGGGCGGCGGCACAGGTACCGGCGCGGCTCCCATCGTAGCTAAGATAGCTAAGGATATGGGCATACTGACCGTAGCGGTAGTCACCAAGCCCTTTGCCTTTGAGGGCAAGAAGCGTATGGCTCAGGCAGAGCAGGGTATCGCGGAGCTTTCAGCCTGTGTAGACTCTCTGATCATCGTACCTAACGAGCGCTTAAAGCACGTCTCAGATCAGACCATCACCTTACAGAACGCGTTTCTTATCGCCGACGATGTACTTCGTCAGGGCGTTCAGAGTATATCCGACCTCATCGTCGTACCCGGTCTTGTAAACCTCGACTTTGCCGATGTATCCGCTATCATGCGTGACGCCGGCTTCGCTCACATGGGCATCGGTAAGGCTACAGGCAAGGACAAGGCAGTGGTTGCCGCTGATATGGCTATATCTTCGGCTCTGCTGGAGACCTCTATCGACGGCGCTACCGGCGTTATCATCAATATCACCGCCTCGCCCGATATCACACTCGAGGATATCGACGCGGCTTCGACCATGGTACAGCAGAAGGCTGCTCCCGACGCTAACATCATCTGGGGCGCTGTCATCGACGAGGATATGAAGGACGAGATCAGCGTTACCGTTATCGCTACCGGCTGCGGCGGCAATAACGATAACTCGGGCGCTTTCCCGAACTCTACTCCCGTATCCAATCCCGCTACTGCTCCCGACCCGCTGGCTCCGGCTCAGCCCGCGTCTGCGGCTGCCGCTCCCGCTAAGGTAGAGGTAGACAGCACGGACGATGACGACTCATTCTATGACATCATGTCTATATTCAACTCAAAATCATAATGCTTGTATAAGTTTTAAAACCGCCCGAGAGATCGGGCGGTTTTTGCGTATAGGCGCGCTGTCAATAGTTGGGATAAACCCTGAAAAAATATAGAAAGAGATCTATGACAACGATAGATTGATATACAGCAACGAGGGCTCCCCAAACAGGGAGCCCTCGATCAATTCATTATATGATTTTGTTATATCGAGGATATATCACTCGTTCCCGTACATACGCTTGAGGTCTTCGAGGTCGTACGGGGTCTGCTGATACAGGTAGTAGTTGAGCCAGTTCTGGTATAGCAGAGAGCCGTGCGAGCGCCATGTCATCACCGGCTTGCGGTTGACGTTATTATCGGGAAAGTAGTTGTAAGGCATCTGGATATCTATACCCTTTTCGACGTCGCGGTAATACTCCTTGGCGAGGGTGTCATAGTCGTACTCGCAGTGTCCGAGCAGATAGAACTCTCTGCCGTTTTTTGAGCAGATTATGGCGACTCCCGCCTTTTTGGAGGTAGCGAGTATCTCGAGCTGAGACACAGCCTCGATCTCGCTGCTCTCGACTCCCGTGTAGCGTGAGTGAGGCACGAGGAAGTAGTCGTCAAAGCCTCGCATGAGCGGATGCTTGGGGTTGAGTATCATATGGTTGTAGATGCCGAAGAGCTTTTTGGGCAGGGTATGTTTTTTGATACCGTAGTTGAAGTACAGCCCCGCCTGAGCGCCCCAGCAGATGTACATGGTAGAGTAAACGTGCTTGCGCGCCCAGCGAAATACCTCGCACAGCTCGTCCCAGTAGTCAACCTCTTCAAAGTTCATGAGCTCTACGGGCGCTCCTGTGACTATCATACCGTCGAACTTTTCGTCCCGTATCTCGTCGAGGGTCTTGTAGAACTTGGTCAGGTGTTCTTCGTCGGTGTTCTTGCTCTTATGGCTCGCCATCTGCAGCAGCTCTACGTCTACCTGCAGGGGCGAGTTGCCCAAGAGACGCATGAGCTGGGTCTCGGTAGCTATCTTGGTGGGCATGAGGTTCAGGATGATTATCTTGAGCGGTCGGATATCCTGAGTCGTCGCGCGCGCCTCCTGCATGACAAAGATGTTCTCGCTCTCGAGTATCTTTATCGCAGGCAGGTCATTTTGTATCTTGATCGGCATATTACCGCTCTCCTTTTGTTAGTTAGGAGTTAGTAGTGAGGAGTGAGGAGTTTCGGGAAATCCTTTGGATTTTTATATTTATAAATCAGGTGCGGACAGGACACGCGTGTCACGTCCGCACATAATTCCTAATTACTAATTTCTAATTCCTAACTTAGATTAATATTGTTTGCCCCAGTATACCATATGCTTGGCGGGTCTGCCGCAGCATACGCAGGTATCGCCGAGGTTCTCTTCTTCAAAGGGGATGCATCTGGACTTTACGCCGCCTGTGACATCCTTGAGCTTGTCTTCGCAGGCGCTGTCGCCGCACCACATGGCTTTGATGAAGCCGGGATGGTTTTCGGCTATGTCGATGAACTCGTCGTAGTTATGGGCGATATGGGTCTTGGCTTTCATATTCTCGAGAGCTCTGTTGTACATATCGTCGTGGATCTTTACCAGCAGATCGGCTATCTCCTGCTCGACGTTGTCGAGAGATACAAATATCTTCTCTCTGGTATCGCGGCGTACCAGCACGCACTGGTTGTTCTCGATATCCTTGGGGCCGAGCTCTAAGCGGACGGGAACGCCCTTCATCTCATACTGGGCGAACTTCCAGCCCGGGCTCTGATCGGAGTCGTCGAGCTTGGTGCGGAATTTAGTACGCAGGCTGTTGTATATCTCAGACGCCTTATCGAGCACGCCCTCTTTGTGCTGAGCTATCGGGATGATAGCTACCTGGATGGGAGCTACCTTAGGCGGCAGTACGAGGCCGTCGTCGTCGCTGTGTACCATGATCAGCGCGCCTATCATGCGGGTGGATGTGCCCCATGAGGTCTGGTGCGGATAGTGCAGCTTGTTGTCTCTGCCCTGATATGTGATGTCAAACGCCTTAGCGAAGCCGTCGCCGAAGTAGTGCGAGGTGCCGCCCTGAAGAGCGACGCCGTTGTGCATCATCGGCTCGATGGTGTAGGTCTCGCGCGCTCCGGCAAAGCGCTCCTTCTCGGTCTTCCTGCCGAAGACGGCGGGGATGGCGAGAGTCTCTTTATAAAAGTCGATATATACCTGAAGCATACGCTGAGTCTCCTCACGCGCCTCTTCTTCGGTCTCGTGCATGGTGTGACCCTCCTGCCAGAGGAACTCGGATGTGCGCAGGAAAGGACGAGTGGTCTTTTCCCACCGGACAACTGAGCACCACTGGTTATAGAGCTTGGGCAGGTCGCGGTAGGTGTTGATGACCTTGGCGTAGTGCTCGCAGAAGAGAGTCTCGGAGGTAGGACGTACGCACAGACGCTCGGTCAGCTTCTCGGAGCCGCCTATGGTGACCCAAGCGCACTCGGGCGCGAAGCCCTCTACATGATCCTTTTCCTTCTGCAAGAGGCTCTCGGGGATGAACATGGGCATATAAACGTTCTCGTGACCTGTCTCCTTGAAGCGGCGATCCATGTCAGCCTGCATATTCTCCCAGATAGCGTAGCCGTAGGGGCGGATGACCATACAGCCTTTAACGTTGCTGTAGTCGACCAGCTCCGCCTTCTTTACGATATCGGTATACCATTTTGCGAAATCCTCGTCGCGGCTTGTTATAGCCTCGACCATTTTCTTATTCTGAGCCATAATACCCTCCGTATGGTAAGATTTTTGACTTAACGCTAATTATAATTATTATACTATTTTAAGGCGATTTTTGCAAGTGCTAAACTGACGCTAACCATCTGCCGTGAGCCGATAAAATTGTACACAATGCTAAAAAGAATAACAGCGCAGAAAAGAGCCGCCCTCGCGGACGGCTCTCAGACTGTAGAAAAACCTATTCTGCCCCCTCTGACGAGGGTGATCTCCCCATTGGGGAGGTGTCTGCAAAGCAGACAGAGGGGAGCCGTCTCCGGCTGAGGAACAGCCGAATGTGGCTATGACAGAGACTGGATAGCTAAATCGGCGGGGGAGAGATAACGCAGCTTTATAATACAAAGAAAACATCTGACACAATACAGTGAGTAATGATACTTATAATGCGGCTTGAGTCAATAATCGGCGCTCCGCCTCGCTTAATCGCTCGGCACCTCCCTCGTCAGAGGGAGGTGTAAAGACGTACTGCTCCTATCTGTTGTACTTTTTCGACACGCTGAGAGCCGACCTCGCGGACGGCTCTTCAAATGTGCAGTTATTACAGATTATATTTACCTCTGGGGATGTATCTGCCGCTGTGGGGCAGGACTACCTCGCCGCCGCTGTATACCAGCCTGCCGCGCAGAAATACCTTCTCGATCTTGCCCGAGACCCTGACTCCCTCATACGGGTTATAGCCGCAAGCGGAGTGATCGGTCTTTGCGGAGATCGTACCGCTGCCTTTGGGGTCGAATATGACCAGATCGGCGTCGGAGCCTGCCTTGATGATGCCCTTGCGCGGATACATGCCGTACAGGCGCGCGGGGTTCTCGCTGAGATAGGCGCACATCCGGGACAGGGATATACGATGCTTCTTGACGCCGTAGGTATACATCAGTATGGCTCGGGTCTCGACTCCGGGCATACCGTTGGGGATGCGGGTGAAGTCACCCTTGCCCGCTCTCTTTTGCTCTATCGTGAAGGAGCAGTGATCGGTGCTGACCGTATCGAGTCTGCCGCGCTTGAGAGCCTCCCACAGAGCCTTTTTGTCGGCTGACTTACGCAGTGGGGGAGAGCATACATATCCCGCCGCGGTATCAAACGGCTTTGAGTACACGCTGTCGTCGAGCAGGAGGTACTGCGGACAGGTCTCGGCATATACCTTGACGCCGTTCTCCCGCGCTCTTCTGACCTCCTCATAGCCCTGAGCAGTGCTGAGGTGTACGATGATGCACGGCGCGTCTGCCGCCTTGGCTATGGTGGTAAAGCGCCTGACCGCCTCAGCCTCGGTGTAGTCGGGACGGGTCTTGGGGTGAGCAGAGGGCGCTGTCTCGCCGCAGGCTAACGCCTCCTCGCGCAGCTTGCCTATGATGCCGGAGTTCTCGCAGTGGCAGCCTACTATGCCGCCGTACTTTTTGAGCTCGGTCATGATCTCGTATATCTCGCGGTCACAGAGCTCCATTGCGTCGTATATCATATAGACCTTGAAAGAGGTCACGCCCTGCTCAAACATCGCGGGCAGTTCAGCCTTGACGTCCTCGCGCCAGTCGGATATAGCCATGTGGAAGGCGTAATCGCAGGATGAGTTGGCAAACGCCTTCATATGCCAGTTGTTGAGAGCGTCTGAGAGGGTCTCGCCCTTGTTCTGGGTGGCGAAGTCGACAACGGTGGTGACTCCGCCCGCGAGAGCGCTCGCCGAGCCGCTGTCAAAGCGGTCTGCCGTGACGGTATCGCTGACCTCGAGGTCAAAGTGGGTGTGGGCGTCGATAAAGCCCGGGAAGATCAGCTTGCCGCTGACATTGAGGGTCTTGGCGTCTACGCCCATGACCCTGCCTACGGTGACGATCTTGTCGCCCGACACCAGGACATCGGCGCGGCGTATGCCTTTGGCGGTGACTATACTGCCGCCTTTGAATAATATCTTTTTCATGTTATCACTTTCTTAGTGTTCGGGATGAGCGAGCCTCTCCCTTACAAGTTGAACTGCCGGTTGCCGACAACAAACTACCAAGCAGTAGCTCTCAGCCAATCAGCGTTCGCACAGAGTGCTCCGCTTCTTGGGAGAGCCTTGCATGGGTGCTGTATGCCAAATCATAGATTTGGACAGCACCTCAACTACCTGTACATCTCGATATCTTTGATCACGGTCATGATGAATACCTCGATATCCTTATCGAGATCGTTGGGCTTTGTTAGGTCTATGTCCTCGGTCTTATCGAGTCTTACGCGTACCGTGTCGTTATCGAGTATCAAAAAGCCCTTTTGTGAGCTTATGTTGAAGCTCTCTTCATCCTCAAAGAGAGTGAGCTTGTCGAGATACGGAGCGGAGGCGTAGGGGCAGAAGCTCTTGCAGTTGCCGCACTCGTTGCAAAGGCGGTCTATATGCAGTATCTCGCGTCTGCCGTCGGGCATGATGACTACCGAGTTCGCGCGGTTGGGACACACGCTGACGCAGTTCTCGCATACCGTGCTGCAGCTCAGACAGCTCGAGTAGGTGGGGGTCAGGGTAACGGGGTCGCAGGTACGCTTGGACTCTATAGCCTGCTCGGGGGTAGGATACGCTCCCGCGGGTATTGCCATGATGTGTTTCGTCCCGATGATGTCATCAGCCGCGCGCTGAGCGTCGGCTATGCACTCTACGACGGTACACGGACCGCGCAGACTGTCGCCGATATTATACACCTTCATGCTCCCGATTTCTGTCACAAAGGGTATCCTGCCCTTATCGTCGGGGGATATGCCGTTGTCGGTGAACAGGGATATATCTACGCTCTCGCCGATAGCGGAGATGACTGTGTCTGCGTCGACCTCGGTATACTCGCCCGTGGGCACGGGACTGCGCCTGCCGCTCTGATCGGGCTCGCCCAAACGCATGACCTCGCATATCAGCTTGCCGTCCTTTTGCTCGATGGGCGCGGCAAGCTCGACTATCTCGGCGCCGTCCCTGAGCGCCTCAAGAAGCTCGTCCTCGTCGGCGGGCATATACTTCTTTGTCCTGCGGTACACTATGGTGACCTTGTCGACTCCGAGAGCGCGCTTGGCAGCTCTGGCGGCGTCCATGGCGGTGTTGCCGCCGCCTATGACAGCCACGGCGCTGCCTAAGGTCTTGACCTCGGATAAGGGTGAGGACGGCTCGAGAGTGCTGTACTCTCCGCGCTTGAAGTCACGCAGGAAGTCTATCACGTTGATAACGTTGCCTTTGATCTTGGGATCGCGCGCCTTGTACGCGCCGATACCGCATACTACGGCGGTATAATCGGCGGCGCGCAGTTCTTCAAACGAGGGCGCGGGGGTATTTGTCAGTATGTTCACGCCCATCTTCTTGATGAGCTCTATGTCCCACTTGACGAAATACGAAGAGATACGGAAGTCGGGGATGACCTGAGTGATTATGCCGCCGGGTTTATCGCTCTTTTCGTATATATCTACAGCGAAGCCCGCTCTCGCGAGGAAATACGCCGCAGAGAGTCCCGCCGCGCCGGCGCCTATGACGGCTGCGCGTTTTCCGTTTTTCTCGGTGGGACGCAAGTCGGTGAATACCTCGTCATAGCCTTCGCAGGCGGCTATATACTTGATGTTCCTTATATCTACGGGACGGAAGTTATAGAAGTTGCGCGTGCACTTGCTCATGCAGCGGTGCGAGCAGATGAGTCCCGTGGTAAAGGGCAGGGGGTTCTTCTGCAGGATGACCTCCAGAGCCTCTTTGTTGCGCTCGAGCTCTACGAGGCGGATATACTCGGGGATATCCTGGTTTATCGGGCAGCCGCCCTTGCACGGAGCCATATAGCAGTCGAGCAGAGGTACCTGATCGTCGTTCTTGCGGGAGGGGATAGGCTTGATGGGCTTTAAATAGTTTTTGTTATGCTTTTTGCAGTTTTCTGCGAGTCGAGTCAGACGCGCGGTATCGGTACGTTCGAAGGGCTTGTACGGACAAGAGCGCAGGAAGTACGCCATAGAAGTGAGCCTCGAGTAGCCGCCGGGCTTTAAGAGAGTCGTCGCTACGGTTATTGGCCATACGCCCGCCTTGAACAGCTCGCTGACTACGCTCTGGGTAGCTCCGCCCGAGAAGGATATGCGCAGCTTGCCGTCGAACGCCTCTGAGAAGCGTCGTGCCATCTCTACGGTGAGGTGGAATAGGGATTTGCCGCTCATGTACATCTCTTCGGCGGGCAGCTCGCCGCGCTTTACATCTACGGGGAAGGTGTTGCTGAGCTTAACTCCGAACTCGAGCCCCCTGCATTGAGCCAAAGCCTTGAGTCTGGTAAACATCTCTACGGCGTCGTCCCACTGCAGATCCTCTTTGAAGTGGTGATCGTCAAAGGCTACATAGTCGAAGCCTGTCTCGTCAAGTATGCGTCGTGCGTCCTCGTAGCCTAGTATGGTGGGGTTGCACTTGACGAAGGTGTTGAGCCCTTTTTCGGTGATGAGATAGGTGGCGATACGCTCTATCTCGTCGGGAGGACAGCCGTGGAGAGTGGACAGAGTCACACTGCGGCAGACCTGCGGCGGGATGCTGTCGATAAGCTCTTTGTACTCGGGGAAATATCTCTTGAGAGCCTCTTTGGACTCTGTGAATACCGGTCTGTCGGAGGCGTCCTTCAAGCCCTCGATGAAGCTGTCTATCTTAGCTGACTTGATGCCCTCGAGGTCGTAGCCCACGCTCATGTTGAAGATGAAGGCGTCGTGCGCTCCCAGTCCGAAAGCCTCTGAGATAACGTGCAGTACGCACCATGCCTTGACGTACTCATCGTACGCCTGCTCTACGGTAAGCTCGGTGGACCACTCGCAGTTGTAGCCCTCGTCCTCGGCGTTGATGCACGGACGCGCTATACAGCGCGCCAGCTCCTCGCCGTCCATGACCTGTACGGTCTTCAGCTCAAAGAACCTCGCGCCGCCTATATACGCCGAAATGATGTTTTGAGCCATCTGGGTGTGAGGACCCGCGGCGGGACCGAGAGGCACCTCGAGCTTCTCGCCGAAGATAGAGAGATATTTTTCATCGGATTTGGGATCACCGACGCTCTCGGCCGCGGTATCGGAGGCGACATCTTTGATCCGGTTTTCGTATCGGGATATCTTGAAGCCCTCGTGTATGCCGAAGGAGATTCCTCTGCTGTCATATTCTTTTTTCAGTCTGCCGAGCAGTTCGTCTATACTCAGCGGTATCATTTTTTCACTCATTATTACCCCTGCCTTATAACCTTATATTGAGGATCGGGTATTGACCGTACCCGTTTCTATTTGTTTACTCTCTTCCAGAGCTTTTCGGCTGTCGCGAAGATATCCGCACTGAGCCTCTCTTCATCTATATCGATAAACTGTCTGTCCTTATACAGCAGTCTGCCGGCCGCCATTGTAGTGCGGCACTGTCTGCCGTTCATTCCGAAGATCATATGTCCGTCGAGGTTATCTTCTGACAGCGGAGTAAAGGGCAGATAATCCATGACGATCAAGTCAGCCGCCGCGCCCTCTCTGATGACGCCTAATGGGGTATCAAAGTTCTTTGCGGCGAGCTTTGCGTTATTCTTAAAGAGCATGGTCGTGACTTCGTTCCAGCCGACGTTGGGCATGCCCGCGTTATGGCGTTGGATGGTCAGAGCGACCTTGAGGCTCTCGAGCATATCATGGGTGTAAGCGTCGGTGCCGAGTCCGAGCAGGATGCCCTTAGCGAACATCTTGAGCACCGGTGAGCAGCCTACGGCGTTGCCCATGTTGCTCTCCGGGTTATTGACGACGTTGGTATGTGTATCGGCGATCATGTCGATCTCGGGGTCTGTGAGGTGGATGCAGTGGCCGAGGATGGTCTTGTCGCCGAGGATGCCCCACTTCTCGAGTCTCTGCGCGGGGAGCATATGATAGTTGTCGCGGCTGTCCTCAACGTCGTTTAGACCCTCGCAGATATGTATGTGGTAGCCTGTCATACCGTTGTTGGCTTCGACACACTTTTCAAAGGTCTTGTCCGATATGGTGAACAGAGCGTGCATACCGAACATAGCCGCCAGCATGGGGTCGGGATTATCGCGGCAGTACTTGATGAAATCGGCGTTTTCTTTGATAGCCTGATCGCATTTTTCCTGTCCGTCACGGTCTGAGACCTCATAGCACAGGCACGAGCGTATGCCCATCTCTTTAGCGCAGTCGGCTATCGCGAACAGCGAGCCGGGTATCTCCTTATAGCTCGCGTGATGATCGAATACGGTGGTAACGCCGTTGCGTATGCACTCGAGATATGTCGCGTAGGCGCTGGCTCGAGTGTCTTCGAGCGTCAGCTCGCGGTCGAGCTTCCACCACATACCGTCCAGTATCTCATAGAAGTTAGTGGGATCATAGCCGTTAATCGACAGACCTCTCGCAAGCCCGCTGTATATATGTGTATGCGTGTTTATAAAGGCAGGCATTATCAGCTGAGAGTGAGCGTCGATGAACTCTGCGTGAGGATATTTGCCGCGCATCTCTGCCGTAGTGCCTACCTCGGCTATCAGTGAACCGTCGGTCACTACGGCGCCGTCGGGCAGATAAGGACGCTCACTGTCGCGCGTGAACAGTCTGCCGTTACCGATTATATACATGGTGATCCCTCCCAATCTATTAACTCACTCTCATAATATCATTTTATTATGCGATTTGCAATAGTTTTGTTCGATGACGGGCATAAAATTTCGACAATTTTTACAAATTGACGGTGGATAAAATTAGCAGCTGCTAACAGGGCTTATTTTTGCTGCGGATATTGAAAAGACGGAGTTTTTGCGGTAAAATAGTAGAGATATAGTTTAGGCACGGAGGGATATGTATGGATAATAAAGCTATTGATCTGTCTTTGCTCGACGGCGTATTAGATGAGTACGCCTCAGTCAAGGGCAGTCTTATCACCATTTTACAGCACACACAGGACATCTACGGCTATCTGCCGAAGGAAGCGATCGAGCGTATCTCTGAGAGGACAGGTATCGCGACCTCAGAGATCATGGGCGTGGGCACGTTCTACACCCAGTTTCGCTTTGAGCCTGTGGGCAAGTACCTGATCATGCTGTGTCAGGGCACGGCGTGCCACGTCAACAGCTCCGAGCTCATTTTGCAGACCATCAAGGATGAGCTGGGCATCGACGACGGTCAGACCACCGAGGACGGCTTGTTCTCCCTCAAATGCGTGGCGTGTCTGGGTTGTTGCTCGCTTTCGCCCGTCATGATGGTCAATGAGGACACCTACGGCAGTCTCACCCCCGACAAGACCAAGAAGATACTCAAAGAGTTAAGGGAGGCGGCAGTATGAGAGTAGTCATCGGACAGGGCT
>CACYSI010000033.1 GCA_902776975.1 uncultured Ruminococcus sp.
ACCGATCTGTCTTTCCTTTCCTTCGTTTATGTTGCTTCTATTGCTATTTTGTTGAAATGATACAAATGACTTCGATTTATTAAACAAGCCCTAGTATAAAAGGCTTGCCCGACGGCAAGCCTTTTGTTATGCTTCTGAGGGAGAGAGGGAGAGCCTCATCTGCTCCAGGAATCTCTCCGCGATAGGGGTGAAAGTCTGGTACTTGTTCCATATCAGATAGAGCTTGGTCTCGAGTCTCGGTGACAGGGGTCTGAAGGTGAGCTCGCTGTCTTGTGATGTGTTGACCAGCTTATCGAAGGTCAGCTGATAGCCTAATCCTTCCAGCACGAAGACAGATGCGTTGTAGGCGAGACGGAACGAGCCGTCGAGGTTGAGCTCGGCCATGCGCTCGCCGCACCACTTGGGGATATCGTTCTTCCACGACTGCTCCGATGTGATAAGAGGCAGCCCGATGAGATCGTCCGCGCGGACGGTCTTTTTCTTTGCCAAAGGACAGTCGCGCGGCATCACCACTCCCCAGACGTCAGCCTCGGGAAACTCGATCGAATTGTACTTTTTAGGGTCGGGAGTATCGCACAGCACCGCAAAGTCGAGCAGACCCTTGTCGAGCTTTTCGGTCACCTGCTCGGTATCGCCGCTGGTGATGTGATAGCTGATCTTAGGGTACAGATCCTTGAGCGCCCGTATGGCGCGCGCGAGGTAGCGTATCTGATATGATTCGCCCAGTCCTAAGTACAGGTCGCCGCCCGTGATATCGTCGAGCATCAAAAACTCGCGCTCGATCTTGTCAGCCATCTCGAGCAGATCCTCGGCTCTCTCTCTGAGCAGTATGCCCTCGTCGGTCAGAGAGATGCTGAAGCTGTGCCGTTCAAAGAGCTTGCAGCCCAGCTCCTCTTCTAAGGAGCGCAGAGCCTTGGACAGCGTGGGCTGGGTAACGTGCAGCAGCTCTGCCGCTCTGGTCATGTTCTCTTCTCTCGCTACGGCGAGAAAATATCTCAGATTGCGGATCTCCATATATGCCTCCTGTTATGCGTAAAAGTTATAACATGATATTCATTATAACTATTTGCGAAGCAAAAATCAATATGTTACTATTAAGTTGCAAAGAAAAAAAGGACGGTGATCCGTTTGAACGAGACACTCACTGCTATACTATCCGACATCGGACTCAGCGAGGATGAGATCACGGTAGCTCAGCGGCTGGATAAAGCCGGCAGAAGCGACGATCTGCAAAAGTACCTCAGGCTGTGTCGGTGCGACCTTATGGATGATCTGCACCGCAGTCAAAAGAAGGTAGACAACCTCGATTATCTTATCAGAACCATCAAAGGAGGACATACGGCATGATGAAAACAGCAGAACTTAAACTTACACAGGATTGGGACAAGACCTTTGAGAAGAGCGACAAGGTCGATCACCGCAAGGTGACCTTTATCAACCGATACGGTATCACTCTGGCGGCGGATATGTACACGCCTAAGGGCATGGACGGTAAGCTGCCGGCCATAGCTGTGTGCGGACCCTTCGGAGCTGTCAAGGAGCAGTGCTCGGGACTGTACGCTCAGACTATGGCTGAGAGAGGTTTTGTGACCATAGCCTTTGACCCGAGCTTTACGGGTGAGAGCGGCGGCGAGCCGAGATATATGGCGTCGCCCGACATCAACACAGAGGACTTTCAGGCGGCGGTAGACTTTTTGGCGACAAATGAGCTTGTCGACCCCGAGCGCATAGGTATCATCGGCATCTGCGGCTGGGGCGGCATGGCGCTCAATACAGCGGCTTTGGATACGCGTATCAAGGCGACCGTTGCCTCAACTATGTACGATATGACCAGAGTCAACGCAAACGGCTACTTTGACTCTGAAGACAGCGAGGAGCAGAGATATAATAAAAAGGTGACGCTCAACAATCTGAGGACAGAGGAGTATAAGAAAGGCTCATACTCGAGAGGCGGAGGCTGTCTGCCGCTGCCCGTGCCCGAGGATGTACCGTTCTTCGTCAAGGACTACAGCGAGTACTATAAGGGCAGAGCCTATCATCCGCGCTCGCTCAACTCCAACGATGGCTGGAACACCATAGGATGCCTGTCGTTCATGAATCAGCCGATACTCAGGTATACCAACGAGATTCGCTCCTCTGTGCTGGTGATCCACGGCGACAAGGCGCACTCTTGCTACTTTGGCAAGGACGCGTACGAAAATATGGTCAAGGACAGCAAGTACGCCGATAACAAGGAGCTTATGCTGATACCGGGCGCTGTGCATACAGATCTGTATGACAACACCGACGTGATACCCTTTGATAAGCTGGAAGAGTTCTTCGGTAAGATGTAATAAATGTGATAACGGAAGGATGAAAAAATGATGAAAAAGCTCGTTTTACTGCTTTTATGCGTCCTGATGATAACTGCTTCTGCTTGCTCGGGCAGCACGGATAAGGCGACTTCGGATACTGCCGCCCCGGCTGAGACTGAGTCGGTAACTACAGCCGCTGCTACCGCGGCATCCGAGTCATCGGCGACCGTGGCTGAGACCGGCGGCGCTGCCGCTGCGACTCAGGGAGTTACCTACGACCCATACGCGACCGAGAACCGTTATGACATCCCCGCTTCGATGTTTGAGAAGCGCGGAGGCGTAGATTACGGCAGACTCGAAAAGGATGTGACCTACTACTCTCAGGCTGCCGGCGACAACAAGCAGGTCAATGTTCTCCTGCCTGCCGGCTATGATAAGAGCGTCACATATCCCGTGATGTATGTGGTGCATGGCTTCGGCGGCGATCACAACAGTCATCTTGACACTGACTCGTATCTGACTCTGCTGTACGGCAATATGCTCAGCGACGGTCTGACCGTGCCTATGATACTCGTGGGTGTGGATATGTATACCGATAAGCTCGCCGATAAGGACTCTAAGTCCGACGAGGAGCTGAGATTCATATACGACAAGGTGATAGAGGAGATACACTCCGATCTGATGCCGTTCATAGAGAGCAATTATCCCGTAAGCAAGGATCGCAGAGATACCGCCGTAGCGGGTATGTCCGAGGGCGGCGCCAAGTCGCTGTGCATCGGCTTTACATGGCTTGATGAGTTCGGCTGGATAGGCAGCTTCGCCCCCGATACCGGAGTCATACCGACAGAGTACTTCAAGGGTACCTTCTGGAACACGCCTTATATGCAGGAGTTCCCCAAGCCGAATGAGAACAACACTCCGTACTACCTGTATATGACTGTGGGCACAGAGGATCCGTGGAACATCGACTGCACCTTATACTACCGCGATGTGCTCAGCGATATGGGCGTGAAGAGTCAGACTGATTATGTCAACGGCTACGGTCACGACAGCGACTTTTGGGGTCAGTGCTTCTATAATTTTTTGAATAAGGTGTTCAAATAATACAAATATCGTTTGAAAACCTCTTTGAGGAGGGTTATAATATGAAAAGAACAATATCTTTGGTTTTAGCTTTTATCTTGGCTGTGTCGATGCTGACGACGCTCGGCGTATCGGCTCAGACAGCCTTTGTATACGGTGACGCTGACGGCGACGGAGAGGTGACCGCGGTAGACGCTACGGTGGTCATAAGGCATACGGTACATCTGCTGACGCTTACGGGCGACCGTCTGAGGGCGGCTACGGTCAGCGGCGACGATGAGCTGACTATAGTGGACGCTACATGGATACAGCGTAAGGTAGTGAGGATGATAGACAGATTTCCTGTCGAAGATTCCGAGCCGGAGGATAAGGTTATGAAGATGACGATAAACGGAACTCCCGTCAGTGTTGAGTGGGAGGATAACGAGGCTGTGAAAGCTCTCAGAGAGGCTGTAAAGGACGCTCCTTTGACAGTGAACACCTCGGCATACGGCGGCTTTGAACAGGTAGGCTCGCTCGGTATGAGTCTGCCGCGCAGCGATACCCGCATCACTACCTCGCCCGGAGATATCATACTGTACTCGGGCGATCAGATAGTCGTTTTCTACGGCTCCAACACCTGGGCGTATACAAGACTCGGCAGGATAACTGACAAGACCGATAAAGAACTCGCCGCTCTGCTCTCGGGCAGCGGCGCTGAGATAGTGATCTCACTGTGATATGAATATGAAGAAGCTCATAGCAATATTATTATGCGCGATCGCGCTGACGGCTGTGTCAGCCTGCGGCGGACAGAGCTCCGCTCCTACAGAAGCTACGGTCGGCGCTACGGATCAGACTGAAGACAGGACAGAGGCGGAGACCAAAGCCGCTGTCACTAAGGCGACAGAAACCGCGGCTCCGACATCGGCGACATCTGCTCCCGAGTCTGAGAGAGCAGAGCCTGTGACCGAAGCGGCTTATATTCCGACTGAGGGCGACTCCGAACAGCTGCTCGTGATAGAAACAGGCGGCAGAGTGTTCTACGCTGACTTTGAGGACAATTCATCCGCTGAGGCTCTCAAAGAGAATCTGAAAGGCGGCAGTATCACTTTGAGCATGCGTGATTACGGCGGCTTTGAGAAGGTCGGCGACCTGCCCTTCTCGCTTGTGACGAACGATGAGGATATCACCACCTCCGCGGGCGATGTGATACTGTATCAAGGCAGTCAGCTGACCATATACTATGACGTCAACACATGGCGATTCACCCGTGTAGCGAAGATACGCGGAGCGGACGGCTCGCTCAAAGAGCAGTTGGGCGAGGGAGATATCTCGGTGACTCTGTCTTTAGGATAAACATCAGACTATAATAACAGGAGGATAATCATGTTAGGCAATTTCAGTTATAAGAACGCTACCAAGCTGTATTTCGGAGATGACTCTCTGAAGTATCTCAACGATGAGCTGCCTAAATACGGCAAGAACGTACAGCTGATCTACGGAGGCGGTTCTGTCAAGCGCAACGGCGTGTATGACGCGGTCATGCAGATACTCAAGGCTAACGGCAAGACCGTTGTAGAGGACGCTGGCGTTATGCCCAACCCGACTGCCGAAAAGCTGCGTGAGGGCGTCAGGATAGCAAGAGAGAATAATGTCGATCTGCTCCTCGCTGTAGGCGGCGGCTCCTGCTGTGACTACGCCAAGGCAGTATCTGTATCGGTACACTGCGACGACGATCCGTGGGATAAGTATTTCATCCGCTTTGAGGAGCCTGACTGCGAGATAGTGCCTGTAGGGTGCATCCTGACTATGGCGGGCACGGGCTCTGAGATGAACGCCGGCTCGGTCATCACCAATCATGAGCAGAAGCTTAAGATAGGTCATGTCTTCGGCGAGGAGGTCATGCCTAAGTTCTCGATACTTAACCCGACCTTCACCCTCTCTCTGCCCAAGCGCCAGATGGTAGCGGGTATCTACGATATATTCAACCATATCTGTGAGCAGTACTTCTCGGGCGAGGATGACAACACCTCCGACTATATTGCCGAGGCGCTGATGAAGTCGGTCATCCACAGCTCTCTGATCGCGGTGGAGGATCCTCAGGACTATGAGGCGCGCTCCAACATTATGTGGTCGGCTACATGGGCGCTAAACACCCTTATCTCACGCGGTAAGACTACCGACTGGATGGTGCATATGCTCGGACAGGCTGTGGGCGCTATCACCGACGCTACCCACGGTATGACTCTGGCGGCTGTATCTCTGCCGTACTACAGATTCATCATGCCTTACGGCGTCAAGAAGTTCGCGCGCTTCGCGGTGGAAGTATGGGGTGTAGATCCTACAGGCAAGACTGATACACAGACAGCCGAAGAGGGCCTTGCCGCTATGGAGGCATGGATGAAGAAGATCGGCACAGCCATGGATCTGAGCGAGCTCGGCGTTACCGAGGATATGATAGAGGCTATAGCCGACGCTACCATAATCCTCGACGGCGGATATAAGGCGCTCACACGCGACGATGTAGTCAGCGTGCTAAAGGCGAGCCTGTGATGATCAAAATATTATAGGAACTTAATAAACGCAGTCATTGTGAGAGTTTAGTATCACAATGACTGCGTTGTTTTTTACTTTATTGCGCGCAGAGGGCGACTATACAAAGGGCAGTGATGTATTTTTGAAAAATATATGCAAAATCTCCAAATATTACTGGATTTATTGAAAAAGATATGTTATAATCTATGTAATATAAAGGAGGAAACTGACATGAAAAAAGCATTGATCAAAAAAGCCGTATGTATGATCCTTCTGCTCGCGGTATTATTGTCTACCGCGGCTCTCGCGGGCTGCGGCGCTAAAGAGGCGGCGATCCCCGATGTTGTCGGCATGGCTAAAGCTGACGCGGAGAAGGCTCTGACCGATGCGGGCTTCACGATGACGGTTCAGCGTGAGAGATTCTCTACCCGTAACCCTGTCGGTTCTGTAGACAAGATGATCACAGCCGCCGGTGAAAAGGCAGCCGCCGGCACAGAGGTCAAGGTCATACTCAGCTTAGGCGAGGGCATAAGCGTACCTAACCTCAGCGTACTGTCAGGCAAAGAGGCTGAGACTTACCTCAAGGCTCTGGATCTCAAGCCGATCATCGAAGAAGAGTACAGCGACGAGGTAGAAGCAGGCAACGTCATAAGCTACACAGACGCGGGCAACACCATCGCCGTAGGCAGCGAGGTCACCGTAAAGGTCAGCAAGGGACCTAAGCCGTGATTTTAGATCATAACTGATTTGTAAAACATATTAATAAACGTGGCTGTTACAAAACCATGAGTTTTGTGACAGCCACGTTTTTTATTTGACAGGAAACTACAACAAGCTGTATAATTGTTTGTTTACAAAGATAAATTATACAAACTGTATTATTGCGGCAACATCTGTCAAATAAACCCCGCTCAGTAGCGCACTGCGTGCGCACGAGCGATGGGTAGACGAAATCGCGCGCTTGGTGCGCACGCTTTCTTGCCCTCCCGGTTTGTTGCTGCGCAACAACGGGAGATTGCTATGCGAAATGCGCGCAGCGCGATTTCTTGCTCTACAAAAAAATAGATTATACAGCTTCGATCATTATATGGGTGCTGTACTATAACCCTTTATGGATCAATCTTGAAAGAGGCTTGTAGATGATCGCGACGACCACCGATACTATTATTCCTTTGATGAGGTTGAAGGGCAATACGCAGAACAGACAGAAGGTGAAGGTGCTGTTTACCCACGGTATGATAGCCTTGCCCGCTTCTACGATCTGCTCTATGGGCATGAAGGCTGAGTACATCGGTATCATCACATAGGCGTTGAGGAACACACCTACGACAGCCATAACGAGGGTAGATACGATCATGCCGATAACAGCGCTCTTCTTAGTCTTTTTGCGCTTATAGATAATGCCTGCGGGTATCACCATGGCGCAACCTATGATGAAGTTGGCGAGGTCTCCGACAAAGCCCGTTGAGGTACCCTTTAAGATCAGCTTGATGATGATCTTGACAGCTTCGATGACGACTCCCTGTATGGGGCCGAAGGCGAAGGTGCCTATCATGACGGGTATCTCCGACAGATCGAGCTTATAGAACGACGGCGCGATGAAACCGAGCGGAAATTCTATGAGCATGAGCAGTCCCGAGAGAGCCCCGAGCATGGCGGTGGTGGTCAGCATACGCGTACGGTAAGCGCTGCTTTTGTCGGCGGTTGACATTTTTTTCTCCTTTGCGGCTGTATCGCCGCAAGACATGATTTGAATTTTGGATCTACTACTAATTTCAATTAAAACGCTTAAACAAGATATTTGCGGAAAATTTCGCAGAGCAAGGCGGAGATCGCAGGCAGGCTGGCGCCTGTCAAGATCGACAAACATTATAATATAGATATTCAAAAAGCTCCGCAGGTTCGGGTACCTACGGAGCGTTTGATCCAATCACATCTTCTCTCATCCGGACTCAGCTCAGAAGGCTCTGAACAATACCGTCGGTTACGGAATCTCACCGTATCATGCGGCGTTTGACCGCCGCTCGCAGACTCTACTGCCGGTTGGGAATCTCACCCTACCCCGAAGATCTATTCAATTGTCTTTCGACACTATTATATTAGCACCGAGTATGTCCCGTGTCAATACGATTTACAAAAATGTTTGTCGGATCGGGAATTCTCACTGGTTATAGATCTTGAAGGAGGTCAGCGCCATGATCTCGGTCTCGTGCTCGATCTCAGGGAAGATGAATTTGAGATCCAGCTTTTTGTCCGAGCCGATCACATCGGCGGGTATCAGGAAGTTGAGCCCGTTCATACGGATATCAGTGCCTAAACGGTCGTTGAACACTTCTTCACCGTTGGCGAGCACTACGCAGCCTGTCTCTTCGTATATATTCAGTACGTTGAAGTACGCGTGCAGGTCTTCTATGTTCTCGGGTATCTCGTCGATGGGTATCTCCATCTCGGCTGTCGGCCCGCTGACTATAGTGCGCCAGCCGTTTGTATGACCGAAGCCCTGTTTGCAGTACATGACGGCTGTCTCGTCTTCGGTAAAGGTCAGCTCCGTACCGAGCTTGTAGTTGTCTATCCTGCCGCCGTTGATGTAGTAGGTGTTGATCAGCTTGAGGTCTTTCTCTCCTATAGCTTTAGAGTTGGTCTTATACGCCTCTATGCGCGACTCGGCGTTTTCGCCCGTGTTGAGGTAGAACAGCCTGCGGCGGTTCCAAGGCTGTTTGGCGGCGTCCGTAAAGCTGATTCCGGTACCGATATCCTTGTAGTCGTCGGTCACTGCAGAGGCGAGGGTGGCGGGCAGATCGAAGAGGCTGACGAGTGAAGGATCCAGCTTGTAGCCCTCGGTATAGCCTCTTTCTTTATAAAGCAGCAGAGGCAGCTGACCGTACTCGAGCTCTCCGCAGTCGGCGGTGATGATGATGCGCGCGTTCTTGTACTTGCCGGCGTCCTTGAGGTTTTGCAGCATATTTAGCACACAGTGAAAGTCGCCCTCGACCTGCTCCTTGAGCGAGGTGCCGTCGGGATCCTTCTCTCCCTTAGAGGTGAGGCGGTACGGACTGTCGGCGCCCTGCAGGTCGTATATCCTCACGGCGCGGTCATAGCTGTCGGAGTAGCTGAAGCCGCCCGCTTTGTCAAAGTCGGAGAAGAACTTGCTGTCGTTGTCTGAGCTGTAGGTGTTGTTGCTCTCGAAAGACGAGTAGTCGGCAAGACTCATCCAGAAAAACTTTTTGAGGTAGTGCGGCATGGCGTTATACAGCGTATATCGGTATATCGTGCTGCCTATGACGCGATAAGCCGCGGCGTCCTGAGCGCGGTTGACGATATTGTCTACCTTGCGGACAGCGGCGTCGCCGAAGTACTTGTCGTCGGCAAAGATCCTTGTGTCTGTCTCGCTGCGTTTGAGTACGTCGAATACGTTATAGTTGTTCCAGGCTTTGTTTATGAACTCGGTGTATTTTGTATCCTTTTTGTATACATCGCCCGTCATCATGGACGGCAGAGACACCAGCGAGTCGGAGCCTGCCGCCAGGACGTTGGTGTACTCGGTAAAGCCGTTGAGGTAGCCTATCTCTTCGGCGTGCTCCTTTTTGTACTCTTTGTAGTATGAGGCGTCCATCTTGCCTAAGATGAAGACGAGTGTGTTGTCGTCCTCCGACAACTCATACATGCCGTCTACGGTCACCTCATGGCTGAGCTTTTCGAGAGTGTTCTGGTTTTGGTAGATGTTGAGCGAGAGGCTGCCTATCTGCATTATTACGATGAACGCCGCCGCGATCATCAGGATATGCCTCCACGAGTGCTTGAACACCATGTACAGCGCGAAGGGGAGAGCTATGCAAGCCGCCCACATCGCCGAGTCGATGGCGCCGTAGGTGGTATAGTCCTTCCACGCTATCTGCGAGCCATCGAGCACACCCGAGCCGTAGCTGATGTTGAAAAAGCCGCACTGTATATACAGCCCAAGCGTCACGCCGAAGGTAAGACAGCACAGTATCTTGTGCACACCGCCTTTGACAAGCGATAATACCGTCGTAGCTATCAAGAAACCTGTTGCCGCGACAAGGGTAACGGGCAGCAGCAGCGAGTGAAAGCTGAACCACATTTCATCATTACCGGTGATATACAGCGACAGGGGGCTGTAGACCAACAGAGTAAAGCACAAAAAAGCGCTCATGGTCGCGCCGAACGCTAAGCGGTGTTTGAATTCCAGATGTTTATCTTCCATATTATTCCTGCTTTATAAAATATGATATGATAATGTCTGCATTACATCACCCTATATTATAGCTCAAAAACTATATATAGTCAAGAAAAACAGTAACTTCCGCAATATGTAGGATATCACCCCATAATAGATTGCATTTTTTTCATATATGTGGTATAATAACCAAGATTATATGATCGCAAGAGGGGGAGCTAATGGATATACAGGTCAATGATGAGCTTATCATGAAAAAGCCTCACCCCTGCGGCAACAACAGATTCATCGTAAAGAGAGTGGGTATGGACTTTAAGATACACTGCGCAGGCTGCGGCAGAGAGGTTATGTTGCCCCGTAAAAAGGTCGAGCATAATATCCGACAGGTTTTAAGAGACGGTGAAGCATTAATCAGCAAGTAACAACTGACAAGGAATATACTATGTTCAGCAGATTAGAGATATTTGACAAGAGATATAACGAGCTCGAAAAGCGGATGTATGAGCCCGATGTGGTAGGCGATCCCGATACCTATCGCAAGGTGATGCAGGAGTACTCTGAGATAGAGCCCGTGGTCAAGAAGTACCGCGAGTACAAGGCGGCTCAGAGCGCCGTAGACGACTCGCTGGCTATTCTTGAAGACGCGTCCTCGGATGATGAGCTCAGAGAGCTTGCGTCCGCGGAGCTTGATGAAGCAAAGCGCTCTTTGCCTTTACTTGAAGAGGAGCTCAAGATACTGCTCCTGCCTAAGGACCCCAACGATGATCGTAACGTTATCGTAGAGATACGCGGCGGTACCGGGGGAGAGGAGAGCTCGCTGTTCGCCTATGATCTCTTCCGTATGTACAGCATGTACTCCGAGCGCAGAGGCTACAAGACAGAGGTAGTCAGCCTCAACGAGACGGGGCTGGGAGGCTGCAAGGAGGTATCCTTCATCGTCAGCGGAGACGGCGCGTACAGCCGCTTCAAGTTTGAGTCGGGCACTCACCGCGTACAGCGCGTACCCCAGACCGAGAGCTCGGGCCGCATCCATACCTCGGCTGTCACCGTAGCGGTACTGCCCGAGGCGGATGACGTAGAGGTGGAGCTCAACCCTAACGATCTTGAGATAGATACCTTCCGCTCATCGGGAGCGGGCGGTCAGCACATCAACAAGACCTCGTCCGCTATCCGCATCACCCATAAGCCGACGGGCTTGGTGGTAGAGTGTCAGGACGAGCGATCTCAGTATAAAAATAAAGATAAGGCGATGAAGGTGCTCAAATCACGTCTGTTGAAGATGGAGCAGGATAAGCAGAACGAAGCTATAGCCTCCGACCGCAGGAGTCAGGTCGGCTCGGGCGACAGGAGCGAGAAGATACGCACCTACAACTTCCCTCAAAGCCGTGTCACCGATCACCGTATAGGGCTGACGCTGTATAAGCTGAGTGAGATAATGAACGGCGACCTCGACGAGATCATCGACGCTCTCGTGACAGCTCAGCGAGCGGAACAGCTGAAAGAAACGATGAGGAGTTAGGGGCTATTTAGTTACCGAATACCGGTTACCGGTTGATGGCGGGCGCTGCCCGCACCCGTTTTTTCGGTTAACGGTTAACGGATACAGGATACCGGATACCAGTTGATGGCGGGATACCCGCGCCCGATTTATATAAATCAAAAACGCGTCAGCTTTACCGATAACTACCAACCACCAACTACCAACTTTATTAAGATGTTATGAATACTTTACACTTGACCGATACAACCGAAGATATACGGACAGCCGCCGATATACTGAGTAACGGCGGTTTGGTCGCTATGCCTACCGAGACGGTTTACGGTCTCGCCGCGGACGCTCTGAACGGCTCCGCGGTCAAACGTATCTTTGAGGCTAAGGGCAGACCTATGGACAATCCGCTGATCGTCCATGTCGCCCGCTTTGAGGACATAAGCAGGCTCGGACTGGTCAGCGAGATACCCGAAAAGGCGCTTTTGCTGGCAGAAAGATTCTGGCCGGGACCCCTGACTATCATCATGCCTAAGGGCAAAGTCATTCCCGATGAGGTCAGCGCGGGTCTTGATACCGTGGCTGTCCGCATTCCGTCGCATCCCGTCGCTCAGCGGCTTTTGAGGGTCAGCGGACTGGCTTTGGCTGCTCCCTCGGCTAATACCTCGGGCAAGCCCAGCCCTACTACGGCTGAGCATGTTGCCGATGATATGGATGGCAGGATCGAGGCTATCCTCGACGGCGGAGCCTGCGGCGTGGGAGTAGAGAGCACCGTTCTGACGCTTGCGGACGGTACTCCGCGCATACTCAGACCGGGTATAATCACCCGCGAGCAGATAGAAGAAGTCATCGGCGAGACTCTGGTAGATAAAGCCGTGCTAAGTCAGCTTGAGAGCGGCGAGAAGGTCGCTTCTCCCGGAATGAAGTACAAGCATTACGCGCCCGAGGCGGAGGTCATCCTGATCAGAGGCGATGATGATAAGTATATAAACTATGTCAACCGCGCATACAGACGCGGCATGAGTGCAGCGGCGCTGTGCTATGACGAGGACGCGGCAAGCATACTCGCTCCGTGTGTGACTATGGGAGCTATGAGCGATGAAGAGTCTCAGGCTCAGGAGCTTTTTGACGCTCTCAGGGCTGTGGATGAACTCGGAGTCAAGACAGTGTACGCTCACTGCCCTTCGACTGAGGGCGTGGGCATGGCGCTGTATAACCGCATGATCAGAGCGGCGGCGTTCAGGGTCATTGACCTGCCTACTAAGCGTATCATCGGGCTTACGGGTCAGACGGGCGCGGGCAAGAGCGAGGTCTCGCGTCTCCTTGAAAAGAAAGGTCTGCCTGTGGTCAGCGCCGATAAGGCGGCGAGAGAGGCGGTAGAGGATGAGAGTGTCCTGCGCGGGCTGTGCGAGGCGTTCGGAGATATCCTGCTGCCCGACGGCAGTCTTGACCGCAGACGTACTGCTGAGATAGCTTTTTCGACTCCCGAGAACACCGCCCTTCTCAACTCGATCACACATCCGGTGATAAAGCGCCTTATGCTCGAAGAGGCTGAGTCCGCTCGGGGAGATACCGTAGTATTTGACGCTTCGCAGCTGTTTGAGTCGGGAGAGGACTTGATATGCGATCTGATCATCGGCGTGGTCGCTGACAGAGAGACAAGGATACGTCGGCTCTTGGAGCGCGACGGGCTTGAACGCTCCGAGATAGAGCGCAGGATGTCGGCTCAGTACAGCGAAGAGTTCTTCGGGACTTGCTGTGATGATATAATAGTTAATGACGGTACCGCGGCAGAGCTTGCCGCCGCCGTAGATGAGCTGTACGAAAGGTCGGTGAGCCGATGAGCAGACGCTACAGAGACAGGCGTGAGACCAAGGGTCACGGTGCGCTTGGGTTCTTCATCACACTGATACTGATACTTGCGGCGTTCGCTGTTTACTTTTTCTTCTTCACGGGCGACAATATGAGCGGTATCAAGGGCAAGGTATACGGAATTTTCTATCCGCAGAAGTACTCACAACAGGTAGTTAAAGAGTCTAAGGAGTTCGGAGTTGACGAGGCTCTGATATACTCCGTCATCCGCACCGAGAGCGGCTTTCGGCCCGAGGTAGAGAGCCACGCGGGAGCCGTGGGACTGATGCAGCTGATGCCCGAGACCTTCAACTGGCTGCAGGAGAAGCTCGACGGAGAGATAAAGCATGATGTCTCCGCGCTCAAAGACCCCGACGTCAATATACGCTACGGCACATATTTTCTGTCGATATTGATCGAGCGCTACGGCGGAGATATCCGCACCGTAGCCGCCGCCTATAACGCGGGTACTACCACGGCGGACAACTGGCTGAGCGACTCTAAGTACTCTACGGACGGAGTTACTCTCAAGGTCATACCGTATGAAGAGACCTCACACTATGCCGATAAGGTCGCCGAGACCTATAATATGTATAAGAAGCTGTATTACAGCTGAAAATAATCTTAATAACCGTAAGTCGGTTGAGATTGCCGCGGGCAACCCTCAGTCAGCTACGCTGACAGCTCCCTTAGGAAAGGGAGCCTTCAGACTCCCGCAATGATGATTAATTAGGAGGTATATAAAATATGAAAGAAACAGCAAAGGAACTCAGAGAAAAGCTGATGATAAAGGAGCGCAAGGGCGCCGCGTCTTTCTCAGCTGAGGTATTGGAAGAGGCAGACCGCTTCTGTGCAGGCTATAAGGATTTTCTTGATAACTCCCGCACCGAGCGCGAGGCTGTGGCTTATGTAAAGGCTATGGCTGAGCAGAGAGGCTTTATCGAGTTTGAACCTGACAAAAAGTATGACCCCGGCGATAAGGTATATATCATCAACCGCGATAAGGCTATCGGACTGGCTGTCATCGGTAAAAACGGTACCGACAACGGCGTGCGTCTGTCTATAGCGCACATTGACTCTCCGCGTATAGATCTTAAGCCCAATCCGCTGTATCAGGACAACGGTATGGCTCTGTTCAAGACCCACTACTACGGCGGCATCAAGAAGTATCAGTGGACAGCCATTCCGCTGGCTATGCACGGCAGAGTTGTCAAAGCTGACGGCACAATGGTAGATATCCGCATCGGCGACGATCCCGAGGACGAGTGCTTCCTCATCACCGATCTTCTGCCGCATCTGGATAAGGATATGGCGACCAAGACCATGTCCAAGGCGTTCACCGGTGAGGACCTCAACATCCTCGTAGGCTCCAGACCCTATGA
This sequence comes from uncultured Ruminococcus sp., assembly GCA_902776975.1. GTDB lineage: Bacteria > Bacillota > Clostridia > Oscillospirales > Acutalibacteraceae > Ruminococcoides. Next base: position 14,812 of record CACYSI010000033.1, read on the forward strand.
CGACAGCGATGAGAAAGATCTCATAGCTCTTAACGTCATGAAGATACTCAACGACCGCTACGGTATCGCCGAGAGCGATTTTCTCTCGGCTGAGCTGAACTTCTGTCCCGCGTTCAAGACCCGCGATGTGGGCTTTGACCGCTCTATGATAGGAGGCTACGGTCACGATGACCGCTGCTGCGCGTATCCGTCCGTTATGGCGGCGTTTGATACAGAGCTGCCCGAGTGCACCTGCATCACATACCTCACCGATAAAGAGGAGACAGGCTCCGACGGCAATACCGGTATGCAGAGCGATTTCCTCAGATATTTCATCTATGATTTGGCTAAGGCGGACGGCAACGAGGGCTACCGCGTGCTCTCACTGAGCAAGTGCCTCTCTGCCGACGTCAACTCGGCGTTCGACCCCACCTTCCCCTCCGTATATGAGCCCAAGAACTGCTCCTTCATCAACGAGGGCGTAGTCATAAGCAAGTACACGGGTCACGGCGGCAAGTACGATACCTCCGATGCCTCTGCCGAGTTTATGGGCGAGATACGCTCCATGCTCGACAAGAACGGCGTCAAGTGGCAGATAGGCGAGCTGGGCAAGGTTGATATCGGCGGCGGCGGTACCATAGCCAAGTATGTCGCTAACATGAATGTTGACGTCGTAGATCTCGGCGTGCCGGTGCTGTGTATGCACGCGCCCTTTGAGGTCATCAGTAAGGCTGATATCTACATGGCGTACAAAGCGTTTTACGGTTTGTTCAACTGATAAACGTTTATCGTAGATCGGTATCAATAAGTGTTTTATCAAAAATCAGCATAAAACAAATATTACTCAAAGGAGGTGAAACTATGTATTATTTCAGAAAAAAGAGAAACTACGCAGGCTACATCATCGGCGGTCTGATAATCGGAGCAGCCGCTCTTTATGTTGTACCCAAGATCGTTGAGAAGCTCTCTTCACAGGTATATAACAAGAGCCTTGACGATAACAAGGAGCTGAAAGTTGAGGCTGCCGAGGAGCCCGTGATCGAGAAGAAGGCTGACGCCGAGTGCGATCAGTGCCCCGAGACTGAGGTAAAGGCTGAGGCTGCTCCCGAAGCTGAGGAGAAGGCTGAGGCTGAGACTGAGCCCGAAACAGAGGATAAGGCTGAGCCGGTAAGTGAAGACGAAGGAGAAGCAAATGCATGATCTGAATCCTGCTGAGGTTGCACAGAGAATTATGAAAGAAGTCAAACAAAAGATACAGGGTCTCAATAAGCTCAACGTCATGGTGCTGGGCAAAACAGGCGTAGGTAAAAGCACGCTGATAAACAGTGTTTTTCAGGAGCCGATAGCTCAAACCGGCATAGGTAAGCCGGTGACGAGTCGGATCAAAAAGTATGAGAAAGAAGACTATCCTCTGTCTATTTATGATACTCCCGGCTTGGAGCTCGGCGGCGAGAACGCTGTGGACGAGCTGCTCAAAGAGATCAATACGATATTGAAGAAGAGCGTAGAGAAGAACGATATAAACGAAGCTATACACTGCGTTTGGTATTGTATCAGCTCGACCTCTCATCGCTTTGAGGAGTCTGAAAAGAGCTTCATCAATTCGTTTATCACCGAGGCTAAGCAGTATCAGATCCCCGTTATCGTTGTATTGACTCAGTCATATGCCAAGAAGGATACAGCTCAGCTGAAGGCTGAGATCGAGAAAGAGGAGCTCGGCATAGCCGAGGTCGTCCCGGTCTTGGCTCAGGATTATGAGATCGACGAGGATTATGTCGCGAGAGCTTTCGGTCTCACCAGACTGGTAGACGTTATGTACGAGGTCATACCCGAGTCGGTGCAAAACGCGCTGATAGCTGTACAAAAGGTCAACCGTCAGATGAAGAACACCAAGGCTCAGGCGATAGTCGTTTCGTCCGCTTCTTTAGCCGCGGCTACAGGCGCTACCCCTATACCCTTCGCGGATTCGTTCCTGCTTGTACCAGAGCAGATATCCATGCTCGCGGGCATAACCGCCGTGTACGGACTGCCTGTCGATCAGGCGACCATGACCGCGGTGATTTCGGCTACCATAGGTACGTCCGGCACCACGGTACTCGGCAAGACTCTAGTATCGGGACTCTTCAAGCTGATACCCGGCGCGGGTTCTTTTGTGGGCGGAGCTATATCGGCGAGCATCGCCGCCGCTCTGACAGCGGCGCTCGGCGAGGCGTACATAGGCGTCATGAATATGATCTGCGACGGCAAGATGAAAGCCGACGATCTCAAGACGAACGAAGGTAAGCAGACCCTCACCGCTATGTTCAGGCAAAAGCTCGGACGCAAGAGAGATAAGTTAGGCAAGCCCGTGGACGCGGAACAGTTTTAAAGAGAATATCACAAGACTAAGCTGTCGGTATATCCGGCAGCTTTTTTCTGCCAAAAAAACTGACATATGATATTACAAATTGTCAGAAAAAGCATTATTTTTTGCAAAATGTATAAAATTAGAGGGGAATTTTTGCAAAATTACTATGCCGTGATCACGGTTTGTTATTGAATTAACGAGTGTTTTGTCATATAATTGTAACAGATAGGGTTTCTGTCTATTCTTATGACCGCGTCAGCCGCTGTAGCGGAAGCGCTGTTCAAATTTAGGAGGTATATATTATGGCAAGAGTTTACAATTTTTCCGCAGGTCCCTCGATGCTGCCCGAAAGCGTGCTTAAGACAGCTGCCGCCGAGATGCTCGATTACAAGGGCACAGGCGAATCCGTAATGGAGATGTCACACCGCTCTAAGGAGTACGGCGCTATCATCACCGAGGCTGAGGCTCTCCTGCGCGAGATCATGAACATCCCCGACAACTACAAGGTACTGTTCCTGCAGGGCGGCGCTTCGACTCAGTTTGCCGCTATCCCGCTCAACTTTATGAACGGCTCAGGCAAGGCTGACTATGTCGTTACCGGTCAGTGGGCTAAGAAGGCTGCCGCTGAGGCTTCTCGCTACGGCGAGGTCAACATCGTGGCTTCATCCGCAGACAAGACCTTCTCTTATATCCCCAAGCTCGACAAGAGCACCTTTACCAAGGATGCCGATTACTTCTACATCTGCATGAACAACACTATCTACGGTACAGTATATCACGAGCTGCCCGATACAGGTGATGTTCCGCTGATCGCCGATATCTCTTCATGCTTCCTCAGTGAGCCGCTGGACGTCAGCAAGTTCGGTATGCTTTACGGCGGCGCTCAGAAGAACGTAGCTCCCGCGGGCGTTACCATCTGCATCATCCGCGAGGATCTGCTGGGTAAGGCGAGAGACATCTGCCCGACCATGCTCAACTATCAGATCCATGCCGACAACGGCTCTATGTACAACACTCCTCCCTGCTACACCATCTACATCATGAAGCTCGTGCTTGAGTGGATCAAGAACGAGGTAGGCGGTCTCGAGAAGATGAAGGAGCTCAACGAGAAGAAGGCTAAGATCCTGTATGACTTCCTCGATTCATCCGAGCTGTTCAAGGGCACTGTAGTTCCCGAGGATCGTTCTCTGATGAACGTACCTTTCGTAACAGGCGACGCCGATCTCGACGCTAAGTTTGTAGCCGCTGCTAAGGACGCCGGCTTCATCAACATCAAGGGTCACCGCACAGTAGGCGGTATGCGCGCTTCTATCTACAACGCTATGCCTATCGAGGGCGTAGAGAAGCTCGTAGCCTTCATGAAGAAGTTTGAAGAAGAAAACAAATAAGAATTAGGAATGAGGAATGAGGAATGAGGAATGAACGGCGGGCATACCCGCACCCGGATCTATAACAGTCCGGCAACCTTTCCTCTTCTTCATATAGGAATCAAAAGCATAAAGTGCTACCCTTAATTCCTAATTCCTAAATCCTAATTCCTCATTATTAACAGGGGAGATAATCATGTATAATATTCTTAAGTTAAACAAGATCGCCGCTATCGGTACAGACCGTCTCGGCGAGAACTATAACTGTGTAGACGAGTGCGACGCTCCCGAGGGCATCCTCGTGCGCTCAGCCTCCATGCACGATATGGAGCTGCCCGAGAGCCTTCTGGCTGTAGCCAGAGCAGGCGCGGGTGTAAACAACATCCCGCTTGACAAGTGCGCCGAACTGGGTATCTGTGTATTCAACACTCCCGGCGCTAACGCCAATGCCGTCAAGGAGCTGGTCATCTGCGGTCTGCTTCTCGCGTCCCGTAAGGTAGCTCAGGGCATCGAGTGGGCTAACACCCTCAAGGACGATCCCAACAATCTTAAAACCGTTGAGAAAGGCAAGAGCAAATTTGTAGGTCCCGAGATCAAGGGCAAGACCCTCGGCGTAGTGGGACTCGGCGCTATCGGCGTGCTGGTAGCCAACGCCGCCCGCGCGCTGGGTATGCAGGTCATCGGTTATGATCCCTATCTTAGCGTCAACGCCGCGCTCAACCTTTCGCGTCATGTGGTCACCGTCAACAGTCTTGACGAGCTGTACGCTAAGTCCGATTATGTATCCCTGCATCTGCCGCTCAACGACGGCACCCGCGGCATGGTAAACGCAGAGACTCTCGCTAAGATGAAGGACGGCGTGCGTATACTGAACTTCGCCCGTGACGGTCTGGTAGTATCCTCCGATATCATAGCTGCTCTCGAGAGCGGCAAGATGGCGGCTTATGTGACCGACTTCGCGACAAATGATCTGCTCGGCGTAGACGGCGTTGTAGCTATCCCTCATCTGGGTGCTTCTACTCCCGAGAGCGAGGACAACTGCGCTGTGATGGCTGCCGATCAGATCAAGGATTATCTCGAGAACGGCAATATCAAGAACAGCGTGAACTTCCCGAATATCTCTATGCCCAGATCCGGCGACGTCCGCTTCTGCGTATATCACAAGAACGCTCCCAACATGATCTCAAGCCTGCTCGCTATCATAGGCGGCAACGTCGAGAACATGGAGAACAAGAGCCGCGGCGACTATGCCTATACTATCATAGACGTAACAAAGCCTGTCGGCAGCGCCGACGCCCTTGAGGCTGTCGACGGCGTTATCCGCGTAAGAGAGCTGTAATCGAATCGGAATATCATAGTATATGAATACGCCCGCAGTTTAAATCTGCGGGCGTTTTTACGTTCGAAAATAAGAGCTGTTATTTGTATGGAGCGGGTCGACACGCGTGTATCGCGCTGTTTAGCGCCGAAGACGATCTCCTGCGTCCTTCCTGCGTCATTATCCGTCGTATAAAGCAGGCAGGATTAATCTGTCGGAGTTAGCGAGGATTTGCGATTTGAGCAGAACAACGGCTTATAAGTATATTGCTATTCTTGAAGTATCAAACTAACCGACGAGACTAATATTGTCTTTAACAGCTTGTAGATTTTCCTTGGCTTTGTGTTCGGGAACTATACCTTCTTTTGCTAACTTGAGCGTTGAATATTCAAATACCTTTAGATATTCTTCTCCTTCAAAGCTCAGCACCCCTCTGTAAGCACACACTTTTCCTGATTCAAGAATATCTCCACTAAAATTTGAAGCAAAAGTGATAGCCCATATTCTTGGAGTGTAGGGATAATTCTCAAAGAAAGATACTGCTTTATCTCCCTGCTTTTTCACCAAGTTATTAGCAGTTGAAGCGATTTTTTCCCAAACAGAAGATGAACATTCATTTTTCATTTCAATAAAGGAAGCGTCAATTTGTTTAAATAAGTCTTTTTTCTTGGATTGAAAGAACACAGCTTAACCTCCATAATTATTTATAATATAATAATATCATATCAATTATCCGTTTTCAATCCTAAACTCTATGAATCCGCTTTAGATTATCTATTAATACTCATAGAAATCAATCGAGCTTACAGTATTATCCTCATATCTACCATAATAAGATTTCGATAATTGATTATCTTTATTATACTCAAATTTCTCGTAACTGAAAGGCTTTTCTTCACCAGCAATATAATGCTCAGTTTTAGTCAACAGATTATTCGAATCATATAAATAGTCATCATAATAGTAATTAAGGTGAACAGAATCAAAAACTTCTTCATCAGCTAAATCTTCTGAAAAATCTGAACCGCTAAATGCATTTTTCCAGTCTATATCATAATAATCAATTTCAATATGTGTTTCTCTTGAAATCTTGCCATCTGAACGATAACTATACTGATATAACTCCGAAGAACTTAAAAACTCAGTTATAACTCTACCTTGATCGTCATATAAACAATCTCCATCATATTTCGAAAAAGGCTTACGATATATCATAGTATCTCCATTAGTGTTTTCACTAGGCAGTGATTCGCTTTGATAATCGTCAGTATAGATGTATCTTTTAGTGGTATCGTTATTATTCAAAAGCTCCTCTATAACTTGATCATTATTATTATACCAAATAATATCTGGTTTTTCGTTTTTGTATAAGAATCGATAAACAACATAGCTTACATTTTTAGCTATGATTTCACTTGGTTTAACTTTTCTTGCTTCTTTTAAACAGTCCTCAAAATAATCACCGTTGCTTAAATCATCAACTGTGAAATGGATGATATTGTTATTTTTATCTATTGAAGCCATATCGTTTGATTTAGAGGGAGACGATACATTACACCCGGATAGAGATATTATTACAAAAAGAATAATTAATACTTTTACTGCCGTTTTCATTATGATTTCTCCTCCTTATAATCCAAAAGAGTACATTACTGTTATAATACCACAGAGAATAAGTATAATCAATTCCAGAAACTACTTATTCTCTTCTTTTCTGCCTTATGGTATGCTGTAATAAGAAAACCGTAGCGGATGTATGACGATGAACAGGAACAACGGAGTTTACATTGCAATCGAGTTATTAGCCCTGCGGGAGTTTCTCTATCGTAACGCAGACCAAACGCACGCGGTCAACGTTGAAGTCTCCGCTTTACTTGAATGTACGAAGAAACAGAGAGTACCTTTCGGCGCTCTCTGTTTATTTATGGTGGAGACTGCTTAAGTATCATATGTCGGTGACGGCTGCCTCGTCTTCGGATCGTCACCTCCTGACATACCGCCTATCTGCGCTCTCCCTAAAAACAGTCCGCAGGACTGTTTTTACCTTCAGTTTTTCGCGCGGCTCGAACCTCGGCACGGTCGCCTTCAAGTCCCGCAGTTTCCACGTTGTCTGTATGATATGATAACAGAGGGAGTACCCATGGGCACTCCCTCTGTTAACAATGCTGATTGCGAAGAAAAAGCATATTGCTCATTCGGAAATCAGCTTTTTTGCGGTCGGGATCAGCTTGGCGATCACCGCCGCGAAGAGCATGATCGGCAACAGCTTTACCGGAAATACGATCATCAGCAGCAGTACGGTCGCGAGCGGCTTTTTGAGCGTGTGACCCACAAGCGCGGTGGTGACGACAGCGGTACAATACACCATGCTGACGCCGAGCAGGATACTCATAGAGCAGCCGATACAGATACCGCAGAAGATGATGGGGAAGAAGTGCCCGCCTTTCAGCCCCGAATCAATACAGATATTCGTCAGCAGCAGCTTTGCGACCGCGATCACCAGCAGCATCACCGCGCCGATCGTTGTCATTTTTTCCGTGACTTCGCCGATTTGATGCTCGCCCGAAAACATGGTCAGCGGTAATAACGTTCCCGATATTCCCAGCAGCAATCCGCCTCCGGCAGCGCGGAGAACCGTAAATCGCTCCAGCTTTTCCTTGATCAGTGAGGTAAGCTTCTTGAATATAAAGAACAGATAACCCGCCGCGACTCCGATCAGCGTAAGGGGCACGGCGTAGAGTAGGTTGTGCCAGTCGAATTCTTCCGCTTCCAACCCTTCCATACCCACGCTTATCCCGCACAGCTTGTTCAGCAGGATAAAAACGCCGAAGGAGCTCAGGATAGCGGCAAAATACAGAACGATCTTTGAGGCCTTCGGCAATACGGTATCTTCGTCTGATTCGATCGGCTCCATAAATCCGAACATAGGGGAGCGAAAGATCGTACCCAGCGTAGCGCTCAATCCGATCGCAGTCAGCTCCTCCGTCTCTTTCCGAAATCTTTTCAGCTTGTCGCCGACCCATGTGCACAAGCCCGCGATCACGCCGGTAAGACCTGCCTCGGGACCTACGCTCGCGCCGATCAAAAGCGGAAACAGCGCAGAACCGATCGTAGAAAAAACATTGTTATACGGATACCGCCCGGTTTTCTTCACCTTGCCCAAAACGACGTTCAGCTCTTCGAGATAATCGCCGAACTTACGCTTCCATAAGCCGATCAGAATACCGCCCGCCGTGCATACGCACAGTGTATAAAGCGGGAAATTGATTTTTGACGGGATATAACTCCACAGCAATTCGATCCCGAGATTCATCAGGCGCAGAAAGCACCAGATGATAGAGCCGACAACAGCGCCGAGCATCACGGTATATAACAAAAACAAAAGATTGTTTTTTACGTTCTTCATATTGTTCGCCTCCGATACTATTATACATAAAAATCGACCTGATTCAATCAAAAAATCTGAAATCGCGTCCGGAATTTATGTGCCGGAAACGACGGGAACACCCGATGCGGGAACTGCGGAAGCGAGCTGCGGCTGTGTGTCTGCTGTTCTTGATGTACATATGCAAGGGGCTGCCGCAAAACAAGAAGTCTTGCGGCAGCCTCTGTTCTGTCCGCGGCAGGCGCGAGTTATACATTCAGCTTTCCTATTCCCTGAGGCGCCTTCATACCGAGCTCCCAGCGCTGTATCCATGTCGCGTCAATAACGGATACGCAGCCGTCGGAATCTACGTCAGAAAGCTCCAATGCCGCCTCGCCTAAGCTGATCAGGCACACGTCATATCTTTGGATCGTCGTTGCGTCGACGACGTCGACCGAGCCGTCAAGGTTTGCGTCGCCGAGCAGGGTTCCGTACGTCAGGCCGAAGCCCCTCTCATACAGGATCGTATCGGTAAAGTTGAACTCCGCGTCGAGCTTGGGGATATTGATCGGGAGCTTTGCCTTGGGAGCATCCTCGGCGCTGAACATCATATACAGAGCTGCCGGCATATTGGGACCGTACTGGGTGATCTCTTTGACCTTATCGCCCGGATCAACGGGCATCGAACGCGGCAGATACGCGATCATTACGGCGTCCGCCTTTGTAAAGCGAGCCGCGTCATAGGGAAGGCTGACTGACATCACGATGAACTTGCCGCCCTTAGCGTGGATATAATCAGCAAGCGAGTCCGCTGCCGACGCCACCGCGTTTTTCAGTCCCGAGGCGCTGTAGATCTCTGACATGAACACGACGTTATCCGCGTCCTGGATCTTTGGCAGGACATAATCGACCGACTTTTTATAATATGAGTACGCTTCGACGACGGCGCCCTGAGGAAGCTTTCCTTCCTCGGTCAGCTTTCTGACGGCATAATTCATCGGTATCGTCTCGTCGTCATACGGTACAAGTACGACGGTCTTTTGATTCGGCTTTGTGAGGGGGAGCGTGTTCCTGCTGTTTTTGACAAGGGTGATTGCGTCCTTGGCGATCTCCCATTCTCTGTCGTGGCTCGCCTTGGTACCTACGGTATCGATCGCGTTTTGTACGCGCTGCTCGATATCCGAGCCGTCGTAAGCTTCAAATAACCCGTTGTTCAGCTTGAGCTTGAGGATTCGGAGAACGGCGGCGTCGATCTTCGCTGTTGATATCTCGCCGCTGTTCGCCATACGCACCAGCTCGGCAATATACTCGTCCAACTCGCGGAACCCTTCATAATCGTCATCCAACGAGGGCGTGTTGACCGGAGCAAGAAGGATATCGACGCCTGCTTCGATCGCGAGCTTCGCTGCGTCAAACTTGTCAAAGTGCTTAGCGATCGCGTCCATCTCCATCGCGTCGGTGATAACTACGCCGTCATAGTCCATATCGTTACGAAGGATATCTGTGATGACCTTTTTGCTGAGCGTCGCGGGGATGAAGATACTCTCGCCTGTCTCTTTGGAAATATAGGTAGACTTTTCTATTTTCGGAAAGACGATATGAGCCGTCATGATCATCTGAGCGCCCGCGTCTATGCACGCCTCAAAGGGGATCAGCTCATTCTGCTTGAGCTCATCATAGGTCTTGTTGATAGACGGCAGACCGGAATGGCTGTCTATGTCGGTGTCTCCGTGACCCGGAAAATGCTTCAGCGTAGAGATAACGCCGGTTTGATTCAGCGCTTCAACAAATACCTTGCTGTGCTGTGCTACGATATTTGCATCGTCGGAGAAGGAACGAACGCCGATAACGGGATTCGCGGGATTGTTATTGACGTCGACGTCGGGGGCAAAATCAGCATTGACGCCGACAGCCTTCAGCTCGTTTCCGAGCGTAGTCGCGACCTCCGCAGTCACGCTCGGTTCATTGATCGCGCCGAGCGCCATGTTGCCGGGCGTCATGGTGCCCTGACCTAAACGAGTGACGTTACCGCCCTCCTGATCGATCGTGATCAAAAGCTGCGGGCGATCTCCGCCTGCGACGTTAGCCTTTTGTAAGGCGTCGGTCAAGCGCGCGGCGCCCTCGTTGGTCAGCGCATTCTGTCCCATCATTATCACGCCGCTCAGGCTGTACTTTCTTAACGCGGCTTCAATATCGGCGGTAATCTCTGCCACGTTTGATCTGTTTCCGGCGGCGTCATAGCTGTAGCGAAACACCGGCATGAGCATCATGCTGATCTTATCCTCGGTCGACATAGAGGCTAAATACCGCTCAGCCTTGCTCTCCGCCGCGCCGACAGGTATTACCACCGCGGACATCATCAGAATCAGCACGCTCAGCATTATTGCTATCATTCTTTTTTTCATTTCAGACTCCTCTTCATGGTATGATTCTGCCGTATAACGGCTTTTGATGCGAACCGCAGGCACACGATCGGCATATCCCCGCGATCCTTTCGACAGTCTGTGCTGTCACACCTCGTATTATTATCATATCACAGCAGCATAAAAAAGTCGATACCTATTTTATACGCCCGCATCTTTGTGTATACCTGATTGTCATATAATGACCTCCTTTAAATTTCGTATATCCGGCAAAATACCGTCGGGTAATCTTTACGGACGTGGTGGATAAAGCGCTCGCGCAAATATGTGAGGGAATAGAGCTAAGGTATGAGTGGATAAGATTCTTAGAAATAGGAACAGATATGTTCTGCGTGCAAAAAGAAAACCGGAGATAGGGGAGTGACAGCATTAGGCATTCTCGGATTAATCGGAGGCGGTATTTGGACAGTAGTAAAAATCTTTACTTGAGTATATCAGTGAAATGGTAAAAGTCGAGATTAGGTGATAGTTATGTATAGCGTTGATCAGAAGCAGTTTAGCCATGGTCTTGAAATTTTTATTGAAAAAGCTATTTCAGAACAACAGAAAAAATTTGGTACATCGGAACTGTCTTTTTCAAAAGGCTATTTGTATGAGCAAGAAGGATACAAGTATCAATTGTTCAATAAAGCACATATTCTTCTCGATGCCGAGTCATGGAAGAGAAGCGATGTCGGAACTGGCAGAATCATTGAAAAAGTGATAGCGACTTTCCATGTCAAAGCTGGAGATCAAGTACAAAATATAATTGACTGGCGTGACGTTGAGAGAGCAGAAGAAATCTTCTCGAAACGACTCAAAGAATCGGAGATTATGTTATTCAATCTGTTTTGCGAAGGAGATGAAGAAGAGTCGTTCGGTTCTGCAATTGAGTTACTTGGGCAGTGCTATGCAGTTATTACATACTTGTTCTTTCTAAAAGACTGTGAAAAATATGTACCTGTAAGAACGCGTCACTTTAAAGAGCAGTTCGCAAAGCTCGGGATATCTACTGCCGCCCTTGATGAATGTACATGGAGAAACTATCAGGAATTTAATGAGATTGTAACCTGGGTAAAAAATGCAATAGCATCATACTTCCCAAAAGTAAGCCTTCTCGATGCACATTCCTTTATATGGATGATGTGGTTGTTTGATGAAGAATCTGTTTTGTTATCGCCAAAGATTGGTAGCCCAAAGTGGTTTTATGATAAAGCACAAAATGTGACGATATACTGTTACTTCGGCTCAGCGGCTCATATGTACGCTAAGGCTAAAGAGATCCCGTATGAGCTGTTTGACAAAAGAAACATAGCCGAAGCCTCCGCCGTGCCGGAATATACTGTGACGGGATTCAACAGAAAAGCACATACTCCCTCCGTCAGCATAACCTACGGCGAAGATGTGCTGCCGGAAAACACGGATTTTACGCTGGAGTATACAAACAACACCGAGGCCGGTACGGCAACGATCACTGTCACGGGATGCGGCGATTATAAAGGCGCTCAGATCTTAGAGTTCGCGATCAAAAACATCCTCGGCGACGCTGACGGCGACGGATCGGTCGACGCCGTCGACGTTACCGTTATCCTGCGGTATCTGGTAAGGATCAAAGTGAACGATCCCGATAGGGTGGCTCTCGCTGGTAATGTAACGCGCAGCGGTGTGTTGGATATTACAGACGCTACCTTCGTCCGGCGCTGGATAGTCGGCGTCGATATACCTTATATGATAGACGTCTTCATGGACTGATATACCGGTATAGAACAACAACCGGGGATGCTCAGGCATAGCTTAGGCTGAACTAACGAAAAAACTCCCTGAATAAAACGGGCATGGATTTCTCGATCTTGAGAGCTATGCCCGTTTTGCTTATCAAGGCGTCACGTTCAGGCGTTCTGTACCGACGGTATATGTTAATACAAATATTTATTTTGTTTAGCTGAAACACTTGAAATAACAAGCATAATCTGTATAATTATTCTATACAGATTTCCTATTAAGCGCTAAAAAAAGCCGACGGAATCCTTATGACAGATCGGAAAGAGTTTATATGAATTGATTTCAAGAACAGGAGCCTGAGCTATGAAAAAGAGATGGATCGAAAAAGCCGTTTTACTGCTCTCCTTAGCGGGGGCGTTGTTCCTGTTCGCGTTTTTTCTGAAAGATATCTTGATCCCTCTGTTCACCCTGCAGCTGAAAAACGATGTCGAGGGAGCCAAGGCGCTGCTGACCTCCAAGGGCATCGCGGGAGGAGCGGCAGTATCGCTGATTGAGGCGCTGCAAATGATCGTCGTATTTATACCGGCTGAGTTCATCCAGGTAGCGAGCGGTCTGAGCTATCCTTTCTATATCTCGCTGATCCTGTGCGATCTCGGCGTATGTCTCGGCGCGAGCATCATCTTTATCCTTGTGAGAACATTCCGCTTTGACACAAAAAAATCGAGAGAATCAAAAGAACAGATCGAGCAAATGGCCTTGGATAACAAAGAAAAGAAGGTATGGATGCTGATGTATCTTCTGTTCATAACGCCGATAATCCCCTTCGGCGCGATCTGCTATTTCGGCAGCAGCACCGACATCCGCTACCGCAGATATATCCTGACGGTTGCAACGGGCGTGATCCCCTCCATCGTCACCTCCAACCTGATCGGAGCCGGCGCGAGGGCGTTCATCATGAACGCGCTTCCGCTGTGGGTTCTGATTCTGATAATACTGCTGATGATGGCTCTTCTGTTCGTGCTTCTGTGGCTGTTCCTCGACAAGGTATATTTCAGAGGAAAAGACGGTACACCCGACTCAGCCGCTTACTTCGTCGCGATAAAGCTCATCGCTCTCTGGCGAAAGCACAGCCAGAAGCTGGTAGTGGACGGCGAAAAGCTGAAAGGACTTGATCCGCCGTTCGTCGTACTGTGCAACCATGTGTCGTTTTATGACTTCTACTATATGACGGAGCTTATGAAGAACTATAAGCCCGCCTATATCATCAACCACCACATAACATCCGCTCCTGTGCTCAGACACCTGTCAAAAAAAGCGGGTATGATCCCCAAGAAGATGTTTTATCCCGACACAGCTGCCGTCAAAATGCTCCGGACGCTCAGAGCCGGATATCCCGTCGTAGTATTCCCCGAGGGCAGGCTCAGCATCGACGGACGCCCCGGCGAGATCGTGGAGAGTGCCGCCGCGGCGTATAAGAAATTCGGCTATCCGCTGGTGCTGGCAAAGATCACGGGCGGATACTTCACCTATCCTAAATGGCGCGGAAAATTCTACAGAGGCAACGTGCGGATCGCGGTCGAAAGAGTTTTGACGCCAGAGGATCTGAAGCGTATGTCGGTCGGCGAGATCGAGCGGGTGATCGAAGCTACGCTGTCATATAACGCCTCGGCGGATCCCGTCAACCGTTTTCGTCAGAAGGACAAGGCGCGCGGACTGGAGAAGATGCTGTACCGCTGCGCGGACTGCGGAGCGCTGTATACAACGCAGTCGAAGGCAAGCGACCTGTACTGTACCGCCTGCGGAAAGATACATCATCTTGATGATAGCTACCTATTTACTGATGAGATCGGGAGCATCCCCGCCTATTACGACCGCATCAAAGAGACGGAGCGGGCGCAGCTCGACGATCTTGAGCTGAGAACAGAGGTAAACGTCAAGGTGTTCCCTGACAAGAACGGACGCGTCAGAAAAGAAACCGGCGTCTGCACACTGACCAAAGAGTCGTTCACCTACCGCTCGGACAAAACGGAATTCACCGTACCTACCGAGAAGATACCGGCTCTCGCATTCTCCTGCGGCAAGGAATTTGAGATCTACCACGATAACGATCAATACTATTTTTATCCGACCGAAAACAGACAGCAGGTCGCGCGCTGGTCGCTGATCGTCGACTTAATCAGAGAGGAGCGTAATCACAGATGAATAAAGAAAAATCACTGATCAATATCTCCAAAAAGACCTTTATACAGGTGACGGCGCTGCTGCTCGGACTGTTGATCGTCTCGATCGTACTGACCTACTTCATCCCTGCGGGGAGCTTTGGCGTGAACGCCGACGGCAGCACCGATTACAGCGTCTATCATACGCTCGACGGCGTAAAGGGCATCCCTGTCTGGAAGGGGATCCTCGCGCCGATATTGGTCTTCGGCTCCTCCGACGGAGTGACTCTTATCATGCTGTCTGTGTTTCTGCTGGTGATCTCGGCAGCGTTTCAGGTGATGAACGACGCGGGAGGCATAGGCGCGATAGTAAGCGCGGTGTCCGATCGCTTCAAAAGCAGACGAAAACTGATGGTCGCGCTGATCTCACTGCTGTTCATGTGCTTCGGAGCGTTTCTCGGACTGTTTGAAGAAATGCTGACCATGCTGCCGATCATCACGATGCTGTGCTTAGCGATAGGATATGATTCTTTCACCGGCTTTCTGATCTGCATAGTATCCTGCGGCTTCGGCTTCGCGAGCGCCGTGACCAATCCCTTTACCGTACTGCTCGCCTCTGAGATCATCGGAGCTAATCCGATGGATAAGATATGGTTCCGTATAATCATTTTCATCGTGATGTATATGCTCCTGCTGGCGTTCATCTTCCTCTATCTCAGAAAGCTCGGCAAAAGCCCCGAGAACAGCTTGACCTATGAACACGATCTGAGGATCAAGTCTACCGTGAACGTTCGGGACAGCGTCGCGGAAAAGTCGCCCTCTCGTGAGAAGAAACTGCGCGTGATCTATGGGATATTCCTAAGCGTCAGTCTTATTCTGATTGCGGTATGCTCCTCTGTCGAGGCGTTCAGAAGCTACACCGTAGTCATCCTCATCGCCTACTTCCTGATCTTCGGACTGCTCGCCGGGATCCTCTGCACATCCTCCGCCAAAACGGTATTCAAGAGCTTTCTGAAGGGTTTGACCGGAGCTTTGCCGACGATCGTTTTCATCGGACTGTCGGCGTCGATCAAATATGTTTTCGACGAGGGTCACATAATGCCGACGATCGCCAACCAGATCAACCTGTTGACAAAGGGCAAAAGCCTCTTCCTGATCGTGCTGATCATCTATGCGATCGTGCTCGTGCTGGAGTTCTTCATCTCTTCTTCCACTGCCAAGGCGATCCTCGTCATGGGACTGCTCTCGACCGTGAGCTTAGGTCTGAGCGACCGCATGATGGTGCTGATATATACCTTCGCGGACGGCTACACCAACGTGCTGTTCCCGACCTCTCCCGTCCTTCTTATCGCGCTCTCAATGATAGGTATGGAGTACTTCAAATGGGTGAAGAAGAGCCTGCCGCTGTTTGCGGTAAACTTCCTGCTGGTGATAGGCTTTCTCGCGCTGGGAATCGTCATCGGCTATTGATATATCCTCTCAAATACGGAGACCTCTATGGAAAAACATACAGAATACATCCTGACAGTCAAAGAACTCTGCAAATACTACGGAGACGGCAACAGCCGCGTCTGCGCGCTGGATCACCTGAGCTTTGAAGTAGGCAGTTCACAGCTTGTCGCGGTGCTGGGTAACTCCGGCAGCGGAAAGAGCACACTGCTGAATATGCTCGGAGGTATGGATCGCTTTGACAGCGGCTCCGTATGCTTCGACGGCGTCGAGCTCGGTCGGATGAGCGACAGAGAGCTGACGGCGTACCGCCGAAATACGGTAGGCTTTGTCTTTCAATCCTTCAACCTCATCTCCGGGCTGACAGCTATAGAGAACGTGAAGCTGACTGCCGACCCCGAAAGCCACGGCGCAGCCGAGGACGCTCTGTGTCTTGTAGGACTGTCGGACAAAATGCGGCGTTATCCGTCTCAGCTCTCCGGCGGTCAGCAGCAGCGTGTTTCCATCGCGCGCGCCATCGCCAAAAATCCTAAGTTTTTTCTCTGTGACGAACCGACCGGCGCACTGGACTCAGAGACCGGCAAAACGGTGCTCAAATGTCTTGAGCGTTTAGTGCGCGAGTACTCAAAGACGATGATCATCGTCACCCATAACGCTGAGATCGCGAAAATCGCCGACAGAGTCATACGCATGAAAAACGGTAAGATCATTTCCGATGAAACCAATACAAACATATTATCGTCAAACGAGATAGAATGGTAACAGCCGATGAAGACTATGCTGCGCGCAGTTATAAAAAAGCATATCAAGCTGTTGATATCGGTCACGCTGATCGCGTCACTCGGCTTTTCGCTCTCATGGGGTCTGTCCGGCGGATACGTCTCCCTTGAGAGATCTCTGCGCGACTACGTGGAGAAATATCACTATCCCGACGTCTGTATCACGACCGAGATCACCACGTCCGACGACGCGGACAGCCTGCTCGCTATAGACGGAGTCCAAGGCTGTGATACCCGGCTTTTCGCCGATACGCTGATGAAAACCTCCGACGAGGATTACTTTTCCGTAAGAGTATTCTCCTACACCGACAGCGAGAGGCAGACCTTCTGCCGTTGGTCAGAGTCGGACGGCGGCGACGGCGTGTTGATCGAGTATAATTTTGCCGAGAACAACGGTATAAGCGCCGGTGATACGGTATCGTTCAGAGTGCGTGACGAATACCGCGACTACACGGTAAGCGCTGTCATCTCGCGTCCCGAGACCCTCTCAGCGAAGGTCTCCGATAACGCGTGGGGTCTGAACTATGATTTCGGCTATATCTACGCCCCCGCCGTCCTGCTCGCCGAAGAGTTTGAGAAGGACTATCGCGATAACAAGGCACAGCTGGACGAGAAGTCCGACGAGCTTTCGGCGCAGAAAAATTCCGCGCAAAAGCTGCTGGATGAAAAAGAAGATCAGCTCATGCAGGCTAAAAAACTGCTGAGCGAAATGCGCGAGGAATATCTCAGCTCCTCAGTCGAAGCAGAGAGCGCGATCGAAGAGCTCAACAAAACGAAAGATGAGCTTCTCTCGTCCGAACAGGAGTTGGAAGAAAAAAAGGCCGAGCTCGCCGCCGCTTATGAAACGGCGGCTTCGACCGTTGAGGAGCTGAGCTCTAAGCTCGATCTGCTCACCCGCGCAAAAGAAGGTCTCGATGAGATCAACGCAGCCGAAAAAGAGCTGAAGTCCGCCGGGGACAGACTGCGCTCCGACAGCGTACAGCGACTTATCAGTCTGCTGTCCGATCTGCCTGACAGCGCAAAAATGTCAGAGCTGATCAGCGGCGCCGAGGAACTCTCGGACTACCTTGATCAGATGGATAAGATCGGCTTTCACTATGATCTATCCGCGCCGATCGGCTTTCTGGAAAAGACGCTTAATGACTTTGAGGCGCAGATGGATGCCGACTACGCGTATCTCAGTTCACATAAGGTCGAAGCTATGATCGCATCGTCGGAGGCGTTCTCCCCCACCGATGCGGGCTACAGCGAACTTAATGCTGTTCTCAGACGGTACAGCGCCGTGAGCGTCACTGACGCGGCGAGTCTCAAGTCGGCGTATCAGACGGCATTGTCCCGCCTGACCGCGCTGCGAGACCTGGCGCGTAGGCCGAGTATACGGCAGACTCTGGATCTGCTCAAAAGCATAGAGACCGACCGCTCCGCGAAAGAACTGCTGAACAGTGTCCTGAGCGCAGAAAACGAGCTGCGCGGTCTGTCGGAGGGCGCCTCCCTTGAACAGATGACAGCCAAAGACGTGAAGCAGCTGTACACTCAGGCGCTGGAACAAACAGACGAAGCGCTCGATACGCTGAGCAAGAGCAGAGGATCCGTCATCAAAGAGCTGAGCGCGAACGGTATCGGCGAGAGCGATCTGCCCGGAACGCTTACACAGTTGAGCGACGGTATCGCCTCCGCCCGGAGCGCTTACGCCGAACTTAAAGACGCAAGCGTGGAGTTAGACGAGGGCATAACCGATATCAAGGACGGGATCGCCGAGATAGACGATGGGATCAGCGAGATAGAAGGCAAGCTCAGCGACGGACAGTCACAGCTCAACTCAGTCGAAAATGAGATCGCCGGCGGTGAGAGCAAGCTCTCAGAGTCCGCAAAAGAAATGCGGGTCTTCACCGATTTGGAAGACGAGCTTGAACGCGCCTATAAAAAGCTCGGAGACAGCGAGGGCTACGACCGCCTTTGCAACCAATTTCTGTTGTATCTCGAAGATGACGCTGACGCTGACAGAGTTTTGGAGCAAGCTCGCGCTGCGCTGAGCGACTCCGCTGTAAAAAGCGGTTATACCTACCGACAATCACCCGTCAAAAAAAGGATCGACAACAACCTCAACCCTATGTCCGCCATGATGTCGATGCTGCCGGCTATCTTCTTCGGGATCGTGCTTATCGTCGTTTTTCTTTTCATGTCGATGATCATCAGGCAGAGCCGCAGAGACATCGGGATACTGATGGCTCTGGGTATCGGCAAGGCTTCTGTCCGCGGGATGTTCTGCGTTGTCGCCGCGGGCGTAGCGCTCGGCGGTATCATCCTCGGCAGCGGGATCGGACTTGCTGTTCGGGGATATGTCGGCGGCTATTTCAAGAGCTTCTTCCCACTGCCTGAATTCACCTATCTCCCGGATATCGGCGGATTTGCCGTCGGAGCACTCGCTACCTTCGGAGTGTGTGTAACGGCTACGCTGATAGGTACGGTAATGATCGAGCGCATAACGCCGAAAGAAGCGATGTCGCGCCCCGTACAGGCGGATATCAGCGTCCCCGCTTTCTTGAACCGCTTATTGAGCAAAGCCTCTCCGATGCTGAAATTCAACCTTACTTCTCTTTTTCGAAACAAGGGCAGATTTCTCTTTTCCACGATATGCGTCTCAACGTCCGTGATGATGATCTTCACCTCAGTCTCCTTCATCGCTTCAAAAAACCATGTGATACACCAAACCTTTGATGAAAGGATACGTTACGACTGTCAGATATTCTTCGAGAATGATCCATCGGACGATCTGCTCAGTGAGATAGAAGCGATAGAGGGCGTGAGCGAAGCCGAAAAGGTGCTGATATATGATATCGCTGTTTCATCTGACAAAGGCTCTGAGCAAACGACCGTATATGCGATCGCTCCCGAAAACAGGATGATAGGTATCAACAGCATGAACGGTGAATCCCTCGCGCCGGAGCGCGGCACGATCATCGTCGATCGTCACCTCGCGGATGCGCTGGGAGGCGTCGAAGTCGGCGACAGCCTGACTGTCGCGTCAAACAGATTCACCGTCAGCGGTATGACCGACCAGTGCGTCAACCGCGCTCAGTATATCACGCAGGAAAACGTCTCCGGGACGGGCAAGCCTGAGCTGTACAGCGTGCTGTGCCGATTTGACGGCGAACCGCGGCGTCGGCTGCTTGCCTTCCTGACGGAGCACGACGACTATCTGTATACCGTGTTCACCGAAGCTCTCTACAACATCAACCATCAGCTCTATGCAACCTATGATCTCGCTGCGTGGATCCTGATCGCTTTCGGAGTTCTGATCGGATTCATCATCGTCCTCAATACAGCTATCACCAATCTCCAGGACAACAAACGCGAGCTGTGCGTTCTCAGAACGTTAGGCTTTCAGCACACGGAGATATCACGCAGCAGGTTCACACAGTCGCTGCTGCAATTCATAACGGCTTGCGTGATCGGTTTGATCTCCGGCACATTTCTTGCACGATTCACTCTTCTGCGTATCAGCACGCCTACAGAAGAATTCGCCTATGCCTGCGGCGTCAAGGAAGCGCTGATCGTTTCACTGATCGTGTTCCTTTATATTCTGTTCAGTCACCTTGCTGCCATGCGCACTATGAAGAAGTGGAACCACGCCGAGGTCGTGAAGGATAAGGAATAGCCCGCAAAATCGCATAATACCCCGAAAGCTCCGCATAAAAGCGTTTTTGCGAATCGGCTCTCCGCAAAAAGTCGGTGTTGACCCGGATAAAACAGAACAAGAAAACGCTTTTGCTTGTTCAGCGTAGCTCGGATCATATACGGTATCATACGATTACACAATTTATAATATACAAGAGGCGTTTCTTGTGGTATAGCGAGTCATATAAAACCGTGGAGCGTATGCGAGCCAGAGGAACGACTTGATGAGAATAACGGATTTTTGCTATGTCCTAACCATGACAAACTCTTTGATAGTAGATTGATTTCCTTTGAGGATACCGGCGAGATAATCATTTCTAATGAGCTAAGTGAATTCGATAAGCTTTTTATGAATATTAAACCCAGTATGAGAATTAAGAATCTGAATGTGGATCAGAGAAAATTCTTAAACTACCACCGAATAAATGTTTTCAGAGGCGGTTAATGTAACAATCAAACGATAACTCCATGAGGCAAACTTTTGTATCAAAAGGCAAACTTTAGCCCCATAAGACAAACGATAACCCTATAAGGCAAACGATATCCCCATAAGCCAAACTTTAGCCTAAAATTCAAACGATAGCCGTATTTTGGAAAGAAAAAATGCCCCGCTGGTGAAATCAAAGATGTATACTCTTGATTCTCCCGCAGGGCATTATTGCGCCAATATTGTTAAGAAACGGCTTAACTCAGCGGTTTTGTTGGGTGTCTCAAAAAAGAACAAGACTCCCGATTGTATCAAATCGAGAGCCTTAGTTTGGCATTAGACTCAATGATTGATACAATGCACCTTGATGCACCCTCAAAGGCGAAAAATGCACCCCGATGCACCCTCCAATATCGAATGTCAATTCATTGGTGCAGTTAACATTACAATTTTGAATGAATCAAGAACATAGGGATTTACGTTCGAAGCCGTTTTCTGCTATGGTCGATATATCAGTGCTTCGGCAGAATGCAGATGATTTGCAGTATATCGTTATCAACAATCTTCGCCTTGATGGTTCCGTTGTGCTTTTCGGTGATCGCGCGCGCTACGGAGAGCCCGATGCCGAAGCCGCTGTTCTCTTCCTTGGAGCGGGATTCGTCGCCGCGGTAGAAGCGGTCGAACAGGTGCGTCAGCGCCTCTTCGCTCAACGGCTCTTTCATGGTGTTTTCTGTTTGGAAAATAATGTTCTTTCCCGATTGACGAAGCAACACATGGATATCGCTGTCCTCGGGTGCGTATTTGACGGCATTGTCGCACAGGATACCGATGAGCCTTCTGACAGCAGCCTCGTCGCCGTTGAATATCAGT
>CACYSI010000034.1 GCA_902776975.1 uncultured Ruminococcus sp.
CAAGCATATTGTATCATATCGTTATCATTATGTCAAGTATATTTTACAAATAGTCGCAGATATTTTTACTTGCAGAATCCACAAAAAGCCGCCAAGCAGGAGAATGTCCCACTTGGCGGCTGTGTTGGTTAGTTGTAAATCAACTCTGCATTAACGATTTCCGTTGCACGGTTGCGGATATTGTTCATACGCTGCACCCACAACATTTGATTATCAGGTTTGATCCGTTCGATTGCGGATAATAAGAATAATAGCAGACAGCTTTAACACTGCCTGCTATTACAGATAATACATATTGAATTGCAGATTATTCCCACTCTATCGTAGCGCAGGGCTTGGGTGTGAGGTCAAAGAGCACGCGGTTTACGCCTGCTACCTCAGCGGTGATGCGGGCGGTGATGTGCTGCAGCAGACTAAAGGGTACGTCCTCTACCGTAGCGGTCATAGCGTCCTTGGTGTTGACCGCGCGGATGATGACAGACCAGCCCTCGGTGCGCTTGCCGTCGGTAACGCCGACAGACTTGAAATCGGGCACAGCGGTGAAATACTGCCATACCTTGCCCTCAAGACCGTTCTTTGCGAACTCCTCGCGCAGGATGGCGTCGGACTCGCGCACAGCCTCAAGACGGTCGCGGGTGATAGCGCCGAGGCAGCGCACGCCGAGTCCCGGACCCGGGAACGGCTGACGATATACCATGTTGTCGGGCAGACCGAGAGCCTTGCCGACTACTCTGACCTCGTCCTTGAACAGGAGTTTGACCGGCTCTACCAGCTCAAACTGCAGATCCTCGGGCAGACCGCCGACGTTATGGTGAGCCTTTACGCCGTCGGACTCGAGAATGTCGGGGTAGATAGTGCCCTGAGCGAGAAACTCGATGCCGTCGAGCTTGCGGGCTTCTTCTTCAAATACGCGGATGAACTCGGCGCCGATGATCTTGCGCTTTTTCTCAGGCTCGGGAACGTTCGCGAGCTTGTCGAGGAAGCGGTCTACGGCGTCGACATATACGAGGTTCGCGTTCATCTGATCGCGGAACACCTCGATGACCTGTTCGGGCTCGCCCTTGCGGAGCAGTCCGTGGTTAACGTGTACGCATACAAGCTGCTGACCGACAGCCTTGATCAGCAGAGCCGCGACGACAGAGCTGTCAACGCCGCCCGAGAGGGCGAGCAGGACCTTTTTGTCGCCGATCTGAGCGCGAAGCTCCTTTATCTGTTCGTCAATAAAGGCTTGCGCCAGCTCAGGGGTAGTGATTCTTTCCATTGTTTCGGGTCTTACATTTCCTTGCATATTTACCTCCCAAAAGTGAATTGATACTATATGTAGTATTCGATTATTAAGATTATAGCAAAACACGGTAGAATCGTCAATATTTTACATAGCAAAAAATCCCCGTTTTTCGGGGATTTCAGCGTGTCGAAAAGTACGAACCGTGTCATACCGAGCGGAGCGGGGGCTCTTGCGTCATAAGCGGTCGAAGGATCTTGAGGCGCTTTCTTTCCGGATTTATCATCCTTTTCCGATATGATCTATAGAAAAAGGTCGTCAAAAGATCCCTCGGCAAGCTCGGGATGACAAAGCTTCAGGGTTTCTGTTAAAGGACTCAGCCGGCGTTATTCATGAGCTGTTCAAGCTCGGCGTCGGTTTTTCCGTCCAGTTCGCTCTCGGCATAGAGCCTGATCACCACAGACGCGACAGGCTTGTGGTCTGCAGTGATAACGAGATCATAAAGTCCCGCGGGCCAGTCCTCGGGATTCAGATAGAGCGATCCCCATAAGTAGCCGTCCTCTTCAGGCTTTTCCAATTTGACCGACGGGGCGTCCTCGGGAGTCTTGACAGAGTTTTTGTATGCTTCGGGATCGTCGGAATGGGGTACGACAACGGCTGCGAGTCCTGTCTGAACTTTTGTTTCGGGATAGATCTCGATCCACTCGTTAAGCTCAAAGACAGAGCGGATATTATCCGTCGACGGTTTTTTGCCGTTGATACCTTCTCCCGTGCCCGCGCGGTTGCCGGTCAAACGCAGTCCCGTAATGATCGGCTCTCCGTCGCCTTCTTTTTCGGTATAGCTGATAAGCTTGCCCAAAACCGCCTCCTGCACTGCTGCGGTATTATCCTGAGCAAGGGTCTCGGCGTTGGTTTCGGCGGGCTTTTCTGTTTGCTTTACGGTTGCCTGTGTACCCTCTGTCGGCTGAGTCGTCGGTTCTCCGTCAGTCTTTTTGCTGCCGCAGGCAACAAGCGCGAGAATGATGATCAATGCCAGGGATAAACATAACAGACGTTTCATAATAGAATCAACCTCCGTATCAAAGTGTATTTATTATAATGTAGGCCAGTGAATCAGTCAATAGTATATTCCGATATTAATTAGCTGTATTGCATATTAATATGTATACCCGCGTGTCATGCCCGACAGCTTATCTCCCGTCCCAGAGATATTTTTCCAGGTCTACTCTGCCGTCGATGAAGGCTACGCCCTCGTTTTGCAGCAGAGTTATCTGCTCGTTTACGCCGCCGAAGGCGAAGGCGCGCGACGGCTCGCCGAGGCGGTTTACTACCCTGTAGCACGGGATATGATCGGGGTCGGGATTGACATGCAGGGCGTAGCCCACTACACGGCTCCAGCGCGGGTTGCCCGCGAGCATGGCTACCTGTCCGTAGGTCGCCACCCTGCCGTAGGGTATGCGCCTTACGACGTCATATATCAGCTCAAATGAATTTTTCATCATTCACCTTTTGAAGAGTTATTTCAGATTCTCGTCTACGGGGTAAGAGGTCAGGAAGCTCACGCTGCGCTCGATGCTGTCCTTGCTGTTCTTATAGTCACCGCCGCGGTTGCGGTAGTCGTACATTGACGCGAAGTGGGTCACATCGTCGTAAAGCGTGTCGGCGTAGCCCTTAGACAGAGTATTGGTCGCCTCATAAAACTCGATGAGAGTCTTTTTGTCCATAGCCTTTTTGTTTACGCTCGACATCAGCAGGGCGTAGTGCTCGAGGCAGATGAAATCCTGCGCCTTGTAACGCTCCCGAAAGTCGGGATCTGAGCCGAACTGCACATATACGGTGCTGAGCAGATGCAGGATATCATGCTCCACACGGTCGCATACATAGCAGGTGCGCGCGTTCTCGCGGATAGCCGCGAGCATCTTTTTGTCGGGGGTGTCTGTGTTCTTTTTGGGGAAAACTTTTTTACGCAGCTCGTCGATATGGGTCTGCAAGAGCAGAGCGTTGGAGAGCCTGGGACCCGAGTTGACCATCATCGAGAAGTGACGGTGACAGAAGCCGGTGCGGTTGGTCTGTACGCGGACGTCGGGAGCCATCATCGCCGCGCCGGTCACATACTCGGCGTACTGCTCCTCGAGCATATCCCTCATGCGGCATACGGGACAGCCTGTTGTTTCGGAAAAAAGCTCCGTGATCGGGATAGTGGTGATATTGGGTTTCATCTTGTCCTCCTTGCAAGGCGGTGAAAAAAAGTGCGGACGATTGTTTACAAATTATTATAGCATATTGTTTTTTATTATGGTATACTGTATCTGATAAATTTCAAACTTTTTGAGGCAAATATGAGCATAGTTTTTGAAAATATAAGCGATCTCGATCTGCGCGAGACCCTCGATTGCGGTCAGTGCTTTCGCTGGAAAGAGAACGATGACGGTTCTTTCTCGGGCATAGTGCGCTCAAAGTACGCGAGGGCGAGGCTCGGGGACGGCTCTCTGATACTCGACGGAGCAGATGAAGAAGATCGGGATATGTGGTTCGACTACTTCGACCTCGGGCTTGACTACGGCGAGGTCAGGCGGCAGTTGTCAGAGATACATCCCGTCATGGCAGAGGCGGCGAGGTTCGCGCCGGGCATCCGTATACTCAGGCAAGAGCCTTTTGAGGCGCTGATCAGCTTTATCATCTCGCAGAACAACAATATCAAGCGTATCGCCGGCATCGTGGACAGGCTGTGCGAGGGCTTCGGCGAGAGGATAGGGGAGGGGCTGTACAGCTTTCCGACAGCGGAGAGGCTCGCGGCTCTCGAGCCCGACGATCTTGCGCCCATACGCGCGGGCTTCAGACACAGATATATCATAGACGCCGCCCGCAGAGTAAGCTCGGGAGAGATTGACCTCGAGGCTCTGCGTGAGCTGCCGTATGACGAGGCTAAAAAAGAGCTGATGAAGATAACCGGAGTCGGCGTCAAGGTAGCCGACTGCGCTCTGCTCTACGGTTTGCACAGGCTCGACGGTTTTCCCCTCGACGTATGGATGAAGCGCGCCATGGCGGCGCTGTTTGACGGCATGGATCCGTCTGCCTTCGGCGAGTACGCCGGTATAGCTCAGCAGTATATCTTCCATTATTCGCGCATGAATCCGGATTTGTTTTATTGATACGGTTGTATAACATTTTTCGGTTGAAAAAGACAAGCCGCTGTGGTATAGTAGACACTGATTAATTCGGGTGCGCAAATTGCGCCAGTAGATTTTTCGTCAGTTTGGTCAAACAATCGGTTCGCATACTGACGTATGGGTGCCGATTTTTGGGCGAAATGGCGGAAAAGATACAAGCAAGTTGCGTGCCCGGCCCTTAGGCGTGAATTAATCAGTGGCTACTATAGTATTACAAATGATTTGAAAAGGTGTATGAAAACATGAAAGATAAAAAGAAGTTCAACTGGAAAGAATGGCTCATATCCCTGACAGTCACTCTGGTGATGTTAGCGTTGGTAATGGGCGCGCAGTACTGGTATACGAGCGTCACCGGCATAGAGCTGGACACTAAGTTCGTATGGATAGGCAACCTTGTAGGCGGAGTTATGATGCTGTTCATCGTGCATCACTTCGTCAAAAAGCCGAAAGACACTGATTGAAAAAACGGCGCTTCCGTATCGGGAGCGCCGTTTTTGCTGTTATTGGGCTTTCATACTAATTTCAAATAAAACCCTTTAACATCTATTGCGTTAAATTCCGCATAGCTGCGTTGTCGATCTTGACAGGCGCCAGCCTGCCTGCGATCTCCGCTTCCGCAAATATCTTGTTTAAGCGTTTTAATTGAAATTAGTATCAAAAGCTGTATATGATCATTTATACTCAAAGCAGTAGCGGCAGATCTCTCTTTGCTCGCCCTGATAGTCGCCGATACCCTGATACTCAGGTACAAAGCCGCATTTTTCCATTACCTTTTTGGACGCGATGTTTTCGGCAAGGCAAACGCCTGCTATTTTTGCGATACCGATCAATTTCATTATAACGGGCAGGAACGCCTTTAAGGCTTCGGTTGCGTAACCGCGCTTTGTATATCGGGCTCCGATGTGGAAGCCTGCTTCCCATGTATCATCATCAAGCGGCACTGCCTGAACATAGCCGATGTCGGTACCGTCCTTCAGCAGCACGGGATACACCAGCGGACCGTTGCAGCCGCCGTACTGCGACATCAAAAAATCAATGGTTTCAGCGGCGTCCTCAACGGTCTCAAATACCTCGTCGGGCACAAAACGGCGAGTATCCTCGTCAAGCGAGTTTTCGTGGACAGCCTGCGCCATGTCGGGCGTAAACTCCGTGATCGTAAGTCTTTCGGTCTCTAATAAAAACATAGTATTCTCCTCTCAGTAGTGTACATACATCCTTGACGGCTCGGGGTCGCTGCCCTGAACCATACAAAGGAACTCCCAGCCGTAACGCTCATAAAAGCCGGTGTGGTCGGTCACCAGATAAAGCGGCGTTATCCCCTTTGACCGCATATCTTCGACCGCCTTATCCAGGAGCTTTCCGGCGATACCCTGCTTTCGGTGATCGCTCTCGGTATAGACGGCGCAGACGTTGGGCGCCAGATCCTTTCTCTCGTGAAAGTCATTTTCTATAATGCCTAAACCGCCGACGATCTTATCGCCGTCAAGGCACAGATACCAGCCGTACTCGGTTTCTCCGCCGAGATAGCTGTCCATACACTCGAGATACGCTTCTTTGGGCACGCCCCATTTTTCATGGAACCACTGCGCGGCTTTGTCCTTTATCTCGGGTCGTTCACGAAGGGCGATATATTGATAAGCTTTCATTCCGATCTTCCTTTCGGGTTTACTGACATCATCATACCATACGTTTTTATAAAAATCCACCTCATAAACAATTATAAAGAAGAAACCGGAAGACAAAATGCCTTCCGATGACCTCCCGCCAGTAATTCTCCGTTAAGGACAACTACAATATCCGGGAGCGCTTTTTTATTTGACAGGAAACTACAACAAGCTGTATAATTGTTTGTTTACAAAGATAAATTATACAAACTGTATTATTGCGGCAACATCTGTCAAATTAAAAAATATTTATAGTCCCCGCTCAGTAGCGCACTGCGTGCGCACGAGCGATGGGTAGACGAAATCGCGCGCTTGGTGCGCACGCTTTCTTGTAAGTTGAGCTGATAATGCTGTTTATCTCATTAGCCTTGTATTATCATACTGCTTTTTGCCAAATTATTATCTATAAATCCTATATACGGCTTGCGGTTATAAACGCTGTCGAGGTTGTTTCTGTACCATTCGAATTCTACTTTCAATCCCTGTTCGAGAGTAACGGTGTCGGGCATAAGCTCGTTTTGCCTACTGATGTCAAGCACATATTCATAGTCATAGAAGCAAAAGTAGTCTCGCTGCGGGATGTTTTTGTCCACGCTTATGAATTCAGCGGTCTTGCCGACTGCCTTATAGCATAACCCGACCCATTCCTTAACGGTTACGATTTTCTTGTTTCCTACATTGAAAATGTGATTTGTCGGATGCTTATCTATAAGGATATCAATAAATCGACAAAGGTCGGATACATTGAAAAATTGCAGCTTCATTTCGCCGTTTTGCGGAAGATAGAATGGTCTGTTCTGCATAGCGCAGTCGAACGGAAAAGCCTCACGGTAGAGGTTTTCATATATGCCGTAGAAATACGGCGGACGGAGGATATACGCGTTCGGTACATTTGCCTGCAAGTATCGCTCCGCTTTCAGTTTATTTATACCGTAATCGCCCCAGACGGAGTTATGACCGCAGGATTGTTCCTCAGAAAACGGCTGAGAGTTAGTTTCGGGATAGACAGCGCTTGAGCTGATGAAAATGTAATTATCAAAGCTGACGCCTGAGTCGAGCAGAGTTCTGATATGCTCTTGTGTATAAGCGGTGATATCAAGGATGAGGTCAAAGCGCTTGCCGCTCAGCGTGTCGCCTAAGGCTGTCCGATCACAGTTGATATGTGTTACGCCTATGATCTGCGGTCTGCTGCCGCGATTGATGACCGTAACATCGTTGCGCTTTGAAACAAAATGCTCAGCCGCGTACCTGCTGACAAAGGTCGTACCGCCTGTGATAAGGATCTTCATAGCCGCTCCTTTCAATATCTGATATGATTCCGCTATGCGTCAGTTATGATATGAGCGCCTGCGCTCATGGTTGAGCCTGCGGCTCACTCCCACTCCACTGTGCCGGGAGGCTTGCTTGTGATATCGTACACTACGCGGTTGACCTTGTCTACCTCGTTGATGATGCGGTTGGATACTCTGCCGAGGATGTCATAGGGTATCTGCGCCCAGTCTGCCGTCATGAAGTCGTCGGTAGTGACCGCGCGGATGGCTACAAGCTCGCTGTAGGTGCGCTCGTCGCCCATGACGCCAACGGTCTTGACTCCCGGCAGTACGGCAAAGAACTGGCTCATTTTTTCTGCGTAGCCGCATCTGTCCATCTCGTCGCGCAGTATAGCGTCGGCGTCCTGCAGTATCCTTACCCTCTCGGCAGTGACCTCGCCGATGACTCTCACGCCCATGCCGGGTCCCGGGAACGGCTGACGCCATACCAGCTCTTTCGGCAGACCGAGCTTTTCGCCAACCGCTCTGACCTCGTCCTTGAACAGGTCTCTCAGCGGCTCGATGATCTTCTCAAATTTGATGTCCTTAGGGGGATTGACCAGATTATGGTGGGTCTTGATCTTGGCGGCGTCGCCCTTGCCGCTCTCGATGCGGTCGGGATATATGGTGCCCTGAGCGAAGCAGCAGCTCTTTTCGCTCTCGCGGATATATCCGAAGAAAGCGTTGTAGAACTCTTCGCCGATTATATTGCGCTTGGTCTCGGGCTCGGTAACGCCCTTGAGCTTAGAGAGAAATCTATCCTGACAGTTGAGTCGGACAAAGTTCATATCAAAGAGCTGTGTGAAGGTCTGCTCCACAAAGTCACCCTCGTCCTTGCGCATCAGACCGTGGTCGATGAACACGCAGGTCAGTCGCTTGCCTATCGCCTTGCTTATCAGGGCTGCGGCTACCGAGCTGTCTACTCCGCCCGACAGACCGAGCACTACTCTGCTGTCGCCGACCTGCCCGCGTATCTCGGCGACGGCTGAGTCGATGAAGCTGTCCATCTGCCAGTCGCCCTTACAGCCGCAGATCCTGTACAGGAAGTTGCGCAGGATATCTTTGCCGTACTCGGTGTGAGTAACCTCGGGGTGGAACTGGACGGCGTATATCTTGCGCTCTTCATCACAGAAGGCGGCTACGGGGCATTTATCTGTTATGGCTATAGTCGTAAAGCCCTTGGGAGGATGAGGGATGAAGTCGTGGTGGCTCATCCAGCACACGCTTTTGGACGGTACATCGGTGAACAGAACGTTGCTCCTCGCGTATACGTCTATCTTGCCGTACTCGCTGCTGTCATCGGCGCTCTCTACTCTGCCGCCCGCCATATAGGCTATGAGCTGACAGCCGTAGCATATGCCGAGTATAGGTATTCCGGCGTCAAGTATCGCGGGATCGTAATGCGGCGATTCGGGATCGTATACGCTGTTGGGACCTCCCGTAAAGATGATGCCGCTGTAGCCCTGTGCTTTGATCTCATCTACCGTGATCTTGTTGTACGGCTTTATCTCGGCATAGATGCCCTGATCGCGTACTCTGCGGGCTATGAGCTGATTATACTGTCCGCCGAAGTCGAGCACTAATATTTTTTCCATATTTACCTCCTAAAAGGCCCCCTTTTCTAAGGGGGCTGTCTGCGATAGCTGACAGGGGGTTGACAACCCTCCGTCGCTACGCGCCACCTCCCTTAGGAAAGGGAGGCTGATCATATATTTATCTCCGCGTTCTCGCGGCTCGCGCCCGCAAAGAGCGGCTTTGTCTTGTTTACCAGAGCCTGTACCTGCTCGGGACATCTGCCTATATAGGCGGCCGGGTTGAGTACGTCTGTCATCTCGGCTTCGCTGAGCGGGAAGTCGGGATCCTCGGCGAGCATCTTGAGCAGGTCGCACGGCTCGCCCTTATCCATGGCGGCTATAGCCTGCATGGAGCAGCGGCGGATGATCTCATGCAGAGACTGGCGGTTGCCGCCGCGCTTTACGCCCTCCATCATCAGATTCTCGGTAGCGATAAAGGGCAGGTATGTCATGACGGTCTTGTTGATGACGTCGGTGTTGACGTAGATGTCCGCGGTAACTTTTTGCAGTATACGCAGTACCGCGTCAGCGCAGAGAAAGCCCTCGGGAATAGATACCCTGCGGTTTGCGCTGTCGTCGAGAGTACGCTCCATCCACTGTACGGATATCGTCATGGGAGCGTTGAGGGCGTCCGCCATGAGATAACGCGACAGTGAGCATATGCGCTCGCACATCATCGGATTGCGCTTGTAGGGCATGGCTGAGGAGCCGACCTGAGTCTTCGCGAACGGCTCAAAGAGCTGTCTGTCATGCTGCAGCAGACGCATATCGGTAGCAAACTTATGCGCGGACTGAGCTATTGAGGAAAGAGCATTGAGGATTCGCGAATCCACCTTGCGGGGGTAGGTCTGTCCCTGTACGTCAAAGATCTCGTCAAAGTCAAAGGCTGAGGCGATCTTTTTATTGAGCGCGTTTATCTTGTCCGAGTCGCCGTCAAAAAGCTCCACAAAGCTCGCCTCACTGCCCGTAGTGCCGCGGCAGCCGAGGAACTTGACGTTTTTGAGCGCGAAGTCTATCTCGTCGAGGTCGGATACAAAGTCCTGCAGCCATAAAGCGGCGCGCTTGCCGACGGTCACGAGCTGAGCGGGCTGATAGTGGGTATAGCCGAGGGTCGGCATAGACTTGTATTTTTCACAGAAGTCTGTCAGGTTGGCGATGACCTTCAAGAGCTCACCGCGTATGTATAACAGGGCGTCGCGGTACAGCACGAGATCGGCGTTGTCGGTGACATAGCACGAGGTCGCGCCGAGGTGGATTATGCCCGCCGCTGACGGCGCCTCTTTGCCGTAGGCGTGGATGTGCGCCATTACGTCATGGCGAAATTCTTTTTCTTTTTCAGCCGCGTACTCAAAGTCGATATCCGAGATATGCGCTTCAAGGTCGGCTACCTGCTCTTTTGTTATGGGCAGACCGAGCTCACTCTCGGCACGCGCGAGCTCGACCCACAGTCTGCGCCATGTCTCGATGCGTGTCTCGGCTGAAAACAGCGATGTCATATACTGCGACGCGTAACGCGCCGAAAACGGACTTTCGTAGTTACCTCTCATAATTAGCTCCTGAAATTAGTGTATGATTGATGTCATTTATCTGATGATTATACTTTCTCTCTCGGGGCCTACCGACACATACTTGATGAAGCAGCCGATCTGCTTTTCTATGTACAGCACATAGTCTCTCGCCGCCTTGGGCAGATCCTCAAAGAGTCTTACGCCCGATATATCCTCGCCCCAGCCGTCGAGATACTCGATGACCGGCTCGGATTTGTCAAGCAGACTCGGGAAGGGAAATTTGTCTGTGACGGTGCCCTTGACCTTATACTTAGTGCATACGGGGATCTTATCCATGTAGCTGAGCACATCGAGCTTAGTCAATGCTATAGCCGTAGCGCCCTGCACCTTTACTCCGTAGCGGGTAGCGACCGCGTCAAAGGCTCCCACCCTGCGAGGTCTGCCTGTCTTGGCGCCGTACTCGTCGCCCGCCTCTCTGAGTTTGTCCGCCTCTTCGCCGAACCACTCTGAGGTGAACGGCCCCTCGCCTACGCAGGTCGAGTATGCCTTGACCACGCCGATGATATCATCGAGCCTGAGGGCGGGAGCGCCCGCGCCTACGGGAGCGTAGGCGGCTATTGTAGAGGATGAGGTGGTGTAGGGGTGGATGCCGTAGTCTATATCTCTGAGCGAGCCGAGCTGCGCCTCAAACATGATGTTCTTGCCGTTCTGTTCGGCTTCGTCATAAAAGTCGGTCAGATCGGTGATGAAAGGCATCAGCGGCACGCAGTACGCCTCGTACCATTCTTTGAGAGCTTCGCGGGTGGTGGGAGCGGCGTTGTATACCTTTTCGATAGTAAGGTTCTTCCACTCCATGATGCCTTCGAGATGCTCAAAGAACGCTTTTTCATCGAAGAGCTCGCCCGCAAGGACTGTCTTCTTCTGATATTTGTCAGAGTAGAAGGGCGCTATGCCCTGTTTTGTCGAGCCGTACTTCTTATCGGCTAAGCGCTGCTCTTCCAGACAGTCGAGCTCCTTGTGCCACGGCAGAAGCAGCGAGGCGCGCGAGCTGACCTTGAGGTTGGCGGGTGTGAGCTGTACGCCCTTTGAGCGTACATAGCGTATCTCTTCGATCAGACTCTGCGGGTCGAGAGCGACGCCGTTGCCTATCACCGATACCACATCCTGTCTGAATATGCCCGAGGGCAGCAGATGCAGAGCGAACTTGCCGTACTCGTTGATGACGGTGTGACCGGCGTTGCCGCCGCCCTGATAGCGTACGACGACGTCGTAGTCGGAGCTGATGAGGTCGACCATGCGGCCCTTGCCCTCGTCGCCCCAGTTGATGCCTACAATAGCGCAGTTTGACATAATTTACCTCCCAAATTTATACCTTCAACACCTTGACGGTGCCATATACTACGATTCTTATAATCTTATATACCGTCTACAGTATATCACAGTCATCAAAAAAATGGTATAAGTAACGGTAAAAAACGGATATTTTCGGCTATATAACAGAATATCGGATGACAGTTTGAAAAAATTTTATAAAAATAATTCTAAAATATCAACAAAACAGGTTGTATTTTTAAAAACTTTATGGCATAATGTATTTGCACCATTATATTCTTTCTTAGGAGGTAAAAGAATGTTCAAGAAAATCATTTCACTTTTATTGGCTGTTATGATGATAATGTCACTTGTCACCGTAATGGCTACTTCCACCGGCGCTGTTGAGTATGAGAATACAAAGCTGTATTTTGATGTAAACGGCACAGGCTGGGAAATGGGCGCTAAAGATAAGGTCGGCTTCTATATCTACGGCGACGATTTTGAGCCCATCGCATGGGGCGGCAAGAAGACTCTCGGCACCAGCGAAGGCGACGGCATCTTCTCGTTTGACCCCGCTGCTAAGAAGATCGAGCTCGAAGAGGGCGTTCAGTACAAAGTCATCTTCACTAAGAACATGGGCGAGGAGCAGAGCGCTGATCTGTATTTTGACACCACCTGCTTCGGTCATGTCGCTTACTGCAACGGCGAGATGATCGAGAACACCGTAGACAGCACCAAAAAGTCTCAGGTAGCTCTATGGAAAGATCTCGACCCCGAACAGTACGGTCCCGTTAAGGGCATCACCTCTTTAGGCAATGTTGTAGGTACCTGTCTGCCTCAGGGCAAGACCGATGAGGATCTGTTCAACACATGGCTCATCGAGACAGGCCCTCAGAGCCTGAAGAACGCTATGAAGTACACTGTTCAGCCCGGCAAAAAGACGTCTCAGCAGCTGGTAGACGATATCGGCGCGGCTCTCGGTCTGACCAAGGATTTCGTTAAGTCGGCTATTGAAGAGAACGCTGCCGGTATCGCGGAGGCTCTGGCTCTTGACACAACTCTCACAGTTAAATTTGATTGGAAATATGATGATTCTACTCTGCCCTCGGGCGCTCACACCCATACACCCGGCGAGGCTGTACAGGAGAACGTAGTTCCCGCCTCCTGCAAGGCTGAAGGCAGCTATGACGAGGTAGTATACTGCACAGAGTGCGGTGAGGAGATCTCCCGCGAGACTAAGACTATCGACAAGCTCGCGCATACACCCGGTGAGGCTGTACAGGAGAACGTAGTTCCCGCTTCCTGCAAGGCTGAAGGCAGCTATGACGAGGTAGTATACTGCACAGAGTGCGGTGAGGAGATCTCCCGCGAGGCCAAGACCATCGACAAGCTCGCGCATACACCCGGCGAGGCTGTACAGGAGAACGTAGTTCCCGCTTCCTGCAAGGCTGAAGGCAGCTATGACGAGGTAGTATACTGCACAGAGTGCGGCGAGGAGCTCTCCCGCACACCCAAGACTATCGAGTTGGCGGCTCATACACTGACAGAGGTTCCCGAGGTACCCGCTACTACTGAGGCTGAGGGCGTTATGGCTCACTATGAATGCTCCGTATGTAAGAAGCTGTTCTCAGACGCTGAGGGTAAGAACGAAGTTACAGCTGAGGATCTGGTCATCCCCATGCTGCATGTTCATACTCCCGGTGAGGCTGAACAGGAAGACATAGTACCCGCTACCTGCAAGGAAGCCGGCTCTTACAATCTTGTTGTACGCTGTACAGAGTGCGGTGAGATCATCTCCAGCGATCCCAAGACTATCGAAATGCTCGATCATAACATCGAGTTAGTAGAGGAAGTTCCCGCTACTAAGACCGTAGACGGCGTTAAGCAGCACTATAAGTGCACTATGTGCGGCGATCTGTTCTTAGACAAAGAAGGCACCCAGCCCGTTACTGCTGAGGATCTTGTCATCAAGGCTGAGGCTCTGCGCGGCGACGCTAACGGCGACGGTGTTGTAGATATCGTTGACGTTACT
Organism: uncultured Ruminococcus sp.; assembly: GCA_902776975.1. Lineage (GTDB taxonomy): Bacteria > Bacillota > Clostridia > Oscillospirales > Acutalibacteraceae > Ruminococcoides. The sequence continues at coordinate 13,798 of CACYSI010000034.1, forward strand.
ACTATCCAGCGCTACTTAGCAGAGTATGAGGTTCCCGTATTTGACGCGACCGCGGCTGACGCCGATCTCGACGGCGAAGTAGATATCATTGACGCTACTCTGATCCAGAGAGTTCTGCTCAACATCTGCAACTGGGACAAGGTACCCGCAAACGCATGATCTTGAATCAACCTATTATCCCCGAGGCTCAGCCTCGGGGATTCTTTTGTTGATGAACTTATACTAATTTCAAATAAAACCCTTTAACATCTGTTGCGGAGAATTCCGTATAACTTTGTTGTCGGACTTGACAGGCGCCAGCCTGCCTGCGTCCTCCGCCGCGTTCTACGAAATTCTTCAGTGACAGCACTATCGCGGCGCTTATGCCGGCGGCTGAGGCGCTCAGCGCGCCGGTCAGAATGCCCATGGCGCCGTCCTTATCCACCGCCTCGCGTACACCCTGTGCCATAAGATGCCCGAAGCCTGACAGCGGTACGCTCGCGCCCGCTCCGGCGAAGTCCGCGAGAGGTCCGTACAGTCCTACGGCTGACAGCAGGACTCCGGACACGACAAAGCCGGTGAGTATCCTCGCCGGAGTCAGCGAGGTCTTGTCTATCAGTATCTGTCCGATCAGGCACAGTGTGCCTCCGATCAAAAAAGCGTATAAATACTGCATATTGTCCTTCCTTTTCTTTTATAAAGTGTGTTCGATCCTCACTTCAGGACAGAATAATCGCTGAGAAAGGATGAACAGCTTTCAAATGATGACTAATACTAATTTCAAATAAAACCCTTTAATATCTATTGCGTTAAATTCCGCATAGCTGCGTTGTCGATCTTGACAGGCGCCAGCAGTGACACTAAGCCAATCGCTTCGCTCTTGGAGTGTTGTTGCATGATCTCCGCCTTGCTCTGCGAAATTTTCCGCAAATATCTTGTTTAAGCGTTTTAATTGAAATTAGTATAAAGAATATCGGTCTTTTACAAGTTATTTATTTAACAAGTATTTTTTGTTGAAAAAAGCTCCGTATAATGTTATTATATATTAATAGCGTGATTTAATACATTAAGGGCACCTCTAAAAATATCTGTAGCCCGATAGCGCTATATCTTCACGCCGCATTTTTATTCAAAAAGATTTGAAATACGACAGTATTCCTGCACTTTTTTCATAAAAATCCGGCATAAATCTACGGCACTCTCTGACCACATGTATTTTTAGAGGTGCCCTTAAATCCATAAATTGATTATATATCTCAAAGGAGGAATATAATTGTCAGAGCTCAGCTTTCCCAAGCGGCCGTACCGCACACACGGCGGCGTACACGCTCCGCATAACAAGAACACTGCTCACAAAGAGAGCCTCGTTATGCCCGCGCCTGCCATGGTAGCGCTGCCTATGACTCAGCATATAGGCGCCCCCTGCAAGCCCTTAGTAAAGGTAGGAGATACCGTAGACTTAGGTCAGTGTATCGCGAGAAGCGACGCCTTTGTCAGCGCGCCTATCCACGCCAGCGTGTCGGGTAAGGTCAAGAAGATAGACAAGATCACTATGCCCGACGGAGGCAAGGTGGACGCGATATTCATCGAGAGCGACGGCGAACAGCGTCTCTCGCCCGATATACATCCGCCTAAGGTGGAGAGCCTCTCCGATCTCATCGGAGCCGTGCGCGACAGCGGACTGGTGGGTCTCGGCGGCGCGGGCTTCCCCACATCCGTCAAGCTCAATATCCCTTCGGACAAGAACGTCGATACGCTTATCATCAACGTAGCCGAGTGCGAGCCGTATATCACCTCCGATCACCGCGAGATCCTCGAGAACTCATGGGATGTTGTCTCGGGCATCATCACGGTCAAGGATTTTCTCGATATCCATCGCGTCATCATCGGTATAGAGGACAACAAGCCCGACGCTATCAAGGCTCTGCGCGAGATAGCCGACAGCTCGGTCGATCCCAAGGATGAGATCCGTGTGCTGCCGATCAAGGCGTCATATCCCCAGGGCGCTGAGAAGATACTCATCAAGGCGTGTACCGGCAGAGAGGTGCCCGTGGGCGGTCTGCCCTCAGACGCGGGCTGTCTGGTGATGAACGTCGGATCGATAGCCTTTATCTCCCGCTATCTCAAGACAGGCATACCGCTCGTATCACGCAGGCTGACTATAGACGGCGGCTGTATCGAGAATCCCGTCAACGTCATCGCGCCTATAGGTACGCCTATCAAAGAGGTCATCGACTTTGTCGGCGGCTATAAGGAGCAGCCCTACAAGCTGATAATGGGCGGACCCATGATGGGTATAGCCCTTCCTAACGACGATCTGTACGTCCTTAAGCAAAACAACGCTATCCTCGCTCTCTCCGAGAAAGAGGCTAAGCATAACGAGCCCTCGGCGTGCATACGCTGCGGCAAGTGCCTCGACGCCTGCCCCATGCGCCTCCAGCCGCTGGAGCTTTCGAACGCCGCGGACCGCGGCGATACAGACGCGCTCAAGTTCTATAATGCCATGAACTGTATGGAGTGCGGCTGCTGCTCATTCGCCTGCCCGGCCAAGCGCCATCTGGTCCAGAATATCCGTGTGGGCAAGGCGCTTCTCAATAAGGCTAAACGCGAGGCTATCGCGGCGAGTAAAGGAGGTAAGAATTAATGGAAAATATGCTTCATGTATCCTCCTCTCCTCATTTCAGGAGCAACGACTCTACACGCAGGATCATGCTCGACGTAATCATCGCGCTGATCCCTACATCAATAGCCGCCTGCGTTATCTTCGGCCTGCGCTCGCTGATACTCATAGGAGTCTGCGTCGCGACCTGCGTGCTGCTCGAGTATGTCAGCCGTAAGATAATGAAGCGCGATACCACTATCGGCGATCTCAGCGCTGTTGTCACGGGTCTTTTGCTCGCGCTCAACCTGCCCGTTGACATCAACCCGCTGATAGCCATGTTCGGCTGTCTGATCGCTATAGTAGTGGTAAAGCAGATGTTCGGCGGTATCGGCATGAATTTCGTCAACCCCGCTCTGGCGGCGCGTATCGTTCTGCTGGTATCCTTCCCCGGTCCCATGATGCACTGGGTCAAGGCTCTCGGCGCTCCCGAGGCGGCGGCTGTCGACGCTACTACCGCGGCTACTCCCTTAGCCGCCGAGCCCGGCACATACTCCTACATAGATCTGCTCATCGGCCGCTGCGGCGGCTCAATCGGCGAGGTCTGCGCCGCGGCACTCATCCTCGGCGGTATATATCTGGTAATCCGCAGGGTCATCTCTCCGATCATCCCCTGCGTATATCTCGCTACAGCGGCTGTGATGTCGCTGATAGTCGGTCTTGATCCGCTGTATCAGCTGCTCTCGGGCGGTCTGATGCTCGGCGCGATCTTCATGGCGACCGACTACACCACCTCGCCCGTTACTAAGTGGGGCAAGGTCATCTTCGCCTGCGGATGCGGTATATTCACTATTCTGCTCAGAGCTTACTCAAATATGCCCGAGGGCGTATCGTTCTCGATACTGCTTATGAACATACTCGTGCCGCTCATCGAGCGCATGACTGTTCCGCGTACCTTAGGCTTTGTCAAAAAAGCAAAGGGGGAGAAGAAATGAGATATAAGATCACCCCTAAAGCGGTGTTGATACCGACGATATCATTGTTTTTGATCTGTATCTTCGTCACGGCGGCTCTCGCGCTGACAAACAGCGTCACTGCCGATAAGATAGCAGCTAACGAAGAACAGAGCAAGCAGGAGAGTATGAAGACCGTCTGCCCCGACGCGGCGGATTTTGAGGAGATTATCCCCGATATCATGTACGCGGGCAAGGACAGCTCCGGAAATACCGTGGGCTATGCCATAGCTACGGCGACTCAGGGCTACGGCGGTCAGGTCAAGGTCATGACAGGTATAGCCGACGACAAGATCATCGCCGTAGACGTATTCTATAATGATGAAGAGACTCCGGGCCTCGGCAAGAACACCTCTAACGAGAGCTTCCGCGATCAGTACAAGGGTCTGAGCATCAATGAAGAGATAGTTGTCAGCAAGGACGCCGGCTCAGGCAACGCCCAGACAGTAGACGCTGTAACCTCGGCGACGATCAGCTCGAGAGCCGTCACGAAAGCAGTCAACGCGGCTGTAGAGATATATAATGAAAATGTCAGCGGAGCTTCCGCTTCTTCAACGGGCGGAGTTGATGATTCTTCAGTCACAGCTGCAGACGGAGACGACAACGGTTACACCTCCGTTGCCGACAAGCACAGTAAGGAATCCGCGGAAAACGCAAAGGAGGGTGAGTAATGGCTAAGAGAAGTCTGTTTCAGGAATTCAGCAAGGGCATCATAAAAGAGAACCCGGTTCTCTGCCTTGTGCTCGGTACCTGTCCCACCCTCGCGGTGACCACCTCCGCGTTCAACGCTATAGGCATGGGCGTAGCGGCTACGGCTGTACTGGTGTGCAGCAACGCCGTTATCTCACTGCTCCGCAAGGTCATCCCCGACAAGGTGCGTATCCCCGCGTACATCACCATCATAGCTGGCTTTGTATCGGTGGTCCAGATGCTCGTCAAGGCGTTCGCTCCCGCTATCAACGCGTCGCTGGGCATCTTTCTGCCGCTGATAGTCGTAAACTGTATCATCTTAGGTCGCGCCGAGATGTTCGCCGGCAAGAACCCCGTCCTCCCGTCCATACTCGACGGCCTCGGCATGGGCGTGGGCTTTACGGCGGCGCTGTTGTGCATGGGCATCATCCGTGAGCTTCTCGGCTCCGGCTCTGTGTTCGGCGTTCAGGTACTGCCCTTCCAGATACTCATATTCATCCTGCCTCCGGGTGGCTTCTTCGTCTTCGGTATGCTGATCATGCTCGCCAACAAGCTCAATACACGCGCGGGCAAGAAGGTCAAGACTACCCCCTGCGACGGCTGTCCGATGGCTAAAAACTGCGCCGATAAAAAGTGCGCCGATATGAAGAAGGAGGCGACGGTAAATGCTGATTAAGTCACTTGTCGCCGTGTTCCTCGCGGCTATCCTAACAGAGAACTATGTCCTGTCAAAGTTCCTCGGCATCTGCCCCTTCCTCGGCGTAAGCAAAAAGCTCAATACCGCGGTAGGTATGAGCGTAGCGGTCACCTTCGTCATGGTGCTCGCTACCGCCGTCACCTTCCCGATATATACCTATCTGCTCGTGCCTATGGGCATGGAATATCTGCAGACCGTGCTGTTCATCCTTGTCATCGCGGGTCTGGTACAGCTCGTAGAGATTGTACTGCGTAAGTACATCCCCTCGCTGTACAACTCACTGGGTATTTATCTGCCCCTTATCACCACTAACTGCGCCGTGCTGGGCGTTACCATGCTGGTACTGCAGAAGGTGGATTCCACCACAGCCTACACCTACACCTACGGTCACGCTCTTGTCAACGCCTTCGGCGCCGGTATCGGCTTCTTAGTTGCTATGGTCATGTTCGCGGGAGTACGCGGCAGACTCGAGAGCGCCGATATCCCCAAGTCCCTCAAGGGGCTGCCTATCACTCTGGTAGCGGCTGCTCTGGTATCTCTGTCATTCCTCGGGTTCGCGGGCTTTGTCGATAAGCTCATCCCCTTGGGTTAAAAGGAGGCTGACATGAACGGTATTTTGATCGCTGTCTGCCTCGTGGCGGGCATAGGACTGCTGATAGGACTCATCCTGTCCATAGCCTCTATCATCATGGCTGTGCCTAAGGATGAAAAGGCTGAGAAGATACTTGAGGCTCTTCCGGGAGCAAACTGCGGCGCCTGCGGCTACTCGGGCTGCTCGGGCTACGCCGCCGCCCTCGCCAAGGGCGAGGCTGAGCCGGGCTTATGCGCTCCGGGTGGACTGAGCTGTACCAAGGCTGTGTCCGAGATCCTCGGCGTGGCTGCCGGCAACATGGAGCCTAAGACAGCCGTGGTAAAGTGCCTCGGCTCGCTCGACAACACCTCTTACAAGGCTGAGTATACGGGCATACGCAGCTGCGCCGCCGCCATGAAGATCGGCGGAGGTCTCACCGCCTGCTCTTACGGCTGTATGGGTCTGGGCGACTGTCAGGCTGTATGCGCCTACGACGCTATACATGTCTGCAACGGCGTAGCCTACGTCAACTCCGACAAGTGCCGCGCCTGCACCCTGTGCGTCAAGGCTTGTCCGAGGGGCATCATCGAGATAGTGCCCAAGAAGGATATGGCGCTGGTGCGCTGCTCCAATCACGATAAGGGCGGCGTGACGCGCAAGCTGTGTACCGCCGGCTGTATCGGCTGTAAAAAGTGCGAGAAAGCCTGTGAGCAGGGCGCCGTCAAGGTCACGGACTTCTGCGCCTACGTCACCCCCGAGCTCTGCACAAACTGCGGAGCCTGTGTAGAGACCTGCCCCCAGAATTGCATCACTTATTTTAAATAATTTGTTCCTACATTATGGGCTGTCACGCTTTTGAGCGCGGCAGCCCTGTTTGTTCACATAAAATTCATCGTATTATCAGATAAATCACTGGATTATGGTTTTATAATGTGTTATAATCTAAGATGGCAATTTATGAAATCCGTAAGGAGAAATGCATATGATAGAAGTCAAAAACGTAACCAAGCGCTACGGCGGGGTCAAGGCTGTGGACGATATCAGCTTTACCGCCGAGAGCGGCGAGGTACTCGGTCTGCTCGGTCCCAACGGCGCGGGCAAGAGCACGACCATGAACATCATCACGGGATATCTCGGCGCTACCGAGGGCACCGTGCTGATAGACGGCGAGGATATCCTCGAGCGTCCCAAGCAGGCAAAAGCCAAGATCGGCTATCTGCCCGAGCAGCCGCCGCTGTATCAGGAGATGACCGTGCGCCGCTATCTCGAGTTCATCTTTGACCTCAAAAAGGTGCGCCTGCCTAAGCGCGAGCACATAGACGAGGTCATGGCTATCGTCAAGATATCGGACGTAGAGGGCAGAGTCATCCGCAACCTGTCCAAGGGTTATAAGCAGCGCGTCGGCTTTGCGGGAGCGCTGCTGGGCAACCCTCCGGTGCTGATCCTCGACGAGCCTACGGTGGGTCTCGACCCAAAGCAGATCATCGATATCCGCAAGCTGATAAAGTCGCTGGGCAAGAAGCACACCATCATCTTCTCGTCGCACGTCTTAAGCGAGGTCTCAGCCGTGTGCGACCGCATTGTTATGATAAACAACGGCAAGATAGTAGCCGACGCGGCTACCGATAAGCTCAGTGAGGCTGTAGGCGGAGGCAACCTGCTCGCGCTCGAGGTCGAGGGCTCCGCCTCTGCCGTAAAAGATGCGATCACCTCGGTAGAGGGCGTGCGCAGAGTCACTAAGGGCTTCGGTCTTAGCTATACCGTAGAGTATGAGAGCGGCACGGATGTGCGCCGGGCTATCTTCAGAGCTCTCGCTAAGGCTGACTGCCCCATACTCATGATGCGCTCGGGCGCTCTGACGCTCGAAGAGAGCTTCATCAAGCTGACCGAAGGAGGTGAGGATTGATGTCCGCGATAATCAAAAGAGAGCTTAGCTCATATTTCAACTCGGCTATCGGCTATATCGTCCTCGCCGTGTTCTACTTCTTCTCGGGTCTGTTCTTCTATATGTACTGCCTGATGTCCAACACCGCCTCCATGAGCTATGTGTTCCTGTCCATGCTGATGATAGTCATGCTGACTATACCGATCATCACCATGCGCAGCTTCTCCGAAGAGAAAAAGCAGCGCACCGATCAGGCTCTGCTGACGGCTCCCGTCAGTATCACCGAGATAGTCTTAGGCAAGTTCTTAGGAGCTTTCCTGCTCTACTGCCTGTGCAACGCCATATATGTGGTCTATGTGATCATCTTAGCGTGCTACGCTTCTCCCGATTGGGCGGTGTTCCTGACTACCATGCTCGGCATGCTGCTCATGGGCGGCGCGCTGATAGCTATAGACCTGTTCATATCGGCTCTCACCGAGAGCCAGATCATCGCAGCCGTGCTCTCTATCGGCATAGGTCTGCTCATATATATGCTCGACTCTCTCGCGGGCATGCTCAGCGTTGACTGGATCACAAGTCTTTTCCACAATATTTCTTTCGACGCTCATTTCACTAACTTCATCAACGGAATAATCAATTTAACCAGCGTGCTGTTCTTCGTCTCTGTCATAGCGGTCTTCCTCTTCTTATGTGTCAGAGTGATCGAGAAGCGCCGCTGGAGCTGAGGAGGTGCGACATGAATAAAGATAAAAACACCACCCCCAAGGCTAAAAAAGGCTTTTTCAAATCGCGCTCAGCCCGCAGAGGCGCGGCGTCTATCGTCATCACCATACTGTTCATAGCGGCTGTAGTGCTCGTCAACCTCATAGTTGCGGCGATCACAAACAGTCATCCGCTGTATATCGACGTCACCGAGAACTCGTCCTTCAAGCTGCAGAGCGCGACCACGGACTATCTCGATACCGTTGATAAGCCTGTCGCTATCTATATCCTGCAGAGTGAATCGGATTTTGAAAACAGCGACAGCACTAACTATAAGTATTTTGTACAGGCTAACAAGCTCATCCGCAGCATAGCGGGCAGCTCGGATAAGATCGACCTGCATTATATCGATCTTACAGCCGATCCGACCTTTACCTCGGATTATAACAAGGTCGACTGGACCAAGAGCCATATCGCTCTGGTAGTCAGCGGCGATCAGTACCGCGCTATCGATCTTACGGATATCTTCGGCTATGATCAGCAGCAGTATCAGTATTACGGCACCTATGTGATCAACTCACAGAAGGTCGAGCAGGCGTTTTTGACCGCGATCATGAACGTTACTTCTGAGGAAAAGACCAAAGTGACCGTACTGAGCGGTCAGGGCGAGCAGGATATGACCGCTCTGAGGACACTGCTCGAGAACAACGCTTATGAGATCGAAGAGGTAAGCCTGCTCAACGGCGAGATCTCGGCTGACAGCGAGTTCGCGGTCATCTTCGCCCCCGAGGTCGATATCGACGAAAAGATCTACTCCACGCTCACCAAGTGGCTCGATAACAACGGCGAGTACGGTCATCATATCATCTACTTCCCCAACGATCAAAAGGATATATCGGAGTTCCCCAATCTCAACACCCTGCTCGCCGACTACGGCATGAAGCTCAGATACGGTTATATATATGAGAACAGCACCGATCATCTTCTGCCCGGAGGCAACCACTATGTGTCGGTGTTCGATTACACCAAGGACGATACGACCTTCACCGAGGATCTGCGCTCGAGCTCTATACCGATAGTCATGAGTCTTGTCATGCCGGTCGAGATAGCCGACGACTCTCTGGCTAAGCCCATGCTCACCTCATCCGACAAGGCTATGTTCTTCCCCAAGGATCTGTCCGAGGATGAAGCAGTCGATTTTGATCCCAAAACCGAGATGATGTACGGCGCCGCGTACGGACAGCGTAACGCCGGTACAGAGAACGGTAAGAGCTCTTCTGTGGTCGTAATAGGCTCATATGACGCTGTACAGCCTAACTATCTAAGTATCAGCTCATATAACAACGCGGCGTACTTTGTCAATGTCTTCAACACCCTGTCCGCTAAGGATGACGTCAGCGTGATCATCGAGGGCAAGGACCCCTCCGCAAACGATCTCGGACTCACCTCGGTAAGCGAGATACAGTTCCCGGCTATTCTGGTCAGATTTGTCATCCCGATAGGAGTACTGATAGCGGGACTTATCATCTGGATACGCAGGAGGCATAAGTGATGGCTGACCCTAAAGATACCAAAGTCAAGACTGAGACGACCCCTGACGCGGACAAGGCTCTCGAGAGCTTTCTGAACAGGGATCAAGGTACCGAGTCTGCCGAAAAGCAGACTAAACCCGATACCGATAAAAAGAAGATAAATAAACGCATCCTCATCATAGCTATAGCTGTAGTCGCCGTAGCGGCTTTGGTCGCGCTTTTGATCTTTACCCGCTCACAGACTAAGAGCGAGTACAACGAGGATGAGGCTACCGTTCATCCTGCCGATATCACGCTTGGCGTCAACGCCGACGGCGAGCATACGGCTCAGGTAGCCTTGGATGAAGACGGCAACATCAAGAAGAACGGCAGCGGCAATCTGGTCAGCTATGTTCCCGCGGACATCAGCCGCATAGACGTCGAGAACACCGACGGCTCGTTCTCGGTCACATCTAAAACTCCCGAGGGCGAGGCTACGGTTTATACTCTCGTCGGCTTTGAGGATTATCCCATGCAGAGCGGCATAGCCGACGGTATCGCTACCGACGCCTCCGCTATGGCGTTCACTAAGATCATCTCTCCTGACGGCAACCTTGCCGACTACGGTCTCGATAAGCCGAAAGCCAAGGTCAAGGTGGCTTTTCAGGATAAGACCGCCGCTCAGCTGCGTGTAGGCAGCGAGGCTCCCGGTGAGGCGGGCACCTATATAGCCTTCGGCGACTCGGACGCGGTGTATCTGGCGGCTAAAGACGCGGTAGACTCATTCATGTACAGCGTCAACGACTTCATCAGTCTTGCCGTGACCGATACCCCCGAGGATTCAGATAACTCCACCTTCAAGACTCTTACCGTATCGGGCTCCCGTTACAGCGAGCCTATCACACTTGAGCCTAATAAGGATAAGGCTGTGGACGCCGCGTATATCGTCACAGCGCCCCGCAGGATGTACGCCAACGCCGTAGAGAGCTACGATATAGCCGGCTCCGTACGCGGACTGTACGCCGCTAAGGTTGTATGCGTCAATCCGAGCGACAGCCAGCTCGAGGACTACGGCTTAGCCGAGCCTTACGCCGAGGTAGACGCCGTATATCCCGATGCCGAGATCAAGCTCTCGGCGTCACAGGCTGACGACAGCGGCAACGCCTATCTCTTTAATCCCGCTAAAAAGATCGTCTACTCTATCCAGCAGGCGACGCTGAGCTGGGCTAAGACGAGCGTCGAGGCTCTCATGCCGCAGTATGTCTTTGCCGTCAAGCTCGACGCTGTAAGCGGCATCAAGTTCAGCTCCGGCAGCGACAGCTATACTATAGACGTCAGCACGACCACCGAGCAGCAGGATGATGAAGAGGGCAACACTCAGGATGTACAGGTCACTACAGCAACCTGCGACGGCAAAAAGCTCGACTCTGATAATTTCCAAGTCTTTTTCCAAAACCTCAACGCTATCGAGAACAAGGGCGATAACGGCTCCGGCGGCGACGAGGTACTGAGCTTCACATACAGCTACAGCACCGACAGATCGGACGATACCGTCAAGGTATACGACACAGGCTCCGCCCAGTACGCGGTCACGCTCAACGGCGATATCGTAGGCTCCGCGAGCAAGTCGTATATCGACAGCCTCATATCACAGCCTGCCGCTCTGATAAAGGGCGACCCCGTAAATACTCTTTAAACCGAATATGGCAAAGAAATCCCCGCACTGTAAAAAAACAGCGCGGGGATTTCTTTGTGCATTATGTATAAAAAGAACCTTTCTTTTTTGTGTTGCGGAATAGTGGGCAAAGGATTAGTATAAGATACTTCGCTTTGCTCAGAATGACAAACTTACAAAACAAAAAGAAAAGCGCATCTCCCGTGAGATGCGTTCTCTTGAAAATGTGCTATGGAACGTGGAATCAGTCGATCTCTACCATAACCTTCTCGTTTTTGCGGATAGCCGCGGAGCGGGCTACTGTGCGGATAGCCTTGGCGATTCTGCCCTGCTTACCGATGATCCTGCCCATATCTCCCTCTGCTACATGGATGTGGTATATGGTTGTACCCTCTTCGTTAGGTTCGTCTACAGTAACGCTGACAGCGTCGGGTTCTTCTACCAAGCCCTTTGCAATAGTAAGAAGTAAGTCTTTCATAATTATGGTCCTTTCGCAATGATAATTACAATTACTATTAAATAATGCCTGTGTTCTTTAATAATGCCTTTACGGTATCGGTCGGCTGCGCGCCCTTGGCGATCCATTCCTTGACTTTGTCGGCGTCAACCTTTACCTCTGAGGGCTCAGTGGTGGGATTGTAGGTGCCGATTTCTTCGATGAAGCGACCGTCACGAGGATAACGTGAGTCAGCTACAACGATGCGATAAAAAGGGTTCTTTTTAGCGCCCATTCTTCTGAGTCTGATCTTTACCATGTTTCTTACCTCCTGTCTTAATTAGCTTATATAAACAATATAGCCGTAGTTTATCTGATCGGATCTCTCCGTTATCAGCTGTTATTGCCTTCTCCTCAAGGGGAAGTCTCTTTACATCCCCGGAAAGCCTCCGCCCATTGGCGGCATACCGCCGTTGCCTGAGAGCATCTTTCTGAGCTGCTTGCCCTTCTTGCTGTTAGAGGTGAACTGCCTCATCATCTTCTGGGTCTGTTCGAGCTGCTTTATCAGACGGTTGACCTCTTCTACCGGTCTGCCCGAGCCTGCCGCTATCCTGCGCTTACGCGAGGGGTTGAGCTTGCCCGGATGCGAGCGCTCCTCGGGAGTCATCGAGAGGATGATAGCGCGGTTCCAGTCCAGCACGCGCTCGTTGATATCCATATCGTCGACCTTGTTGCCCAGTCCGGGCAGCTTGCTGAGGATGCCCTTTATGGGGCCCATGTTCCTCACTTGGTCGAGCTGATCGAGCATATCGTTGAAGTCCATTTTGTTTTTGAGCATCTTTTCGGCGAGCTCTTCAGCCTTTTTGGCGTCGAGCTTCTGCTCCGCCTCTTCGATGAGGGTCAGCACGTCGCCCATGCCCAGTATACGGGACGCCATACGGTCGGGGTGGAAGGCCTCGAGATCCTCGAGCTTCTCGCCCGTACCCGAGAACTTGATAGGTCTGCCGGTGACAGCCCTTACGCTCAGCGCGGCGCCGCCTCTGGTGTCGCCGTCGAGCTTGGTCAGTATCACGCCCGATATGTCAAGAGCCTCGTTGAAGGTCTTGGCTACGTTTACCGCGTCCTGACCTGTCATTGAGTCGATGGTCAGCAGTATCTCATCGGGCGATACCTCAGCCTTGATGTCGCGCAGCTCCTGCATGAGCTGCTCATCTATGTGCAGTCGACCCGCCGTATCGAGTATGACTATGTCGTTGCCGTGATCTCTGGCGTATTTGATAGACTCTTTGGCTATCTTGACGGGGCTTTCGGTGCCCATCTCAAAGACGGGTACCTCTGCCTTGGCTCCTACGACCTTGAGCTGCTCGATAGCCGCGGGTCTGTAGATATCGCAGGCTACCAGCATCGGACGGTGGTTCTGAGCCGTGAAGTATTTGCCGAGCTTAGCGGCGTGGGTGGTCTTACCTGCGCCCTGTAAGCCGCACAGCATGATGACTGTGGGGGGCTTTGAAGCGTATTCGATGCGGGAGTCGTCCTCACCCATGAGGTTTACGAGCTCCTCGTTGACTATCTTGATGACCATCTGAGCGGGAGTCAGACTCTCCATTACATCGGCGCCTATGGCGCGCTCGGTGACCTTGTTGGTGAAGTCCTTGGCTACCTTGAAGTTTACATCAGCCTCGAGCAGAGCGAGCCTGACCTCGCGCATAGCTTCTTTTACATCAGCCTCTGTAAGTTTGCCCTTATTCTTAAGTCTTTTGAACGAGTTGGTCAGCTTATCGGACAAGCTCTCAAACGCCATATCAGTCATCTCCCTTCAGCAGAGTTTCTATATCGTCCAGCAGCGATACAGCCTCAGCCGTATCGTCGGAATTTTTGATCTTTTTGATGATATCCCTTATGCGGCCGTCGCGCTCGCGGCGCGCCCTGTATGCCTTGAGCAGACCTAACTTGGCCTCGTACTCGGCAAGCTTTCGCTCGGCTCGCGCGAGTGAGTCGCGAACTCCCTGACGGCTGATACCAAGTATCTGAGCTGTCTCTGACAGCGACAGGTCGTCGTTGACATACAGCTCGATCACCCTTTGCTGTGATGCCTGCAGCAGCTCGCCGTAGAAGTCGTAAAGCAGTGATATTTCCGGTTTGCTGTTCATTTAAGGGGATCCATCCTTTCTGTAAAGCAAAGAGCTTTACACCTCGGCTATTATATCATCATATCGCGCGGATGTCAAGTATTTTTCTTTACAGACGCAAAACAGCCCCGATGCTGCATCGGGGCGTAATCTGTTTACTTATCATTTGTCGGCTCAGTTGCGGTCTCCGCGGCTTTTTCGGCCTCGGTAGGCGGAGACTTGAGCTCTACGCTGATCAAATCGGTAGAGTCAATGGTCTTCCAGCTCTCGGCGTCTTTGATCTCAAACGAGACCTTGATGCTGTCTATCTCGTCTATGCTGTATTCGTCCAGATCCTGAGCGTATAAGGTGACTGCGTCTACAGCGCGCTTATCGGGCAGTACCGAGCGGTTCATGACCGAGGTCATATCGTAGCCGTTGACCTTTACATCGCCTGTCTGTACGGCTATCGCGCGGTTTGTGCCGTTATACATATACACTAACAGCTCTGAGCCGTCGGGGGTCACGCGGGTAGCTGTAACGCCCTTGATGACTATCTTGATACCGTTATCATCGTATACTGTCTGACCGCTCTCGTCACATGCTGATGTATCCTTTTTTTCCGAAGAGGTCTTGACGGTTATCAGATCAGTTTTGCATATTGGGTTATAGCTCTTGGACTCTACAGCCCTCAGCGAGAACTCTATCTCGTTAAGAGAGGTTATATCTGCCATGGCGAGGTAGTAGTACGGCAGAGCGAGGGTGCCTTCGCCGCTTTTGGCGTAGGGGATCTCAACGCTCATATCGGGCTTGACCATATAGCCGTTGACTACGGCATACGGTGCCTGTACCGTTATATCCTTGCCGAAGTTGTTTTTAAAGCTGAGCTTAAGCTCGGGGCCGGAGGCGGGGGTGTAGTCGATACCCAGCGCCTTTACCTCCATGTCGGCGTCTTTATATACGATCTTTTCATCTACACTTGCCGTGGTGTCAAATCGTTTTATAAAACTCTTGAGTCCGCGTCTTCCGATCCGCTGTGTCGGCTTGACGGTCTCCGCCGCCGTTTCGGTTACCGCGGCGGTCTCGGAGTCGGGCGTAGACCCTGATTTGCTGTTGTCATCGCAGGCGCAGACCGATATCGCTACCAAGGCGCACAGTGCGAGACATATGATACGCTTCATCAACAAAACTCCTTATGATGCGGATTGATCCGTTTGCTAAAGCCCTCTTAAAACGGACTTGCGGTAAGATCACCACCCGCTATTATACAATAATCGCTTTGAAAAAGTCAATAATAAGCTACAAAATGAGCTCGTACTATATATATTACATAAATTTTATGAAAAAGATATTAATTTTTTGTGAAAAAATAGTTGATTTTATATTTTTTTGTGCTATAATAAACTTACTTATAATATGGATAGGTATACTATCACAGAGGTTACATGGAACAGATCATCAATATAGACCGCATGGAGCACGCCGCCGCGCTGTTCGGCAGCTTTGACTCCAATATCAAGATAATCGAGGATGAGTTCTCGGTACGCGTACACGCCCGCGACAGCGAGCTTAAGATATCCGGCGAGGCTGAGGGAGTCCTCAAAGCGACTAAGGTCATAGACAGCCTGCTCAATCTGCTCAACCGCGGCGAGCAGCTCAGCGAGCAGAACATCACATATTGTATCTCGCTTGTCAACGAAGGCAGCGAAGAAAAGATAGAGACCCTCGCCTCCGACTGTGTGTGCGTCACTTCAAAGGGCAAGCCCATCAAGCCTAAGACTATGGGGCAGAAGAGGTATTGCTCGGCTATAGAGGACAACACCATCACCATAGCCGTCGGCCCCGCGGGTACAGGCAAGACCTATCTCGCCGTAGCTATGGCTGTAACGGCGTTTCGTTCAAAAGAGGTCAACCGCATCATCCTGACCCGTCCCGCGGTAGAAGCGGGCGAAAAGCTCGGCTTTCTGCCCGGAGATCTGCAGAGCAAGGTCGACCCGTATCTCAGACCGTTGTATGACGCTCTGTTCGATATGCTCGGCGCCGAGACCTACCAGAAGTATCTTGAGCGCGGCAATATCGAGGTAGCTCCGCTCGCCTATATGCGCGGACGTACCCTCGACGACAGCTTCATCATCCTCGACGAGGCGCAGAACACCACCTCCGAGCAGATGAAGATGTTTCTTACCCGACTGGGCAACAACTCCAAGATGGTCATCACGGGCGACATCACCCAGATAGACCTGCCGTCGGGAGCTAAGTCCGGGCTCAAAGAGGCTGTCAAGATCCTCAAGGGCATCAAAGGCATCGAGAGGCTGACCTTCTCCGAAAAAGACGTAGTACGCCACAGACTGGTACAGGATATCATCAAGGCATATGAGCGCGCTCAGGAGAGAGGACGCTCTTGATCTAAGGATTATAGCGGACAGTTTTTATGTTCCGTATAATAAAGAATATTAGCAGTTTAAGTTAGTTTTACCGTTATGTCGATTGGTTACCTGACCTACGCTACGCGATGTTCTCACAGGCTTTATACCGATATACGGTATTGGTATTACACCCCCTTGCTCGATATCGAACAGCTTGTCATATTTGAGTTATCCGACGTATCCGAGCGAGTCAAAAGAGAGTAGGAGATTTTTATGGTACACGACAAGGTAAGAGTAGTCATCACCGACTCGCAAAAGAAGATACGCATACCCACCGGGCTGCGTATGCTCATCAGGCGCGCCTGTACAGCGGTGCTGCGCAACGAGGGCTTCAAGGGTCATGCCGAGGTATCCGTCACCTTTGTCGATAACGAGGAGATACGCAGGCTGAACGCCCGATTCAGAGACAAGGACACCGAGACTGACGTGCTGTCGTTTCCGCTGGGTGAGAACGGCGAGTACGATATCAATCACGATACCGGCGCCAAGCTGCTCGGCGATGTAGTCATCTCTATGGAGAAGGCGGACGAGCAGGCTCGGACCTTCGGCCACAGCTTTGAGCGTGAGGTGTGTTACCTCACGGTGCACAGTATGCTGCATCTGCTCGGCTACGATCATATGGAGCCGGAGGAAAAGCGCGTCATGCGCGTCAAGGAAGAGAGCGTCATGACCCAGTTGGGGCTGGGAGCGTCTTTCTGACAGGGCTATATAGCTGTTTACGGGGTTGCCGTGTTACCGCGGCAGCCCTTAATATTTGACAAAATGGATTTATCGGGTATAATCAAAACAGCAAAAAATCGAGGTATTTATATGGATAATAAAAAGAGAAGCGCCTTTATAACTATAGTCGGCATACCCAACGTAGGCAAGAGCTCTGTGCTCAACCGTATCTTAGGGCACAAGATAGCCATAGTATCGTCTAAGCCCCAGACTACCCGCAACCGTATCACGGGCATATATACCGAGGGAGACGACCAGCTGGTGTTCATCGACACCCCCGGTCTGCACAAGCCCCGGACCGAGCTGGGCGAGTATATGGTCAAGGCGATAAACGAGAGCGTTCAGGGCGGAGATCTCGCCGTGCTGGTCGTCGAGGCGGCAGGAGGCGTACGCAAGGGCGAGACGAGCCTTATCGAAAAGCTCCGGAAGTCTCAGATGCCCGCTATCCTGGCGATCAATAAGATAGATACGCTCAAAAATAAAAAAGAAGAGCTCATGGAGGCTATACTCGCCTACAGCGGTATGTATGATTTTGAGGCTGTCGTCCCGATATCCGCCGAGACGGGCGAGGGCTTTCCCGCACTTTTAGACGAGCTCAAAAAGCACTGTATCGAGGGCGGCCATTTCTTTGATGACGACGCGGTCACCGATCAACCCGAAAAGGTCATCGTCTCCGAGATCATCCGCGAGAAGATACTCAGACTCTGCGACAAGGAGATCCCCCACGGCACAGCCGTAGTGGTCGAGAGCATGAGAGAGCGCGATGACAGCGGTATCATGGATATCGAGGCGGTCATCTACTGTGAGCGCGACTCGCACAAGGGCATCATCATCGGTAAGAAGGGCGCTATGCTCAAGAAGATATCGACATATTCGAGACAGGATATCGAGAGGTTCTTCGGCATTAAGGTCAACCTGCAGACATGGGTCAAGGTCAAGGAGGACTGGCGCAACCGCCGAGCCCTGCTGACCAACTTCGGCTATGATAAGAACAATTTTGAATGATATTCAGTGTTAGTATAAAAGCTCCCGGGCATTGCGCTCGGGAGCTTGCTCTTTATAGCCTATTATGGATTATATGTGATCTTGAAGCCGTCGGTGTAGTAGTAGCTCAGGTGCTGATCGCTTGAGTTCATACAACGGATAGTGTATACATAAGATGTGCCCTCGGTCACGCTTGTATCGACATACGATGTTGAGGTGGTATCGGTCAACTTAGCCCAGCCGTTCGTACCCTTGCGGTATACGCGGTACTTAGCGGCGCCGGCTACAGCGTTCCACTTGATGTTTACGCCGTTTGCGGCGCTCGACAGCGTCAGCTTGGGAGCGGCTACATACAGTATCTTTTTGCCTGCTCTGAAGTTTGATGTGAAGGCGGTGCTGTCCTTGTTGACGCAGCGAACCGTGTAGGTGAAGTTGTGGTTTGACGATACATCCTTGTCGATGAAGGAGGTCTCGGTGGTTTCGGTGAGCCTTGTCCAGCCCTTGCTGCCGTAGTAGTATACGCGGAATTTTTCAGCTCCCTCGGGCTTGTTCCACGATATCTTTACGCCGTCCGCGACGTTTGACAGGCTGACCGTAGGCGCGCTGACAAAGTCGATCATAAAGCCGTCGGTGTAGTAGTAGCTCAGATGTTGATTGCTCGAGTTCATGGCGCGGATAGTGTAGATGTAGCTCTTGCCCGATACTACGTCGTTGTCCGTGCATGAGGTCGAGGTCGTATCAGTGATCTTTGTCCATCCGTTGGTGCCTTTGACATATACGCGGTACTTGGCGGCTCCCGCTACGGCGCTCCACTTGATGTCTACGCCGTCCGCGGCGGGGGAGAGGGTCAGCTTAGGCGCCGCTACATACAGGATGCTGTTGCCCGAGCGGAAGTATGAGGTAAAGGCGGTAGCGTCCTTGTTGATGCAGCGTACCGTATATGTGTAGTTGTGGTTTGATGATACGTCCTTGTCGATATAAGAGGTCTCGGCGGTATCGACCATACGCGTCCAGCCCTTGCTGCCTTTGTAATAGACGCGGTACTTTTCGGCTCCGTCGAGCTTCTTCCACGATATCTTGACGCCGTCGGCGACGTTTGACAGACTTATCTCGGGCGCGCTGAGGTATGTCAGCTTGAAGCCGTCCGCATAGTACGAGCTTAGCAGCGAGCCGCTCGAGTTCAGAGTGCGGATGGTGTAGGTATAGGTGTTGCCCGATGATACGTTGGTATCCGAGTAAGAGGTGGAGGCGGTATCTATGACCCTTGTCCAGCCGCTGCGCTCCATACGGTACAGGCGGTATTTTGACGCGCCCGATACAGCGCTCCATTTTATGCCGATAGAGTCCTCGTCGGCAGACAGGCTGAGCTTGGGCGCGGGATAGTATACAGCCGACTTGCCCGACCTGTCATAGTCGCTGGTAAAGCGCTTTTTGTCCGCGGACAGACAGCGTACCGTGTAGGTATAGCGTGTGCCGCCCTTAACGTCGGTATCGAGGTACGAGGTCTCGGTGGTATCGACCATACGCGTCCAGCCGTTGCTGCCCTTGTAGTATACGCGGTATACTGCGGCTCTTGGCACAGGCTTCCATGATATTTTCATGCCGCCTGCGGCTGTAGCTACGCTTATGGAGGGTGTGTCGAGATTCACGGACTCGAGCTTTTCGGTATAGCTGAACTTGACGCCCGCGTTATTCTTATAGTTCTTGTCAACTATCGTGTTTCCGGCTATATCCTCTACATATCTTATCTTGGCGGCGAGGTCATATGAGCCTGCCTTTTCTACCGAGAAGATAAGCGAGAATACCGCTTTTGAGGTAGTGAACGAATATCCGTTGGGGTTTGCAAAGTTCATCACATAACCCTTAAGCCCAAAGCTGTTCTTTGTGTCTGAGCGCAGGCATACCGAGCTTGTAGTCGAGACAGGGGCTATCTCCGATATGAAGGCGTCGGCTTCGCTCTGCGTGTAGCTGTTCAGCCCGCCGAAGTCTACCGGCAGCTCTATCTGACCCGTAGTCAGCTTCTGTCCGACATAGGTCATGGACAGAGTGTATTTGAAGAACTCACCGACCTGTACGGTGTGCTTTTCTCCGCCTACGGTTACGGTAGCCGTGTCTGTGGCAGCCGATACGCTGACGGCGCCAAAGCCGAGTACCGACAGCGCCAGAGTCAGCGCGAGTATTATGCTTATGATTCGCTTGCTCATATTTTCCTCCTGTAAATACAGAATGATCATGTATATAATAATACAGTCTAATTATATACTACGCGAGAGCTAAAAACAAGGACAATATGTAAACAAATTATTACACAAAAATAACAGGCGATACCGTTTTTCGCGATATCGCCTGTTGTACTCTGTTATACTAATTTCAATTAAAACGCTTAAACAAGATATTTGCGGAAAATTTCGCAGAGCAAGGCGGAGATCGCAGGCAGGCTGGCGCCTGTCAAGATCGA
>CACYSI010000035.1 GCA_902776975.1 uncultured Ruminococcus sp.
GTGGCTCGGCAGAGTCATGACCTGTCGCGGAGTTGGCGCGAGCCTGAGCGACGATGAGTCAGGAGAGTTCAAAGCCGAGTACAGCGCTCTGCTCGATAAATACAGCGAGCCTTTGAGGCTGAAGCATCAGATACATATTGAGCTTTATAAGAAGCTATAAAAAGTTTACAGCCCGCGGGTGTGTGCCTGCGGGCTGTGTGTTATCTGAATACCGTTAAGAAAAGCAAGAGGACTATCGCTATATATATCAGATGCTTGAACTTTTGGTCTACCAGCAGACCTATGAACTCTCTGAGAAAAGCGTTGGGGAAGAAGTAGAACTTGGTCTTGGCGGATATCCCCTTAGCCTCAAAGCCGTTTTTCTTAGCGAGGATATAGCCTCTGAAAACATGGTAGTTGGTAGTCGCGAAGGCGATCTTCTTATCCTTGATGTCGCCGCAGTCGCGCTCGATGACCTCTTTTGAGAACTGCATGTTCTGCATCGTGTTGACGCTCTTGTCCTCGCGCAGTATCCGCGCGGGATCGACGCCGCGGCTGACAAGATAGTTCGCCATGGACTCGCTCTCGGAGACGACCTCGTCCGCTCCCTGACCGCCCGAGGGTACGAACACGGCGTGCTTGCCTGTCTTATCGAACTGCTCGAGCTCAAAGTCGAGGGCGCTGTCTGCGCGAGCCTTGAGAAGCGGGGTAGGAGTACCGTCGCTCCTTATGGCGCACCCGAGTATGATGATGTAATCTCTGTCAAAGGGCGGCTTGTATTTTGCCGCGAGATATGAAGCGGTTACCGTCGCGATGAACATACATTCAAAGTAGCATATCGTGTAGGTGACGATCCTGTATAACGGCGTAAAGGCTAAGGGGAACAGGGTGAATACAGTACCCGAAGCCCATAATACGGCAAAGATGATCCCTAACGTATTTACGGGTCTGAAGCCCTCATGCCGGATCAGCCATATGTTGCTGACGGCGAGCAGTACCGCGAGTATCAGCATGAACGGAGACAGCGCCACGAGCAGGATACTGCCTATCTCGGATACTACGCCTATGAAGTGCCCGAAGGTGTTTACGACGTTGTTGAATATTTTGTATACGCCGAACAGCAGCAGTATGAATATGAAGATCGCCATACCCCCGCAGGCTATCATCGGGTAACAGAAATTGCCCCTCTTATGATAATCCGCAAACATCCATATCATAAAGAACTCGACTATCGCCAGCACAGCCAGCAGCGTTATGATGACGACCTGATATCCGCTGAAATTGAACGCATAGTAGTTGTAGAATATTATGCCCATAAAACCGACGTGGAAGCTGCCGGGATTAATTAAGACGCTCTCCTCACCGGTATCGGGATCGGTATTCGTGAATTTGACGGTGAACTCCGTGTCGCCCGCCTTGACGCTTCTGAAGTTGACGATCAGCTCTTGGTCCGTGACGTTGTGATCCGCATATTCTACTACGCCCGAGTTGCTGAACTCAACGGAGACGTTCTCCGGTTTATTTATGTTAGAGATACCGCCGATATGCACGGCGTATTCATCGCCCACCTGAGACACATAGAGCACACAGAAGCCTATCAGGACAAGTATGATTAAGTTCATAATAATGATTTTTTTGTTGATTTTCATATCAAACTCCGGTTTCATACTAAGTATCAGACTATATCAGCCGCCGATACAGGTATCACCCTGCGAAGGTCGTCGAGACTCATCTCTATCTGGCATCCTATCCTGCCGCCGCTGAACATTATAGTATCATAGCTCTCGGCTGTATGGTGGATAGTGGTTTTAAAGGGCTTCTTCATACCTATCGGCGAGCAGCCGCCGTGGATATATCCCGTAAGCGGCAGCAGCTCCTTGCTCTTGATCATGGCTACGCTCTTGACCCCTACCGCCTTTGCCGCCTTTTTGAGATCGAGCTCGCCCGATACCGGCACCATGAAAACATAGTGCTCTCCCGAGGGACTTTGAGTGACAAGAGTCTTGAACATCCTGTCGGGCTCCTGACCGAGGGCTAAAGCGACGTCAAGACCGCTCACCGCGCCCGAGGAGCTGTAGTCGTGGCTCTCATAGGGGAGATGATGCTGCTCGAGTATACGCATGACGTTGGTCTTGTCGGCTTTTTCGGACTTTTTCTTCATATTATCACCGTTATTATTGTATCGCAAAATAGCTGTATTTGCAATAGACATAATCAATATACAGGCGGCCGCGCTATCTCAGAGCAGCCGCCGTTATATTATGAAAGCATTTCGTCGAGGATACGAGCCGCCTGTTTGCACAGCTCGGGACAGGGGCGCTTTGAGTAATACTCGGCAGAGCGAGCCTCGGGGTCGCCTCCCTCGGTGGTTTTTACCGAGCTCAACAGCTCGCGGCAGATGATCGAGCCGTTTTGAGCCTTGAAGCGGTCGGCAAACTCACGGACGAGCTTGTAATGCTCCTTCTTAGCCTCGACGTCGGAAGGGTCCGAATAGCCTTTAGTGAGACCGAGTATCATAGCCGCGGCGCTCACGGTTCCGCATACCTCGCGCATCCTGCCTAAGCCTCCGCCGAAGGATGAAGCGAGCCTCGCCGCCATAGCGTCATCAAGCCCCGTGATATCCGAGAACGCCAGCAGGACGCTCTGGGAGCAGTTGTAGCCCTGTCTGAACAGCCTTTCAGCCAACAGACCGTGATCTGTCATTTCATCACCTCATTGTTAAACGTACTGTGTCAAAAATCATATGGGTTCGCCTATACCGAAGAGAACGGATATACGCGCCGCATATCGCTGTACGGCGGTAGCGTCGGTTATATCAAGACCGTCGCCGTTCACATCGGCAGCCTCGGCGTCTATCTCAAAGGCTAAGGGCGCAAATATCAGCGAGCGCTGTATCGCGGTGGCGTCTACGGCGGTCACATCGCCGTCGCCGTCCGCGTCGCCTCTGAGCCGCTTTTTGTCGGGCGGTGTATCGCCGCTCTTGCCGCTCGGAGTGGTCATATCATCGGGCACCGCCCTGCCGAACATCCTCCACGCAAGCTCGGGATAGTCGATGAACACGTTTCGGTTGCCCTGTATGCTCTGTGTGAGGTCGTTGCGCTCCATCTCCCAGGTGTCTACCGGGTCGCTCTCGCACCAGCTCAGCAGGGTATCGAGGCTCTCTATGACGCGCTTGCCGCTGTTAGACTTGCTGTCTGACTCGGGAGCGGGCAGATCGTCTGTCATGTCGGTGTACAGGTTAGGCTGCTCCCAGCGGCAGTATACATACAGCAGGATGCGCGCCACATCGCCCTTTACGTCGTCCTTGCACTCAAACAGATCAAGATCCTTTTTGACATAGGCGTATAACTCGCCGTTGTACACTACCTGAGATACGCCCTCGGTATACACGCCGTCGATGTTGCCGAAGAGATGATCGCTCTTGGCTGAGTTGATCTTATCTACCGACGGGCGCAGATGGTGCAGGTCGGAGCCGCTGTTGTGCTCGCCGTATGAGGCGCGGCTCTTTGGCCAGATATGCTCGCGGTTGAGCTTGACTCCCGCCGTCTCTGACGGGATATCCGAGTAGAACATTATATATGAAGTGCCGCTCTGTACCGCGTCGGTGCTGTTCCAGTAGTACGCCAGCGAATTGCGCCCTGTGCCCGAGTAGGTAGAGTAGTGTGAGTGAGTCTCAGCCATCAAGCTGTGCAGAGCCGCGTACAGCTCGTTGTTACGGGTCGCCGAGTAGCTTGTGGAGGTGTCCTCCGCTCCCGATAAGGCGCTGAGCTTTTCGTAGCTGTCAGCGTCCGTATAGTAGGCTTGAGCCTGATCGGATAGCTCCTCGCACGGTATATGCCTTTGCTTGCTGTTGGGCGCGGGCAGTGTGCCGAGAGCGCCTGCCGATACGGTGAGCGCCGCTGAGATGATTATCGCGATAAGCAGAAAAACGATGATTCCGCGTAAGGTGGTTTTCATTATCTTCACTTCTTTTTGTTAATGATATAGGTGTATTCGGAGAGCAGCGTATCGCTGATGAAGTCGATGCCCGTGAAGACTGTCCTGTCTGAGTATACATCGACTATATAGCCCTGTGATGAGCTGTCGTAAAAGCCGCGGTCGAGCTTGTGTCCGCCCGAGCCGTCGGAGATGACGCGCGTGGCGCCGCACAGGGCGGGTATATGCAGCATATGACAGCTCCGTGAGCCGTTGTCGCTGTAGTTCAGGTTATCGGCAAGGTCAACGTGTGTATGTCCCGACAGCCATATGATCTCGCGGTACTTCTCGATCAGGTTTTTGAACCTGAGATTGTTTTTGAATACTCTGCCGTCTTTATCTGCGATACGCAAAGCGCCCTCATAAGCGGGGCTTGAGGCGTCGTCCCCCGCTCCGTAGGCGTAGATGTTAGCGTGCTGTATGATGAAGATACGGCGGTTTTGAGCGGTATATCTCTCTACCGCCGCCTCTGTATCGTCCGTTTGCTCGTCCGAGAAGTTGTCTATGCTGTTTGTGCTCACTCCGTTTTCGAGCGCCATGAAGATGAAAACATCGCCGAACACGGGCTCGGTCATGATGTAATAGGGCTTGTCTGCTTTTCGGATAACAGCCTTGTCATCAAGACGGGTGCAGCTGATAAAATCCGAGATACATTCGCCGAGAGTGTTTATGCCGTACTCGGCGCTGCGGGTCTCGTGGTTGCCGAGAGCCTCATATATCCGCCCGGTATAACCCGAGCTGTCGATGATCGAGCGGTACAGCCGCCACTCTTCGTCGGCTCCCGAGGCGTTGGTGACCTGATCTCCCGCGCTGACGATAAAGTCACAGCCGCGGCTCTTTATCACCCGCAGGGCTCGCCTGAGATTGCGCTCGGCGTAGATGAAATATATGTTTTTGCCGCCGTTCTCACGGTCGATATGTATATCCGATATGAGAGCGAAGCGATAGTGTCGTTTGTCATTCATAAACGTTCAAAATGATGGAGCGCTCGACTGCGCGCGCTCCACGATACTTATATCAAGGATTAGTATTAATACTAATTTCAAATAAAACCCTTTAACATCTATTGCGTTAAATTCCGCATAGCTGCGTTGTCGATCTTGACAGGCGCCAGCCTGCCTGCGATCTCCGCAAGCGTTTTAATTGAAATTAGTATAAGATGTTGCGGGGTCATATTTATAGCTCGAGCATCTGTACTGATCGTGTTAAGAGTCAATCTTCTGTATTCTTTATCATAGCATAGTCAAAAGAGGAAATAAAGAGCAAATAAACTTTTTGTGATTATGTATAATCAAAAGAGCCTTTTTGTGTGTAATATGACAGCAAATATTTTGATACGCAAAAATTCACGGCGCGTCTGCTTTAACGCGCCGTGAGATTTAGGAGGGGATTCTCTTTATATGAAAAAAGTTATGATCTGAATTATGCGATAAGGGGATATTCGGGAGAGGGGAAGCGGATGATATTTCCGCCGTCTTTTTCGGGTCGGCCGGTACCTGTCAGCAGAAACGCCGCTTGTCTGTTCCTGCGTGTGCTTACTATGCTTCTGCGCAGCTCCATCAGCTCTGCGGAGCTCTCGTTGCCTGTCAGTGTCATGATTTCAGTCATTTTATATACCGCCTTTCTGAGTTGGTTGATAGTGTTGTATATCGGTATTCTCGCCGTGTGTCTGCTCCGTGGGAGCGGCGGATCCGAGGTTCATGTTTATCACCTGTTTCGCTGTCTTTTGTTTCTATGCCTGTATAATAAACCGTCAAGATGATATCCGCGTGATACATTTGTGAACATTCTGCGAATTAATATGACGATCGTGTGAAAAAAGACTGCCGCAGTAAATAATGAGCGTCATTCCGAACGTTAGTGAAGAATCTTAAAGCGCTTACTTTGCCGTCATATTACACATGACAGGTCTTATGTAATCGGATAAATTGCACTGTAAGCTCCTTCGCTCGGACACGCGTGTCCGCTTAGGATACAACGGTTAAGGGCTGTCGCACTCTTAGCGCGACAGCCCTATCTACCGTATCATTTGTGTATTATTTTATCTTTTCGCCGATGGGGTAGGGGGTCTCGACTTTGATGGTATAACGCTGGAGGAAGGTGGTGTCTACTATGGTGATCGCTCCGTCGCCGTCGATATCTCCGAAGATCTCTCTGTCGGTCGTCTTTGTGGGGTCAGAGGGCGCTGTGGTCGGCGCTTGAGTCGGCGCCTGTGTTGGTTCGGTCGTTTGTCCGTCTAAGGGTACAAATGTGAAGCCGTTATTACCGGCGTAACTCTCAGCCATGCTTTTCTTATATCCATATATTGTAAAGTCGTCAACCTTATATTCAATATTGAAATCGACGTCTTTGAAGTAGCCGAAAGCCTTAGAGCCGATAGAATAAACAGATTTCGGAATGGTGACGCTGTTCAGCTTTTCGCAGTTGCAAAACGCATTATACCCTATACTCACGACGGAGTTACCGATAGCTGCGCTTGTAAGGTTGCTGCAATTGTAAAATGCCTCATTGCCTATACTCGTGACGGAGTTACCGATAGTTACACTTTTAAGTCCTGTGCAGCTTTCAAACGCCATTTGACCGATGCTCGTCACGGAGTCGGGGATAGTTATGCTCGTCAGTCCCGTGCAGCCTCTGAATGCCATTAGAGCGATACTCGTCACGGAGTCCGGGATAGTTACGCCCGTCAGTCTTTTGCAGCCGTTAAAAGAACTGGTATCTATAATCGTGACAGATCGGGGGATATCTATGTCGGTCAATTCCCTGCAATTGAAAAACAACCTGTAATTTATGCTTGTTACGGAGTCGGGGATATCTATGCTCTTAAGTCTTGTGCAGTCAGAAAAAGCAGAACCGCCGATACTCGTTACGGAGTCGGGTATGTCCATACTTGTAAGCCCCGTACAGCCGTAAAAAGCATATCCGCCGATACTCGTGACAGTGTCGGGGATGTCTATGCCCGCAAGAGCCGTACAGTTCCTGAAAGCATAGTTGCCGATGCTCGTGACGGAGGTAGGTATGTCTATACTTGTAAGACCCGTACAGCCGTTAAAAGCAGAGTTGGGGATACTTTTGACAGAGTCAGGTATGTCTATGCTTGTTAGACCCGTACAGCCGGAAAAAGCACCTTCACCGATACTTGTGACTGAGCGGGGGATATCTATGCTTGTAAGACCTTTGCAGCCGGAAAAAGTATTCTCTGCGATACTCGTGACTGAGTCGGGGATGTTTATACTTGTAAGACCCGCACAACCGGAAAAAGCACCCTTGCCGATACTTGTGACGGCATCGGGGATAGCAGCTTTTGTAAGCGTTTTGCAGCCGTAAAACGCATATTCACCGATTATCTTTACGGAGCTGCCGATAGTTAAATCGGTCAGACCCGAGCAGTTGAAAAATGCCATGATACCGATACCGGTTACGGTGTCGGAGACAGTTACTCTTGTCAGACTGCCGCAATTATAGAACGCGTACTTACCTATCGATGTAACGCCTTTTTCTATCACAGCTGAGGAAAATGTGTATCTTCGCCACGGAGCTTTATTAGTATCTATTTCATAGCTCCCCATCTTTCCGTCGCCGGATATGGTCAGCACGCCGCCCTCTATCTTCCAAGCGCAGTCGCCGGTGGTGCCGCTCGCCGCGGCTGTTTCGGCTATGCTCTTTTCATTCGCGTTCGCCGTTAATGGTACGATGACTAACATGGTTAGTATCATTGATACAATCAGGATAATGGATAATGTTTTTTTCATGGTTGTTCCTCCTTGGATATGTGAAAAAGCGTTTTAACTGTTATGTTTATTATACAACAGTGAATCAGCTTTTGCAATCTCCGTATTATCTGAGAACGCTGTTGTCAGAGCTATGTAATTGCAGGGGCGGGTCTTGACCCGCCCCTGCAATATGTGTCAGCCGCCTGACTGACAACAATTTACATAAAGTTCACAAAGAATTAGCACTCTAACCTTGACAGTGCTAATATTTGGAAGTATAATATGATTGTGATGAAACGGCAGGTCTGATCCGGCACCGGTATCACATTATTTTTTGTATTTTCTGAAAAGAGGCAGTATATATGGCTAAAAAGCAATTCAAAACCGAATCAAAAAAGCTCCTGGATATGATGATCAACTCGATCTATACCCACAAGGAGATATTCTTGAGGGAGCTTATCTCTAACGCTTCCGACGCTATAGACAAGCTCTACTTTCGCTCGCTGACAGACGACAGCGTAGGTATGGGGCACGACGACTTTGTCATCCGTCTGAGCATCGACAAGGATAACCGTATCCTGACGATCACCGACAACGGTATCGGTATGACCAAGGATGAGCTCGAAAACAACCTCGGCACCATAGCTCACTCGGGTTCGCTCGACTTCAAGAGCGATGAGGACAAGCAGGACGACAACATCGACATCATCGGTCAGTTCGGCGTAGGTTTTTACTCCGCGTTCATGGTCGCCGACAACATCAAGGTCGAGACCCGCGCCTTCGGCTCTGACGAGGCTTATCTTTGGGAGAGCTCGGGCGTGGACGGATATACGGTCAAGACCTGCGACAAGGACGCCGTCGGCACCGTCATCACCCTGCATATCAAGCCCGATACCGATGACGAGAAGTACGGCGAGTTCCTCGAGACCTACCGCATACGCGAGCTGGTACGCAAGTACAGCGACTATATCCGCTATCCCATCAAGATGCTCATATCCACCCGCAAGCCCGTAGAGGGCAAGGAGGGCGAGTATGAGGACGTCTTTGAGGACGAGACCCTCAACAGCATGACTCCTATCTGGAAGAAGCCTCAGAGCAAGGTCAGCGACGAGGAGTACGCCGATTACTACAAGGGCAAGTTCAACGATTATGAGGCTCCCCTTAAGGTCATCCGCCAGTCTACCGAGGGCAACGCCACCTATACGGCTCTGCTGTTCATACCCTCTCACGCTCCCTATGACTACTACAGCCGCGACTACGAGAAGGGTCTGCAGCTCTACTCCAGCTCCGTCATGATCATGGACAAGTGCAAGGATCTGCTGCCCGACCACTTCAGCTTTGTCAAGGGTCTGGTCGACAGCTCCGACCTGAGCCTGAATATCTCGCGCGAGATGCTCCAGCACGACCGCCAGCTCAAGATCATAGCCAAGGCTCTGGAGAAGAAGATCGCCTCTGAGCTCGGCAAGATGCTGAAGAACGACAGAGAGAACTATGAAAAGTTCTTTAAGGAGTTCGGCGCTCAGCTCAAGTGGGGCATCTACTCGGCGTTCGGCTCCAACCGTGAGGAGCTGCAGGATCTGCTGATGTTTGAGTCATCGAACGACGGCAAGCTCACCACCCTGCGCGAGTACCTCGACCGCGCCCGCGAGGGTCAGGACAAGATATACTACGCCGTAGGCGAGACAACGGAGAAGATAGCCATGCTGCCTCAGGTAGAGGCTGTTATCGCCAAGGGCTATGAGGTGCTGTATCTGACACAGGATATCGACGAGTTCTGCGTTCAGATCTTACACAACTACGACAGCAAGGATTTTGTCAACGTATGTACCGACAACCTTGAGCTCGGCGACGATGAGGAGAAGGCTCAGCTCAAAGAAGCCAACGACAACAGCGAGGAGCTGTTCAAGTATATGCAGGAGGCTCTCGAGGGCAAGGTAGCCAAGGTGCGCTACACCAACACCCTCAAAAACCACGCGGTATGTCTCTCCAGCGAGGGCGCCGTATCGGTGGGCATGGAGCAGATACTCAACAAGATGCCCGGTACGGAGGGACAGAACATCAAGGCTGAGACCGTGCTTGAGATCAACATGGATCATCCGATCAAGGATAAGCTGCTCGCGCTGTTCGGCAGCGATAAGGAGAAGCTCGGCGAGTACACCAAGATACTGTACGCTCAGGCAAGACTGATAAACGGTCTGTCGCTCGAAAATCCCGCTGAGATCAGCGACCTCGTATGCGGCCTGATGATATGATATAAGCGAATAGATAAAACAACAGCCCGGGGCGCAGATCACGCTCCGGGCTGTTTTCAGTTAGGAATTAGGAATTAGGAGTGAGGAGAGAGGAGTGAGCAGTGAGGAGTGAGGAGTGAGGAGTTGTAGGCGGGATACCCGCACCCGATTTATATAAATCAAAAGCCGTCAGGCTTTCCCTTAACTCCTCACTCCTAATTCCTAATTCCTAACTATCATAAGGCTCCTGATTATTAATGAGATAGGCTCATTATTTTATCCTCAGTCAGACAGCTTATCTTTGATATAGCTCAGCAGGTCGTCCGTCAGCATATCGGATATATCCCGTGGGCTGTCGGGCAGCGCCAAAAGTATCTGGCTCTTGTATCTTACGATGTAGCCCGCAGCGCCGCTCTCACAGCTCAGCCTGCGCATATTGTCAAGCGTCAGAGCGGAGTTAGAGAACACACGCGACAGCACCGTAGCGAGGTTATCGTCCTCGTCCGAGCCGAAGCCGCCTATGATGACAGCCATGGGGCAGACGCTCAGACTGCGGCTGACCTGCGCGCCCAGCTCAGTGGGGGCGGTAGCTCCCACGATGCGGTGAGGCTCGCCGCCGATAGCTGACAGCGATCTGCGCAGCGCCTTTTCACAGTAAGAGGTCTTTTTAGACATATAAAAGATCAGATCGTACTTCATGCTTATCCTTTCGGTATCGAGTTGAATATCGGGTAGATATCGAGACCCACGTTCAGGTGCTCAAAGTCCACGCCCGCTATATCAAGATTCCAGCCCGCGAACTCATATCTGTAGGTGTCGTCCTCAGCCATGGTCGGCGTGCCCTCGGGCTTGGGCAGAGGATCGCCCTCCTTGACGTTGTAGGCGGCGAACTGCGAGCCGTCCATGTTGCGGTAGATGACCTGATAGTAGACTACAGCGGGCGGCTCTGTAGCCTTGGTCTCGCCGGGCTTCGGCTTTTCTGTAGGCGGCTCTGTCGGATTGGCTGCGAGGGTCGCGGTCAGATCCTCTGAGCCCTCGAGGTTGCCCTTGCCGTCGTACCAGCTCACCTTGCCCGCGGCGTATGCCTTTTTGAAGGTGCCGGGGTCGGGCCGCGTGCCGCCGTAGCGCTCGTAGTACACATCGGGGAAGAGAGGATCCGGGTTGTTGTCGGCGAGGTCTACGTCCACCTTTTCGTCCTCACCGGGACGCACCTTGCGGGCGACTATCACGCACCGCCACTGATAGAACTCGTAGCAGCAGGTAGACAGGGTGATGATCTGATCCTTCTCGTTTACGGTGACGGGTATGTCGAACATCGAGCGTATGCGGGCGTTGTACACAAAATTCATGAACTCGGCGTCTGAGTTGAACTCGCCCTGCATATAGTTGAAGAACTCGCCGTGCTCATAGCGCGTGGATGTCTTGAATACCGATATTATCTTGTACTTGGCGTCGCCGTCGGGGGTGTTGAAGATGATGACGGGATGCTCGCGGTAGTAGTCGAGATCGCCGTCGAGATCGCCCTCGTGCGAGTAGTTGAGCATGGTGTGGAACTGGCTGCCGTCGCGCATATTGTGACCGTGCATGATGACGTTGCGCGACTTTGTGCTGTCGGTGGAGCGGTAGTCGATGAAGATACTGCCGAACTCCGTGCCGTCCTTTTTATATGATTTGTCGATATAATACTGGTTGTATCGGTCGTCGCCGATGTGCTCGAGCACGGGGTAGTCGACAACCGTGTCGGGGATGGTGATCCAGCCCACTATCTCATCGTTGATGTCTTTGAGAGCGTCCCAGTCCTGAGCGGGGCCGTTTTTATCTTCGCTGCCGCCGTCGTCCTTTTTGTTGTAGGCTATGGACTGTATCTCGCTGGTGATGGCGTTGTTGCGCATAGGCCCGAAGATGTAGAAGT
Source organism: uncultured Ruminococcus sp. (assembly GCA_902776975.1). Taxonomy (GTDB): domain Bacteria; phylum Bacillota; class Clostridia; order Oscillospirales; family Acutalibacteraceae; genus Ruminococcoides. Next base: position 11,811 of record CACYSI010000035.1, read on the forward strand.
CGAGCACATAGTACAGCGCTCCGATGAATACGACTATGGCGATCAGCACTACTATCTTGCGTATCTTCTGCTTTTTGGTGTCCTCTTTTTGGGGGAAGAACGAGGCGAAGAAGCCCTGCTTTTTGCGCGGTTTAAGCTCGCTGAGTGTCACCTTGCGGTTAAGCTCCGCGTCCGCGGGCTGACCGTTCTTATCCGTATAGGTCACGCCCTCGGGGCAGGTATCGCGCAGAGAGGTGAAAACATCGTCTGCCTTAGCCGCGGCGGCGGCTATCAGAGCCGCGGGCTCGAGACCCGCTTGCGATATATTCGGCAGAGCTATGAAGCGCGCGCCGCACAGACTGAAGCAGTAGCCCTTGGCGCCGCCGAGATCGGGCAGAGAGTTTATCTTGAGCTTGGCGTCGTAGCCCTTGTGATCCTCGTCTATGACCACACGCTCCTCGAGCTGCCTTATCAGATCATAAAAGTTCTTGCGGAAGGTGTTGTCGTCGGAGTTTTCAAGAGCGCCCGAGATGATGAACATATCGGCGCTGCCTGCCGCCATAGTATTCATCACGGTAGGGGCGATATCCTTGGCGGAGGTCTCGGTGATATGGTTGAGACTGACTCCGTGCTGCTCAAGCGATGCTGTTATGTCGTCCTTAGCCGCTGTGATCGCCTCTTTATCCGCTTTGTTGTTTTTGATTGAGATCAATTCACATTTATACATATATCTTCCTTCTCGGTGTTTGGTGGGTGGTCATTAAATGTCATTGCGAGGGCTGACACGCGTATCAGCCTGCGACAATCTCAACCGAAGCTGAATATCAAAAATCTATGGTCTTGACTGTCGTGTTCGCTATCGCTTCTTCTATCAGCTCATCGAGCCCTGCCTCGCGCTCAGCCTGCTCTACAAAGCGCAGTATCGGCTTAGTGCGCGGATGCTTGGGGGTGAAGATCGTGCAGCAGTCCTCATACGGCTCTATAGAGGTCTCAAAGGTGCCTATGCGCCGCGATATGTTGATTATCTCCTGCTTATCCATGCCGATCAGCGGTCTGAAAACTATCTTGTCCGCAGCTGCGTTGGTGCAGTTCAGCGCGTACATGGTCTGCGACGCTACCTGACCTAAGCTCTCGCCCGTGATCAGGGCGCCCGACTTAGTCTCTTCGGCTACTCGGGACGCTATCTTCATCATCACGCGTCTGAGCAGTATGGTGAACAGCTCCTCGGGACAGCGGTCGCGCATGGTCTCCTGTACCTTGGTCAGCGGTACGGTGTGCATCTCTATGCTGCCGGCGTAGCGGCTGACCTGTCTGAGGAGCTTTTCGACCTTTATGCGCGCTCTCTCGGATGTATAGGGAGGGCTCTCGAAGTGTACGGCATTGAGCTTAAGCCCGCGCTTAGCCATCATATACGCCGCCACGGGCGAGTCTATGCCGCCGCTTATCAGCACTGTCGCGAGACCCGAGGTGCCTACGGGCATACCGCCCTGTCCGCGTATAGCTCCGCAGCGTATATAAGCTCCGAAGTCGCGTACCTCTACCGTGACTGTGACCTCCGGCTCCTTTACGTCTACCTTGAGATGAGGACAGGTACTTAGCAGCCTGCCGCCTACCTGAGCCGATATCTCGGGAGATTTGTAGGGGAATCTCTTATCCGATCGCTTGGACTCGACCTTGAAGGTGGACGCGTCCTCTAAGTACTCTTTGCAGTACAGCGCCGCCTTGTCGAGTATGTCGTCGAGGTCCTTTTCGCATACGCAGGCGCGTGAGAAGGACACTATGCCGAAGACCTCACCTATACGCTCGCATACGTCGTCGAGATCGGTGTCCTCGCTCAGCGGGTCGATATAGATGGTCGACTGAGCGATCTTTATCTCAAATCTGCCCAGTCCTCTGAGCCTGTATTTTATGTTCTTTATGAGCACATCCTCAAAGGTGCGTCTGTTCAGCCCCTTGAGGACCATCTCGCCTAATTTTATCAGTACGATCTCTTTCATTATGTTTTCCTTTATCTGCGCTGCAGGGTCGCGATGCCTGTCCTCAGCCCCGCCGTGAGCGCGTCTATGTCCTCTTTAGTGTTGTATTTTGAAAAACTGATCCTCAGAGAGCTGTCTATGCGGCTGTCGCTGAGTCCCATAGCCTCCAGCACATAACTGCGCTTGCCTTTGGCGCAGGCGCTCGATGAGCTGATGTATACACCCGCACTCTCTAAGTGATGCAGCATCGTCTCGCTGCGTATGCCCTCCGCCGATATGTTGATTATATAAGGCAGAGCGTCCTCCGGCGAATTAATGCTTATGCCGTCCGTCTGACGCAACAGACCCAGAGCGTAGCTGCTCAGCTCTCTGATATACCCTGAGTCAGCCTGTATGTCGGCTTCTGCCGCAGCCGCGCCGAAGGCGGCTATCAGCGGCGAGCTCTCGGTACCCGGGCGGAGCTTCTTTTGCTGTTCTCCGCCGTACAGCAGGGGAGAGATACGCGCTCCGGAGCGGATATACAGCGCTCCCGCGCCCTTGGCTCCGTGTATCTTATGAGCGCTGACCGTCATCAGGTCTACGCCATACTTCTGCGGCTTCAGAGGCGTCTTGCAGTATGCCTGTACCGCGTCGCAGTGGAACAGCGCCTCCGGGCTGAGCTTATGTACGAGTTTTGATACGCGCTCTATGGGCTGTATCGTGCCGGTCTCGTTGTTGACAGCCATGACCGATACGAGGATGGTCTTGTTATTGAGCAGAGCTTTCAGTGCTTCGATATCTACGGCTCCGTCTTTATCTACAGGCGCGTAGTGTACGTCAAAGCCAAGCTCCGAGAGCCGTTTTGCGCTCTCATGTACCGACGGATGCTCCACAGCCGAGACTATCACGCGGTCTCCGCGGCGCCTGAGCGCCTGAGCCGCTCCGAACACAGCCGTGTTGTTAGCCTCTGTGCCGCCCGAGGTGAAGATGATCTCTCTGCTGTCTACAGACAGAGTGCCGGCGATGATCTCGCGAGCCTTTTCGACCTCTTCTTCGGCTCGTATGCCCATCTTGTGCAGGGACGAGGGGTTGCCGTAGTTATCCGTCATCATATACAGCGCCTTGTCGGCTGCCGCCTTGCATACCGCGGTGGTGGCGCTGTTGTCGAGATAATGCGTTTCCATACATTCATTCTTTCTGTTTATAATTTATCAGTCTAATTATATATCTATATGCCGTCGATTACAAGAAGCAGATTTGAAAAATTGTTGAATATTTTGTAAACTCGCGCAAATACTGTTTTCGGTGATAGTATGACTAAAGAAAACTACGCGCAGCTGGTAAAGTCCCGCTCGGACGACAGCCCTATAGTAAAGAATTGGCTCAAGGCTTTTGCCATAGGCGGAGCCATATGCCTGCTGGGACAGGGTATCACGGAGCTGTATCTGATGTTGGGACTTGACGAGGATATCTCAAAGACCCTTTGCTCCGTCACCCTGATAGCTATAGGCGTGCTGCTGACCGCCTTGCATCAGTATGAGCGGCTCGCTAAGCACGGCGGCGCCGGTACGCTGGTACCCATCACGGGCTTTGCCAACGCTATGTCGTCGCCCGCGATAGAGTTCAAGGCTGAGGGGCTCATTACGGGGCTCGCGGCTAAGATGTTCGTCATAGCGGGTCCGGTGCTCGTATACGGCACGTCGGCGGCTGTGCTGTACGGCTTTATCTACTGGCTGGCTACGGGAGCAAAATAATACAGCTGTTGCGTAAAAATACGCAACTGATCGTTCCGTTGAGGCATTGATGAGAGGCATTGATGCTGAAAGGAATGATAAAATGAGAACAGAAAGCAAATTTGTAAAGTGGCTCAAGGCGGCGGGCGTTCGCGCTGTAAAGACCGCGGCTCAGACCGCCGCCGCCACTATCGGCGTATCGGCGCTCATGTCCGAGGTCAACTGGTTAGCGGTAGGCTCTGCCTCGCTCTTGGCGGGTATCCTGTCGCTGCTGACCTCACTCGCGGGTCTTCCCGAGCTGGAGGGCAGAGTATGACGGTACAGGAGATACTCTCTCTCGCCCGCAGACAGACAGGCACATACGCCACAGACGTAAAGCGCTGTAAGTACAACACCTGGTACTACGGCTACGAGGCTTCGGGCAGCGGCTACGACTGGTGCGCGGTGTTCATTTCGTGGCTGTTCGCTCAGCTCGGACAGCTGTCTTTGATAGGCGGCAAAAACGCCAACTGCGGCTATCTCGCCAAGCAGTTTGAGAGCATGGGCAGACTCATCAAGCCCTCTTCGCCCGAGAGCGGACTGTCGCTCTCTCAGCTCAAGGCGGGCGACGTGGTGTTCTTCCACTGGGGTCGCGAGCGCTCTACTCTGCTGCCGGGTACATATGTCAGCGACCATGTCGGTATCATCGAGAGCGTAGGCGGCGGCAGCGTAACCACCATAGAGGGCAACACAGGCGGCTCTTATAACGGCGCCGTGCTCAGACAGACACGTTATCTCAGCCAGATATCCTGCGTCGGCAGACCCGCCTACAGCGGCTCTTCGGATGACGGCGATACAGGTGACACGCCCGTTATGACCTACTGCGTCCGTACAGGCGGCAGATGGCTGCCCGAGGTGCGTGATCTCTCAGACTTCGCGGGCATATCGGGTCAGGCTATGACCGATGTAGCCCTCAAAGCCGAAAAAGGAAGGGTCAGATACAGGGTACATATCAAGGGCGGCGGCTGGCTGCCTTATGTGACAGGCTATGATATATCTGAGAGCGAGAACGGCTACGCAGGCGACCTCAAGCCCATAGACGCTGTGGAGATATACTACTATACTCCCTCGGATGTTGCGTCTGAAAGCGGTTATCTCAGAGCTAAGTACCGTGTTTCACCCGTCGGCGGCGGTTACTACGACTGGCAGTATGACGACGAGACCTCAGGCGGTCAGGACGGCTACGCGGGCGACTTCGGCGATACTCTCGATCGCCTGCAGCTCACCCTGTCACGGTGATATGATCGTTTCAATGCTTGAATATGTCTTTGAGCTGTGTTATAATCCGATCATATCATAATAAGGAGGCAGTGAGATGAGAAAAAGACTGTTATCTGTATTATCGGCGCTTACGGTCTTGCTGACGTCTGTGTCGCTTTTTGTCCCCGCGGCATACGCTGACAGCAAGGATGAGTTCACCTACACTGTATATCTCAATACCATGCGCGCGTACCGCTCGGGCGATAAGGTTATCGGCGGCGTCAATACCGTCAACGTGATCGTTGAGTATGACCCATCGGAGCTTGAGCTTATCAGCAACTTCAGCTCGGACAAACAAAGCATCTTCCCTAAGCTCAAAGGCAGCGCGGTCGTCAATAACGAGCCGGGCAGGCTGGGCTTCAACGCGCTCGGCATAACTCCGTTTGTCTTTAACAAAGACAGCGATATACTGGCTCAGCTCAGCTTCAGATATAAGAAGGCGTCGCACACAAGAGCGCGCGTCACCGCGAGGATAACCGAGCTTGCTACCGAGACCGCGGGCGGATATGTACAACTCATAGACCATGATGTGTCTACGCGCGACGGTATCCGAGTCATGACCGAGCGTACTCCCGACAGCGCCTCGGGGCTCCTGCTCGGAGACGCCGACTTTGACGGCTCTGTCACTATCTCGGACGCTACCTCTATACGGCGCCGCGTGCTGTGGCTCGCTAACGGCGATTTTGTCGCGGGAGCCGCTGATGTGGATAAGGACGGCTCGGTAACCGTGGTCGACGCGACATACATACAGAGATATGTCACACGCCTTTCGTCACGGTCGGGCATAGGCAAAAAGATAACTTAGTTATGATCGCAACGTCGCGGCGGAGCTTCCGTCGCGGCGTTTTCCGTTACGCTGACACAAACATCATCGCCTGATACGGTTATCATATAAACCGACAGGTAGCCGGTGTGATTATTAGTTGACTTTTATTGGTTTGTCCATTATAATTGTATCAAAGATGAGCGTACCGACTCTGTTGCTTCTCAAACGGATAGCTCATTAAAGGATTTATTTTAACAGGAGGTATCATTTTGAAAATCTCAAAAAGACTACTCGCGATCATTCTCGTGCTTATCATGGCGGTCTCGACCGCAACGGTGGCCGTAGTGACCGTATCGGCGGCAGCCGGCGATAAGATCTATTGCCGCGCGAACTTCACACCCAACTGCTATATGTGGAAGAAGAATACCGAAGAGAATAACCAGGCGTGGCCGGGCGTCGCTATGACCAAGGTCAGCGGCGAGGACAACGTTTATTCTTACACGGTTCCCTCAGACAAGTTCGATATGATCATCTTCAACGGCAGCGGTCAGACCGTGGATATGCCGTATCCCGGCGGCAATAAGCTCTATGATTACGCTACAGGCGCTTGGAGCGATTACAGCGTAGATCCCGTACCCGTGATCACAGTATCAAAAGAGGGCGGCAGCTTCAAGGACTCTGTTGACGTGACTATCACAGTCACCGACGCGACCTCCGCCTACTACACCATCGACGGCGGCGCTCAGAAGTCTATCAACGGCTCTGTCAGCCTTACTCTCGGCGCAAACATCGCCGAGGGCGCTTCCGTCACACTTGATATCAGCGCAACCAACAGCTACGGCACCGCAACCAAAAGCTATACCTTCAAGAAGAGGTCCTCAGGCGGTCCCGCTACCGACGGCAGCACCTCCGACGCTGTTTCGGGCAACTACGCTACCAACCCCGACAACGGCTACGGTAAGCGCAAGACCATCACCGTTGACGGCGACAAATCCGATTGGGACAGCTCCATGCTCATCGCTCAGGGCGTAGCTAACGACGATCCCCGAGTATACGCCCACTGGTCGATGCATGAGATCGCTATCGATGACTATGCCATGTACGCGGCTTGGGACGACACCAACCTCTACATCATGTATGAGATGGCTAACGTCCAGGACGTAGTAGCTGCCGGCGAGGACTTCCCCCTGACCCAGGGCAATCTGTGGATATACAACCTTCCCGTATTCATGTACATCTTCACGGGCGAGGGCAACATCACCCACGGTACTACCGCGGGCGGTACTCTCTGGGATACAGGCACTACCGTAGACGCTAACGCCGATCATGTTATCGCTTACTCCACCAACGCTTCTAACGGTCCGTTTATATACACAGCTAACGATGACGGCAACCTCGAGCCCGACGTCCTCGTCAAGAAGGGCGCCGCCTCCGGCATCAACGTCAAATGGGGCAGCGGTAAGACACTCTCCGGCAAGCTGATGGGTATCCCCAAGGCAGGCACGGACAACAAGCGTGTCGCCGGCGACTGCGTAGACGGAACACTCACCGATTTCTACTCTTCGGGTCACAAGGCTTCTATGGATATGTTCTATGAGGTCTCTATCCCGCTCGCTAACCTCGATATCTCCGCCGCTGACATAGAGACTAACGGTATCGGCATCCTGAAGGTGTCTACCTTCGGTACCTCCGGTATGGACTGCCTGCCCTACGACCTCTCTATGGCTGATAACGCCGCTAAGCCTTATTCTAAGGACGCCTCTACATCAGCCGAGAAAGAGGACGAGGATCATATCACCGTACCCATGGCTCGTATAGGCAAGGCGTTCACTCCCGGCGCTGTACAGCCCACAACTCCCGTAAATCCGACCCAGCCTGTTACCCAGCCGACTCAGCCCGCTACTCAACCTACTCAGCCTGCTACACAGCCGACTCAGCCTGCTACACAGCCCACACAGCCTGCTACTCAGCCTGCCGATACGCTCTTAGGCGATGTGGATAAGGACGGCGTAGTGACCATCATCGACGTTACATGGATCCAGCGTTTTCTGCTCGACGTCATCCCGCCCGTATTTGATGAAGCCGCCGCTGACATAGACGGTGACGGCGAGGTGACTATAGTTGACGCGACATGGCTCCAGCGCGCTCTCTTAGGCGCTCAGGTTCCCTACGATATCAAGATAGTCGACGAGTGGTGATCTTCGCGGCTTATGAACGCGGACAGATCATAATCGAATAATAAAGCAGCCCGTCGCGGAGTTTCGGTTCCGCGGCGGGCGTTTTTGATTTGACAGGAAACTACAACAAGCTGTATTATTGTTTGTTTTCAAAGATAAATTATACAAACTGTATTATTGCGGCAACATCTGTCAAATAAAAAAATATTTATAGTCCCCGCTCAGTAGCGCACTGCGCAGCAACGAGCTGAGGTGCTGTCCAAATCTGTGATTTGGGTCACAGCACCCATACACAGGAGATGGGTAGACGAAATCGCGCGTTTGGTGCGCACGCTTTCTTGTATGCAAACGGGATTATACAGACAGCTACTTGTTGACTAAGTATCCTTCGATATGATTCTCTGTGACAAGAACGGCTTCCTGATTAAAGAAGACACACAGATCCTTGGCGATCCTTTGTACTATACCCCTCTCCACCGCTATAAGCAGCAGAACGAACGAGGTCTCTTCTGTATATGTGCCGTCCTCGTGAAAATAACCGCCTTCTTCGATATCTACCGAGAACGCGACATGATAGCTTTGGCATACCTTCTTCAAAACCCCGAGGTACTTTTCTGTTTCATACTTTTGCTTTTTTGTCTCAGCGTCGTTCAGCCCGATGTAGATACGCGTTTCGGTCATACGGATAACTTCGTTATCCAACCGTTCGTGCTCTGCTCCCGATAACGCTTTTTTCCGCTGCTCCTGCATATTGTTTATGATATGATTCAGTAACGCTCTCTGATTGTTCTCGTTTATCATTTCTTACCTCTCAGATAAAGATTTGTTTTAACGCGGTTGTTGTTTTATTGTATTAAATCATGACCGAATACAGCTTTTGAAGTATGTGATCCTAAGCTAATAAGTTTAGGGCTTGTTTGATAAATGGCGGGCTTAGGCGCGGTACCATTTATTAAACAAACCCTAAGATTAATATCATGTGTCCGTCGGATAAGATCATCCGACGGACACTGTGATTTGATCTAAATCAATCTCTGATAGCGATACCGCCTAAGATCATGGTGAAGCCTGTCTCGACAAAGAACAAACCTACCATGACACCGGTCGTAAGCGCCATAAGAGCCGGCTGGAAGAACGAATAGATACCGATCAGGATACCGAGGATACCGAGGATCAGCTGCAGGATCCATAAGCCGGAACCCATTTTCTTTGTTACGGATACAGCCATGGTGATCTGGAGGATACCCAGAATCACGAACCACGCGGCAGTCATATACAGGATGACAGTGTCGGAGATAAGCACTAAGTTCGGTAAGAAGAAAACGGCGATACCGAATATAACGCTCAGTATACTGAACACAAAGCCGATGCCGAAGTTTTTAGTTTTGATGGCTCTTACGATACCGACGATACCGTAAATAAGTACCATGATAACGATGAAGTTGCCTAAGCTCAAAAAGGTAATCAGCGGGGTGAACATACATGAAAATCCGCCTATTACCATTAAGATACCTAAAATAATGAATAATACTGTCATAATTACACCTCATTTGATTTGTATATTTGCTGATTTAAACTCCGCCTGCGTTAAACGCGATATAGTTGATATACAGCTGCGTCTATGCCGGCAGACAGAATCGAAAAGATCAGCGATCTTTGCATAGCGTTGAAGATCTCGGCTCAACGCGGGCGCTCGGCTTGGGTCGTTATATATGCTTTCCTCCAATCTTTCTCCCGCGGGAGTTCATGAATCGATGTATCGCGCCGTCCTCTCTGTGATCTCGTATGAGAAAAGAGAACTCAGCGATATAAATACTTATAAAACGGTCAGTGAGTGTCTGAGCGGCATGATAAAGCGCGACACTTCATTGATGTTAAACCGAATATACAAATATATAGCATAATTATATTAAAAAATACACAAATTGTCAATAGACTATGCCGAATCACAGCGATAATAACGATTATACTATAAGCCGTAAAATGTTCATATACATATAAAACGAAGCTGACACCTCTTTGCGTGAGATGTCAGCTTATTGTTTGACTTATTGCCACAGAGATTCTGTGTTATTTTATATGCGTGATAGCGCAGAACTTTTGAAAAACAGCGTTTATTCTGTCACAGTCACGTTTTTGCTGATACGCTTGTATACGGGCTGCATCGTCAGACCCTGGACGACTGTTGTGAAGAATACGACAGCATAGGTGCAGCCGAGGATCACATTGTAGACTTCCGGGGACAGGAGATCCTTGGTGCTCATAGCGAGCGCCACCGACAGACCGCCTCTGAGTCCTCCCCATGTGAACAGGGCGATAAAGCCGCCTTTGCTGAAGCCGTCGGGGATCTTTCCGATAATGAGTGATGAGATCGACAGACTGCCGACACGCGCGATAAGGTTCGCGACGATAGCCGTTACAGAGAGCAGCAGTACATACTCCATCCTCAGTATGCTTACGAACGACAAGCCTAAGATGACATACAGTATCGAGTTGAGGAAGACGTCAAGTGTCTCCCAGAACGAGTCGAACAGCTCTGCCTGAGCGTGATCCTCAGATTCACAGTATCTTGAGCGAAGCTCTGAGAACAGGATACCGCAGATAACAGACGCGATAGCGCCGGAAAAATGCAGCGCCTCACACAGACCGTACGAGAGAGAGACCGTCAGCAGACTGATGAATATCTTGAGGTGCGGATGCTTGCTGAAGCGATACATCAAGAAGCACAGTACGGTTACTACGATAGCTACCGCCAGCGCTCCGAGTATCTCTCTGAGCATGACTCCGACTATACCTTCGTCGGATGAACCGGATGAAGCCTTTACCATGCCCGAGAAGCATACGAACAGCGCTACGCCTACACCGTCGTTGAACAGGGACTCACCCTGTATGAGGAAGGATGTTTTTCTGGGCAAGCCGAACTTGCTGAGGATGCCCGTAGCGGCGATAGGATCTGTAGGAGCGATGATACTGCCGAACATCAGACATACGGGCAGTGTTAAAGGCGCTCCGAAGAGATAGCTCGCTCCGTAGATCAGCAGACCGTAAAAAACAGCGCCGAGCAGGGTACATACAAATGACAGTACCGTTATCTGCCTCGCCATCTCTTTAAAGTCCTTCAGCTTCATATGGCAGGAACCGGCAAACAGCATAAAGCACAGTACGCCGTGCATAAGGAAATCGTGGATATCAAATTCCTGGAATTCCTTAAGAGTGTTGCCGATGTCGGTGTTGTTGAACACCGCCGTACCGATCAGTAAGACTATGCCGAGTATCGACGCGAACAGCATAAGACCGATCTCGTAGGTGATCTTAGTGACTTTTTCGTTGAAAAATCCGAGTACGCATACCAGAGCTATTACTCCGACAAAAAGATATAAAGTGTCCATATAGATTTTGCCTCCTGTTTTTTATAGTTTATATCTTTTTACTTGACTGATTTAAGCGGATGATCCGGACGTTGATCGGCTGCAAGTCAACTGATCGATTCCTGAACCGTACCGTTATTTCTATTTGTATCTATTTGTATCGTTGAAGCCCGTAATCGGTTAAGGGCTTTCTCGATAGGGGGCGCAGGATGCCGATCTCACAGCTTATAGCTCACGACTCATGAGCTGCCCCCATAACTATAACGGTGTTCTCGGTAGCCTCGACACCGCCGACGAGGCGCGCTGCTATATGCGGCAGACCAAAGCGCTGCTATATCTCGCGTCACAAGCGACAGGATCAAAAGGATACTACATGAAAAGTCAGAGTTCTCCGGATCGCTTGATAATACAGTAAGATTTGTTGTTATAATTTTACGGTATATCCTCTACGCTTAATCGGATTAAACCTTATGCAGATTATTATACAAAAAATAAATGACAAATACAACCTTTTTTTGACAAATCGGAGAGAATATTATTGCAATTAAATAATCTGTTGAATTATGGTTTGTTCAGTATATCGAATCTGATATTCGGGCATTCGATATGGAGGGTTATCGAATACAAGCGCCTGCGACTTCCGCCTTGTCTTTCTAAAATCATCCTTGATAATAATCGTCTGATATCTATCGAAAATCAGTATAATACTAGGGCTTGTTTAATAAATCGAAGTCATTTGTATCATTTCAACAAAATAGCAATAGAAGCAACATAAACGAAGGAAAGGAAAGACAGATCGGTCT
>CACYSI010000036.1 GCA_902776975.1 uncultured Ruminococcus sp.
GATCTTGACAGGCGCCAGCCTGCCTGCGATCTCCGCCTTGCTCTGCGAAATTTTCCGCAAATATCTTGTTTAAGCGTTTTAATTGAAATTAGTATAAATCTTTTTTACCTTATAGGAAACGAGCAGTTTCCTATAAGGTAAAAAAGCGACGCCCGGTAGGACGTCGCGATTTGATGTTTATTTATCATTTGATGGTTCTTTATCATTTGATGATTCCTGATTATCGGGGCTTGCCTTATCCGCAAGCTCTTTAGCGAGCTCATATATCTTAAGGCATGAGTTCTTGCGGACATATTTTCGGCAGCTGTCGCGCATATCTATGAGTTTTTTATCATCTTTGAGCAGAGCGCCGACCTTCTCGGCAGCGTCAGTCGCGTTCTCTATGATTATGCCGATGTCGTTTTCGACCAGTAGAGCGGCGTTCTGCTCCTCCTGTCCGGGATATGCCTTGAACACCGCCATAGGCAGGGCGCAGGCTATGCTCTCTGAGGTAGTCAGTCCGCCGGGCTTGGTGACTATCAGGTCGCTCGCGTGCATATAGTCGTCAACATTGTCTACGAAGAAAAAGAGCTTAGTGGGTTTTGTCTTATCCGTGGTGGGGTAGAAGGTGGATGAGATCATGTCTATCATGGTCTCGCCGCTCTCGTAGATCGTTCTGAGTATGTTATCTTCCGGCAGATTGTGTATAAACTCGGGCTCATCCTCGGTCACGATGTTCCCGCTGCCCTTGAGCAGCTGTTCAAAGGCGTCATACAGTCTTTGATTCTTACCTGTGATTACGATGATCTGATAGTCGACGTCGATAGCTACCAGACTCTCGTATATCTTGAGTATATCGGTCACGCCGAAGCTGCCCGCCATGATCAGTACGGTGCGCTTGTCGGGGTCGAAGCTAAGCTCCGAGAGCACTTCATCGCGGCTTCTGCCGTTGCCCTCGTAAAAGCTCTCGAATACCGGGTGACCGTAGTCGTAGACGCGGCCGGGCTCTACGCCGTACTGTGTGTTCAGCAGAGTCTTAGCCTTATCCGAGGCTGTGATATATGCGTCGATGCCCTCGGCGATATATGCCCTGTGCGGCAAGAAGTCGGTCACTATGGAGATAAGAGGGACGCTGAAGTCCGAATACGTCTTAATATATCCTACTATCGCTCCGGCAAACGGATGACAGCTGATGATAACATCGGGCTTATAGCTCTCGATAACCGGCTGCAGTCGCTTGGTGCACTGCTGGTAGATGACCGTGACCATCTCGGACAGCGCAGATTGTTTATCGGAGCTTTTGTACATAGCGCCGAACAGCTGAGGCGTCCAGTTGACCAAAGCCTTGTAGCCTTTGACCACGGTAAAGTTGAGCAGAGACGAGCACTCTTCGATAGCGTCGATGATATCTACCCGGGTATCCGGATCGTGCTTGTTTATAAACTCCTTAAGAGCTTTTGACGCTCTGTTGTGTCCTCCGCCGGTCGATGCGGTCAGAATCAGTACGTTCATGTATAATCCCTCGGTATATTTAAGTATCATTATGATTATAGTATAAAAAAGGCAAAAGAGCAATACGCAAAAATCGCCGTTTATCTAAAAGTGATAATAATACCCACCGATACGGTCGGAAAATCATCATATTTTTATTTAATAATTCTTTTACAGATTATTAAACATTTTTAACTAAGTTATTATATAATCAATTATAATAGAGTCAGTATGCAGAATTTCTCTATGAAAGCCGATGTGACGGCGGTCAGAGAGAATTACGATAGAATGGGAGTGTTTGTATGAATAATAAAAAGAATTCAGACACCAAAGAATTAGATTCGATCCTCGCTGAGATACGCGGACGTAACTCAGCGTCGACAGGGGGAACAAAAAGAGCGTCGTCTGCTTCAGCGCCTAAAAGCGGTGTGTCGCGCGGGAACGCTCAATATATCAACGCCGATGAATCCTTAAAAGACAGCTATGTCTTTACCGATGAAGGCTACACGGAGATCGCCCCGACTCAGAAAAAGTCCGCAAAGAAAAAGGCTCAGGCTCAGCCGGAGTATCAGCCCAAGAAGAAAAAGGGCAAAGGCGGTCTGATAGTCGCGTTGTGTATCACCAGTGTTCTTGCCATAGCCGCGGCAGCAGGCGTTACTCTTTATCTTAACTCGGGTACGGGCACGGGTCCCGAGAGCACCTTCTCGGACAACGTCTATGTCAACGGTGTATCTCTCATGGATATGACTATGGAGGATGCCCGCAAGGCCATGACCAAGGTCGAGCAGGATCTCGCCGACGGTATCAAGATCACCGTCAAGGCGGGCGACAAGACATTTGATTACGGCAAGGACGCTTTCAAGTATACCTTTGACACCAACGAGATACTCTCTCAGGCTAAGGCGTATTCTGAAGAAAAAGGCATTAAGACCGAGCCTCAGGAATATGAGATCAAGATGACCGTAGACGCCGGCGGCTGTGAGAACATCATCAAGACCGTTGCCGAAAAGGTCGATACCAAACCTAAAAACGCCGAGGTCATCGAGTTTGACCCGTCCGCTGACAGTATGTTCACCATTGCCGCAGAGCAAAAGGGCGTAGAGGTAGATCAGAAAGACGCTTCAAAAGCGCTCTCGGACATGATAAAGAGCGGTAATTATGCCGGGACCGTGACCGCAAAGACTACAGAGGTCGATCCCGATTATACAGAGAGCTACCTAAAGAAGAACATCACAAAGCTCTCGTCGTTCAGCACTTATTCTACAAACAACTCTAACGGCAACGAGAATATGAGAGTCTCACTTGCAGCCTGCAACGGCTCTATAATCAATCCCGGTGAGACATGGTCTTTCAATGAATGTACAGGCGACTCCAACCTCGAGTCCAACGGATATCTGCCTGCGGGCGTTATCGTGCAGGGCAGAAGCGAGACCGGCGTGGGCGGCGGTATCTGTCAGTCTTCCACAACAATATATAACGCGGCTTTGCTCTGCGGTATGGATGTTGAGGAGCGCGCCTGCCACTATTACAAGTCTACATATGTTGACGCCGGACGCGACGCGACTATCGACTACGGCAACATCGACTTAAAGCTCAGCAATCCCTTCAAGTATCAGCTGTTCATGAAGTGCTGGATGGACGGCACGGAGCTTAACTGTGAGATGTACGGTCTTGAGAACCCCAAATTTGACGAGGTCGATATCTCTACCACCGATCCCTCGTATTTCAGCAACGGCTATACCGTGTACTCCACCAGGTATTATTATAAGGACGGTAAGGAGGTAGACTCCGACGAGCTGCCCTCCTCCACATACTATACATCCGCTCCGTCATCGGGCGGTTCATCAGGCGGTTCATCCTCGTCAAACGACTCGGATTCGGACTCCGACAACTCCGACGATCAGTCTTCGGACGGCGAGGCAGAGGCTCCCGCCGCTGAGGCGCAGGCTGAAGCTCCCGCGCAGCAGCAGGCCCAGACACCCGCTCAAGGCGGCGAATGATCCTCGACATCAGATATCGGTTATCCCTCGTGCACAGCTGCGCGGGGGATTTCTTTCGTTAAAACCAACAAAAACCAACTTGGCTTTTTGTGCCTTATTGCAACCGTATGGTTTTATTGCACAAACTATGTATTTGCTGATTGTGCATAGTGCACAAGAACTGTTGAGACCTCAAAAATACCTGGTCTTTAGTGAATAAAAAATCTTGAATTACCGAAAATTTATTATTGAATATTGCAAAATTTTGTGTTATGATTAGGCTACGCAATAAAATATTTTATAAGGAGGAATTTTATGAAAAAGTTTATTAGCGTACTTTTAGCTCTTACACTTATTGCTTCTATGTTCACCGTAGCGGCGTCCGCTCTGTCCGTATCGGACGAAGGCGTTGTCACCGCTAAGGAAGGCGTAGCGGCAGCCGTTGAAGAAGGCGGCGAAGAGCAGACACAGCGCATCTATTTCCAGATGCCTAACGGTAATCGCGGCGCTGCCGCCGACGAGGATGTTTATGTTCACGTTGAAGAGACCGATCCCGAGACGGGCGAGGTCATCAGCGAGCATGACGACCTTGTTATCAAGGCAGGCGAGAAGGCTCCTACCTGGTACAGCGATTACAACGTAGTAGACGGTAAGAATTATGCAGGCGCTTACTGGTGGGGCGGCACGGCTGCGTGCGACTCATGGGTAGGCTACCGCATCGAGATCGATGACTACGATCAGGGTATCTACTATGTAGACATCCCCACAGACGTTGTTATCATGATCTTCAACAACGGTGTTGACGGCGGTATGGATCCCGCGCTGCCCATCTACTATGAGGCTGCTCAGACTGTTGACACCAACGTCGAGGGCGCTTACGAGGGCGACTTTGACACACTGCCCTACGGCTCACCCGACCCCGATCTGTTTGACGGTTGTATCTTTATCGTAGATCCTAACCAGGTCAAGATCAACGCTCTTTCTCACAAGCAGACCTGCGGCGTAAACCCCTATGTTTACTACGGCAACGGCTGTTACGGCGGCGAGTATGCCGAGGGTAAGGGCGACTCCGACTATCCCGACGGTACCGACAACTGGTCCGACAATATGCAGGACGTCTGCCAGAACCCCGATCACTTTGTTGACGGCATTCACGTAGGTTATCACGAGGATGCTCCCGCGACAGAGGCTACCACAGCTCCCGAGACAACCGCTCCCGAGACTCAGGCTCCCGAGACTCAGGCTCCCACAGAGCCCGCTCCCGAGCTCGACAGCACCAAGCTGTACTTTGACGCTTCCACCACAGGCTGGGAGCTCGGCTCAAAGGACAAGATCGGCTTCTATGTATTCGGTAAAGACGGCGAGCTGCTCCCCTGGGGCGGCAAGAAGCTGAACGGTACCGACGAAGGCAACGGCCTCTGGTCCTATGATCCTGCCGCTAAGGGCATGGATATCAAGGAAGGCGAGCAGTATAAGATTATCTTCACAGGCGCGGGCAACCAGACCTATGACCTGATCTTTGACACCACCTGCTACGGTCACATCGCTTACTGCGACGGCACCGAGTATGAGAACCCCGTAGACAGCTCCAAGAAGGCTCTGGCAGCTTTCTGGAAGGATATCGACGCTGCTAAGTACGGTCCCGTTCTGCAGGTTTCTTCTATCGGTAACGTTGTAGGTACCTGCCCTGAGGAGGGCAAGACCCCTTACACTATCTTTAAGGACTTCCTTAATAATACTCTTGAAAACGCAAGAGAGTTCGTTGTAACTCCCGGCACAAAGACCGAGCAGCAGCTCATCGACGATATCGGTGCCGGCTTAGGTCTTGAGAAGAAGGACGTAGCCGACGCTATTGCTGAGACAGGTGTTGAGTCCACTTGGGACGCTGCTACATCTACTCTGCCCGGCGAAGTTCCGACAGACGCTCCCACAGAGCCTCCCACAGAGGCAGTACACGTTCATACACCCGGCGAGGCTGTACAGGAGAACGTTGTTCCCGCTACATGCAAGGCTGAAGGCAGCTATGACGAGGTAGTATATTGCACAGAGTGCGGCGAGGAGATCTCCCGCGAGGCTAAGACTATCGACAAGCTCGCTCATACACCCGCTAAGGCTGTATATGAGAACGTAGTTAAGGCTACCTGCACTGCCGCGGGCAGCTATGACGCAGTAGTTTACTGCTCAGAGTGCGGCGAGGAACTCAGCCGTACAGCTAAGACTCTTGCCATCAAGGCTCACACACTCTCAGAGGTCGCTGAAGTTCCCGCTACCTATGAGGCTGAAGGCGTTATGGCTCACTACGAGTGCTCCGTATGTAACAAGCTCTTCTCCGACGCAGAGGGCAAGAACGAAGTTACAGCCGATGAGCTCGTTATTCCGATGCTCGTTCCCACAGAGCCCGCTCCCGTTGGTCCCGAGTACTATGTAGTCGGCACAAACAGCAATTGGGCTCCCGATGAGGCTTATAAGATGACTGCTACCGATGACGGTAAGTATGTCCTCAAGGATCTCGACATCACAGCTACCACACAGTTCAAGGTAGTTAAGGTCGAGGACGGCGCTCAGACATGGTATCCCGACGGCATGGGCAACAACTACGGCGAGAACGGCGAAGTTACCGTACCCGGCGTATATGACGTATACTTTGATCCGGCTATCTCTACCGACGGCTGGTTCTACAACTGCATCTTTGTTGACGGTATGCCCGCTCCCGAGCCCTCCACAGAGCACGTAGAGCCCGGCACAGAGCCCGAGGGCAGACCCATCGAGAATATGCCTTTCGCTGACGATGTCGTAGCTGAGGCAGGCATCACAGATACATTCACAGTTTACTTCCAGATGCCGATGGACGGCGATATCAACTGGGCTAACGAGTACAACGAGATCGACGGTCAGAACTACGCCGGTGTATACTGGTGGCAGGGCGCCAAGAACCTCGATCCTTGGCCCGGCGCTAAGATGACTCTGGTAGACGCAGAGCAGGGTATCTTCTCTGTAAACGTTCCTTATGAGTCCGACGTACTCACAACCATCATCTTCAACAACGCTGTTGACGGCGGCACAGACAAGACAGCTGACATCTATACAGCTGCTCACCAGACAGCTAACATCAACTGCCAGGGTTATGAAGAGGGCGAGTCCGATACTATGCCCGAGGGTACAGCTACAGATAACTTCGACGGCTGCATCTTTATCGTCAACCCCGACACACTGGATGTAAACCAGTTCTCCGGTAAGGACACTATCGACGGCGACTGGTACTTCTACTATGGCGACGGCCACTACGGCATGTACGCTGAGGACAGCGATAACTTCACAACCGTAGAGGAAATGTGCATGAATCCCGCTCATGACCACGGTCACGTTATCCCCACTCAGCCCGTTAAGCCCACAGAGCCCGTAGAGGCTACAACCTACTATGTAGTAGGCAACATGACCGGCTGGGCTCCCAGCGAGTCTTACGCTATGATGGACAACGGCGACGGCACCTACACCTATGAGAACATCGATCTTACAACCGAGTCTCAGTTCAAGATCGTAGGCGTAACCGGCGACAAGCAGACATGGTATCCCGACGGCATGGGCAACAACTACGGCGAGAACGGCGAGATCACCGAGGACGGCGCGTATGATATAACATTCAGCACCACTCCTCAGGACGGCTGGTTCTATGACTGCATCAAGGTCGAGCCTCATGACTTCGGCACCTACTATCTGGTAGGCAACATGACCGGTTGGGCTCCCAACGAGGATTATAAGATGCTTCCCACAACCTATGGCGACGAAGTTGACGCTTATGTCATCACTCTGCCTCTCACTACCGATTCTCAGTTCAAGGTAGTATTCGTTAAGGACGGTCAGCAGACTTGGATCCCCGACGGTATGGGCAACAACTACGGCGAGAACGGCGAGATCACAGCTGACGGCGTATACACAATCTACTTCCGTCCCGACCTTGCCGGCGGCGACGACTGGTTCTACGGCTGCATCAAGGCTGAGCTCCAGTCCGGCTACTATCTCGGCGACGCTAACGGCGACGGCACTGTAGACGATATCGACGCTACTATCGTCCAGAGATACGACGCGCACTTCAAGGTACCTTATGATATGGCTACCCTGATGAACGCTGACGTTGACGGCGACGGCGAGCTGACTATCGTAGACGCTACATTCATCCAGCGCTACGCTGTAGGCGTTAAGACACCTTACGCGATCGGTGAGTTCGTTGCCGTGGGTTGATCTTAACAGATCGCTCAGCGCGTTTATCCTATAACTGAATAATCTATAATATATAGATTTGCTCCCCCTTCATCCGAAGGGGGAGTTTTTTATTTGACAGGAAACTACAACAAGCTGTATAATTGTTTGTTTACAACAATAAATTATACAAACTGTATTATTGCGGCAACATCTGTCAAATAAAAAAATATTTATAGTCCCCGCTCAGTAGCGCACTGCGTGCGCACGAGCGATGGGGCACTGCGTGCGCACGAGCGATGGGTAGACGAAATCGCGCGCTTGGTGCGCACGCTTTCTTGCGTGTACAAATATTTGTAGATTTACACAAATAAAGTGTCGCTGGTTGCTTCATCTTTACAGTTTAAGATAATCTGTTATTCACTTATTACAAAAAATCGACTGAATATTCTACTAATATAATATTGCAAGTTTGTAAAAAATATGTTAAAATTTTAATAACTAAAGCTATTAGGAGGCTTGATGATGAAAAAAGTAATCAGTTTACTGTTAGCTGTGGTCTTGATCTTATCTATGATGACCGTAGCTGCAAGCGCTCTGTCCGTATCGGATGAGGGTGTGATCTCCGCTGCCGAAGGCGTAAAGGCAGTTGAGGAAGAAGAAGGCGAAGAGGTAGAAACTCAGCGTATCTACCTTCAGATGCCCGACGGCAAACGCGGCTTTGCTGCCGATGAGGACGTTTATGTTCATGTCGAAGACGTCGATCCCGAGACCGGCGAGATCATCAGCGAGCATGACGACCTTGTTATCAAGGCGGGCGACAAGGCTCCCTCTTGGTACAGCGATTACAACGTAGTAGACGGTCAGCATTACGCGGGCGCTTACTGGTGGGGCGGCACGGCTCTGTGCGACACATGGGTAGGCTACCGTATCGAGATCGAAGACTACGATCAGGGCATCTACTATGTAGACGTTCCCACTGACGTCGTTATCATGATCTTCAACAACGGCGTCGACGGCGGTATGGATCCCGCGCTGCCCATCTACTATGAGGCTGCTCAGTCTGTCGATACCAACATCGAGGGCGCTTATGAGGGCGACTTTGACACACTGCCCTACGGTTCACCCGACCCCGATCTTTTTGACGGTTGTATCTTTATCGTAGATCCCAACCAGGTCAAGATCAATCCCCTCTCTCAGAAGCAGACCTGCGGCGTCAATCCCTATGTTTACTACGGCAACGGCTGCTACGGCGGCGAGTATGCCGAGGGTAAGGGCGACTCCGACTATCCCGACGGTACCGACGGTTGGTCCGATAATATGCAGGACGTCTGCCAGAATCCCGACCACTTCAAGAACGGCGTTCATGTAGGCTATCAGGGCGGCGACGTCCACACTCATACACCCGAGGCTGTAGCCGCGGTACCCGCTACCACAGAGGCTGACGGCGTCAAGGCTCACTTCAAGTGTACAGGCTGCGACAAGCTCTTCCTTGACGAGGCTTGCACTCAGGAGGTCACAGCGGCTGACCTCGTCATCCCCAAGTTCGTTCCCGATCCCAACTTACTGTACTTTGACGCGTCCACTACAGGCTGGACCATGGGCACAAAGAACAAGATCGCGTTCAATATCTTTGGCGGTGATCTGACCAACGCTCTTGACTGGGGCGCTAAAAAGCTCCAGGGTACAGCTGTAACCGGTTATGACGGTATCTTCTCTTTTGATCCCACAAAGGTCAACTATACTCTTAATCCCGGTGTACAGTACAAGATCATCTTTGTACGCACCGAAGGCTCTAACTGGGCAGAGCAGACATACGATCTGTTCTTCACAACCGATTGTCTCGGTCATATCGGTTATTGCACCGGCAAACAGTACGAGAACCCCGTAGACAGCTCCAAGAAGACCCTCGCGGCTTTCTGGAAAGGTATGGATGATTCAGAGTACGGTCCCGTTCTGCAGGTTTCTTCTATCGGTAACGTTGTAGGTACCTGTCCCGAGGCGGGCAAGACCCCCGAAGACGTATTTGTAGACTTCCTGACGGTCGTAAATGAGAAGACCGGCACCACCATGTACGTTAACGCTTATCATTACGTCGTCGATCCCGGCACCAAGACCGAGCAAAAGATGATAGATGATATCGGTAAAGATTTAGGTCTGACAAAGCAGCAGGTCTACGACGCGTTCACAAATAACGAGATCGAAACTACATGGGATTGGACAGTATCTACACTTCCCGGTACTGTTACACCCGCTCATACACATACACCCGGCGAGGCTGTTCGTGAGAACGAGAAGGCCGCTTCCTGCACCGTAGACGGCTCATACGACGAGGTCGTATACTGCACAGGCTGCGGCGAGGAGCTCTCTCGTGAGACTAAGGTCATCACAGCTCCCGGTCATACACCGACAAAAGCTGTATATGAGAACGTTAAGGCGGCTACCTGCACAGCGGCAGGCTCATACGACGAGGTCGTTTACTGTTCGGTATGTAAGGCTGAGCTCAGCCGTACCGCCAAGACTTTGGCTAAAAAGGCTCATACGCTCTCTTATGTAGCTGAGGTCCCCGCTACCGAGACAGCTACAGGTACCAAGGCGCACTACGAGTGCTCTGTTTGTAACAAGTTCTTCTCAGATAAGGACGGCAAGAATGAGGTCACAGCGGCTTCGCTGATCATCCCCATGCTCGCCCATACTCATACACCCGGCGAGGCAGTTCAGGAGAACGTTAAGCCCGCTACCTGCACTGCCGCGGGCAGCTATGATGAGGTAGTTTACTGCACATCCTGCGGCGCTGAGCTTTCACGCGAGACCAAGACCATTGCTCAGCTCGCTCATACTCCCGCTAAGGCTGTATATGAAAACGTAAAGGCGGCTACCTGCACCGCTGAGGGAAGCTACGAAGCTGTAGTTTACTGCTCAGTATGTAATACAGAGCTAAGCCGCACCGCCAAGACTCTGTCTAAGAAGGCTCACACCATCAGCTATGTAGCTCAGGTCGACGCTACAGCTACAAAGGACGGTATGAAGGCTCACTACGAGTGCTCTGTATGTAACAAGCTCTTCTCTGACGCTGACGGCAAGAACGAAGTTACGGTTGCTTCTCTGATCATCCCCGCGACAGGTGTTTCCAAGGGCATTCTCGGCGATGCTAACGGCGACGGCGAGGTAGAGATCGACGACGCTACCTTCATCCAGAGGATCCTGCTCGACCTCATCGTACCCGACGACGGTATGATCCTGCGCGGTAATGTCGACGGCAGTGACGAGGGTCTGGATATCATTGACGCTACCTTCATCCAGAGACATCTCCTCGGCGCTCCGGTTCCCTACAGCATCGGCGAAGAGATCAAATAAAAGCCAAGCGGCAATTATTTACGGTTAATTCTTTAATTTATATTGAATAACATTATAAGTTATGTTAAAATATTATAGTCAAAACTATCCCAAGGAGGATTAACATGAAAAAGATTATCAGTATGCTTTTGGTTGTCGCTATGATCGTCGCTATGGCAGCGATCGGTATGGCTACGACCTCCGCGGCTCAGACCGCGACAGTAACTGTCTACGATCTCAACGGTAATGCGGTTACCGAAGAGTACGATGTAGGCGAGGAGTTCACGGTTTATACTACCTTGGACGTAACAAAGTCCGTTTCCAGCGGTCTGATCGGATCTGTGCAGGGCACTCAGACCTACACATCTTCAGTTCTCGAGCTTGTCAACGAGTTTGACAGCCAGTACGGCGAGATCGTAGATCTTAACTCTGTATTCCCGATCACCCGCAGCGCTACAATGTCCAACGCGTCTGTAGCAGGCAAGGTTACTTTCAACGCTTCTACTCCCTCTAAGACAGATGCGTTCAAGTTTGATTCTTCAGCCGCTAAGCTGATCGTTACTACTTACAGAGTAAAGTCAGCTTCTCCCGCTGAGGTCAAGACAGCTCTCAGAAACCTTGCTATCGCGGATGACGAGCTTACCCGTATAGTATTTGAGGGCAAGACTCAGACCGGTAAGAGCTACAGCATGGCTTCTACCTTCACAGATCCTTTGACTCTCGATCACGCAGAGATCACTATCCACAGCCTCGACGGCACAACAGATACTATCACAGCCAACATCGGCGATGAGTTCACTGTTTATACTACACTCAACGTTTCAGAGTCCGTTACCGGCGGCAAGATCGGTTCGATCAACGCTAACCAGAAGTACACCTCTTCGGTACTTACACTTGCTGACGCTGTAGATTCGGACGGTCTGATCGAAGACGTAGAAAAGGTATTCCCCGTACTTGGCAGCAACGCTATGGCTAACGCCGCTACTAAGGGCACTATCACCTATGCGGCTTCTACTCCTTATACAGACAAGGCGTTTGTATTCAACGATGATACCTGCCAGCTCATCACCACTACCTACAAGGTAAAGGCTAACGGCGTTGCGGATATCACCAACAACCTGATCGTCCTCGGTACTGCCGAGAACCCGATCAAGGCTCTCGTTAAGGGCGGCGTGATCCAGGACGGCGCTGTCATCAGCATGCCCGCTTCCTTCAACTTAGGTCCCGCTCCCACAACTCTTGCCGTTACTATCACAGGTCCCAACGGCAAGGCTGAGACCAAAGAGTTCAACGTAAATGACACCTTCACTGTTTACACAGTACTTAATACTTCTTCTATCGCTAACGGCAACATCGCTAACGTAGCCGGCAGCCAGAGCTTCACCACTTCCAAGCTCCAGCTTACCGACAGCTATGACAGCCAGTACGGCGAGGTAGATAACGTAGAGGCTATGTTCCCGATCCTCGGCAGCAAGGCTATGGCTACCGTACAGAACGGCGTCATCACCTTCTCCGCTTCTAAGCCCGAGGTCAACAACGGCTTTGTATTCAACAATGACAAGTGCAAGCTCATCGTTACCAACTATAAGGTTAAGGCAGCCGGTAAGGCTAACATCACCACTGCTCTTAAGACCATGGTAGCTTCCGATAAGGACGTAACTAAGATCGTATGGAATGGTGAGACTCAGTCCGGTAAGAGCTTTACAATGTTCGAGACCTATACAGATCCCGGCAGTTCAACTCAGCCGACTCAGCCTACACAGCCTGTTACTCAGCCCACACAGCCGACTCAGCCCGCTACCAAGCCTACTCAGCCCGTTACTCAGCCTA
Source organism: uncultured Ruminococcus sp. (assembly GCA_902776975.1). GTDB lineage: Bacteria > Bacillota > Clostridia > Oscillospirales > Acutalibacteraceae > Ruminococcoides. Next base: position 12,813 of record CACYSI010000036.1, read on the forward strand.
CCGAGGCTGCTAAGGACACTACTGTAACCATCTACGGCTTTGACGGCAAGTCCGTTAAGATGAGCTTTAACGTAGGTCAGAGCTTCACCGTTTACTCAACCTTCAACGCGAGCAAGGCTGTAGGCAACGGTTATATCGCTTCTATCAACGCTACCCAGACTTATACCTCCTCTATACTGAAGGAGACCGACTCTGTTGACCAGTACGGCGTAATCACAGATAGCGCTACAGTATTCCCGAACATGACAGGCGCGATGGGCAGAGTTGTTGACGGCGTAGTTAAGTACAACGCTTCCAATCCTCAGCAGGGTTATCTGTTCAACACTGATGAGAGCATCATCTCTGTAACTCACTATACAGTTACCGCTAAGGGTAACGCCGAGATCAGAGACGCTATGGTCACAGTCGCGGCCGCTGACGCCGCCCTCACCCGCATTGTATCCAAGGGCGTTGTAACAGCGGGCAACACAATCGGCGGTAAGGCTACATTTACCGAGCCCGGCAAAGAGCCTGTGACTGAGCCTACAACATCCGGAAACACCTTCCTCCTTGGCGATGTAAACGATGACGGCGAAGTTGACGCTGTTGACTCAACGCTCGTTCAGCGTAAAGCTACACTGGTTAAGGTTCCTTATTCCGATGAGCTCATGATGCGCGGTGATGTCGACGGTGACGGCGATCTGACCGTAGTTGACGCTACTTACCTCCTGCGTCATTCTTCATTGGCTAAGACTCCTTATCCGATCGGTCAGTATGTGACCCGTTGATAAGTGTTATCGATTATTGCTCCCCCTTCATTTGAAGGGGGAGTTTTTGTGTTCATATCATTCAGCCCTATGACGATGTAGGTTGAGACATAATATGATAATCATTTTATGTAAAAATAATCGGAGCAGATAACGGGATTGGTTATCTGCTCCGATTCTCACTCTGTATCATGCTTCCATTTGTTTTCCGAGGAATGCTGCGGCAGACTGAGCGAGTTTCAGCTCGGTCTCGGTAGGGGTTTTGACCCGCTCGTCCTTGAGCATCACCACTGCTCCGGTCACATCGCCCGAAGCTATGATCGGATATATGATCGCCGCAGCGAGGCTGAGACCTTCGACAGGCATGACGTCATCTACCGATCGAGCACAGGCGATATGCGCCTCTCAAGATACTCGCGTTTGCTGACTCCCGATGCGGCGATGACATGGTCGCGGTCGCATACAAGGGTAGGCATAGCGCTGATGCGCGCTAACACCTCAGCGTACTGCGCTGCAAACTCGCTTAGCTCTCCTATCGGTGAGTACTTTTTGAATATAACTTCACCGTCTGTAGCAGTGTATATCTCCAGCGGGTCACCCTCGCGGATACGCAGGGTGCGGCGTATCTCCTTTGGGATGACTACTCTGCCGAGATCATCTATGCGTCTGACGATTCCTGTTGCTTTCATATCTGAATCTCCTTACTATTATTTGTAAGGTTATTGTTTACAATTATTGCTGATTAATGCGCGATTTGAATTGGTATCATTTTCAAAAAGCCAAAAAAGTGAACTAAGAAAGACTATGATAATAATGATTATGATTATGATTATGATAATAATGACCGTGATGTTGACAGCATTAACTCAAAATATGATGTGTTCAGTAATATATGCAGGTTATTGACAAGTTATATAATAGTGTGTAGTATTAATTATAAGATTCGAGATTTTTGCTTTTGATTGACAGGTGTATCGGTGACACCGGGAGATATGGGTATGAAGATGTTGTCAGCAATATCGATTCTGATATGCTTAGCTTTCTTTACTTTCGGTTGCTTTGCTGCTGAAGCGGATTTTTACTGTGCATACGTTGCGAAAACCGAGAACGGGACGCTGTTTTATATTGATGTATTCTGTAATAATAAGGTTGCGGCGGCAGTTTTTGAACTTGGATTCGACAGCGGTTTGGCAGAGTATCGAGAGATTTCCGCGGCTGATCCCGATGCTCACGTCAGCGTTAATCTCAAAGAGGAGAAGGTGATCATCGCTTTTGCAAGCAGCGCGTCTAAGAACGGCAAGCTTTGCAGGGTCACTTTCAACGGCAAGAGCCCCGGAGACTGTCTGTTCAGCTTGCATATGGATCAGGCGTGTGACGGTGATTATAATTACATAAACGGCTTGGCGGATCAATCACTCTCTGTCAGACTCGGCAAGGACGGCAGGGTCTCGGGATCGTCTTCGTCCTCCGCGTCATCAGGCTCCGACCTTTCCGATAGATCCGGATCATCAGGCAGCAAGTCAACTAAGAGTAAAAAATCCGAGATAAGCTCTGTCGATGATGCTGATGATTCAAAGTCAAAAGGCGGGCTGTATGATATGAGAAAAAACGATCCGCTGAAATACGTTCTGCTCGGCGCGGGAGGCGTGGTTTTTGTCGCAGCGCTGGTTTTTATGGGTTATTATCTCGGCAGAAAGAAGCGTTTGAAAGCAAATGCCGCAGAGGATAACGTATCCGTAGACGATGATACGTCTACAGACGAGAAGCAAGATCAGACTTGATTGTCCTGGTGGTTTTACATAACAGAGTATCAATAAGTTATATTTCAGAAGATATGCAAAAAGTGTGCAGGTTGGTTGACCTACACACTTTTTATCGTTTATACGATTCCGGTTATCCGATAAAGAATTGTGACCAGTAGAGTACACCTTTGCTTTCATAGCAGCCGACGCCTATCCTTTTGAAAGACGCTGAGAGGATGTTTTTTCTGTGTCCTTCTGATTTCATCCAACCGTCAACTACCTGCTCGGGAGTAGGGTAGCCGTAGGCGATGTTCTCTCCGGCATAACGGTATGATAACCCTGCCTCCTGCGCTGCGGTAAAACAGGAGCTTCCGTCCGGTCGTGTGTGCGAAAAGTTATGAACGATCTCTTTAGCGCGAACATGAGCGACATCTACAGCGCTGTTGTCAAAGCTCAAAGGAGATAGTCCGTATCGCAACCTCTCGATGTTGACCAGCCTCAAAACCTCTGCTTCATATGCTGAATTGAACTGTGAAGTCGCATGTGCTTGATCGACTGCCGGTTCGGTAGGCTTTTCGGTGGCAGTAACGGGTGTTACAGCGGGCGCTGTAGGTTTTTCGCTCGGAGTTTCAATAGGCGTTGACGGGGTTTCGAGCGGTTCGGTCACTGCTTCGGTCACCGTTTTGTCAGATGGATCCGGTTTGATGACGCAGGTGGCTCCGCCTGTACAAGTACCGTTGACGTACTTCAGAATTTCATCAAAACAAATGCCGTGATCGGCACATATATTATCGATAAGCCATTGCGGATCACTGCGGTCCACGGTGCTGCGGATAACTTCGATTTGAGGGCAGGGCGGTTTTTGAGCGGCGTTTACAGCCGGTAAGGCACAGGTAAGTATCACAAAAGCGGATATCAGAGCCGCAATAATTTTTGAAAAGGTTTTCATTTTTATACCTCCGATAATGATACGCGTTAACGCTTTTGTTTAATTAAACTATTTCTATCATACCCGCGCGGGCGGGATTATTCAACGCACAATTAATGGAAACTGAGGTATATTTGCTTTGCGTATGCAAAAAGAGGAATGCTGCAGCCGATTGAGCATTATGCGAAAGACAGAAAGAAATACAGCGCAACGGTGTTTTTGAATATCCAAAAAACTATTGCAAATAATAGCGGAAAGGAGAATTTTTATGTACAGACAAATAGGGAATATAGTGTTCGAAAAACAGCCGTCAATAATATCTTATGCCTCTGTTGCGGGAGGAAAGGAGTCCGAAGGTCCGCTCAAAAACAGCTTTGACTATATTTTTTCAGATAGTTATGCCGGGCAAAATACCTTTGAACAGGCTGAGAGCGTGTTTACCGGCAGGGCAGTAGAAATAGCCATGGATAAGGCTGATATGCGTCCGATTGATATTGACACGGCTTTTTGCGGAGACTTGCTCAACCAGTGCATAGCCTCTAGCTTTGCGATGCGTAGATACGGTGTGCGTTACGCAGGTATATACGGAGCCTGTTCGACAATGGGCTTGGGTCTGATAATGGCGGCGATCTCTGTTGAGAGCGGTGCTTCGGGGCGTGCTTTGAGCGCAGCTTCGTCGCATTATTGCACAGCAGAGAGGCAATATCGCTTTCCGCTCGAATACGGCTCACAGCGTCCCCCGACAGCTCAGTGGACGGTTACAGCAGCGGGAGCCTGTATCGTAGCAGATGATCCGAAGGACATCTCGGCGCCGTACATCTCCGCAGCCAGATTAGGCAGGATAATCGACTTCGGGATCAAAGATCAAAATAATATGGGCGCCGCCATGGCACCTGCTGCGGCGGACACCATATATGGGTTCTTTCGGGATTCGGGGACGGGTCCGAGTGACTATGACCGCATTTTTACGGGCGATCTCGGTCGGATCGGCTCACGCTTGCTGCGCGATCTGCTCGCTGAGAGAGGCATAGATATAGATGATCGGCACAGCGACTGCGGAGTGATGATATTTGACGAGAGCCAGGATGTACACGCAGGCGGATCGGGCTGCGGATGCTGCGCGTCAGTGCTGTGCGGCAAGATCCTCGGCGATATGGCTCGTGAAGAGTATCATAACATCCTCTTTGTGCCTACAGGCGCTCTGCTCAGCCCAACTACCGTGATGCAGAAGCAGACCATCCCGTCTGTTGCCCACCTCGTGAATATCAGGATCTGATATGATACTTTTATGATCTGCAGATAATCAAACCGTATAGCAGTCCGGCGAAGGTCGGACTGCTTTGCTTGCGTTTACTTTTACAAACAAGTGTCGGCGCGCTGCTCAAAGTCCCGTTTATTGTCATAATGCTCTGCTATAATGATATCAATGAATCAATACAGGTGAGGAGAATGACTATGAAAAACGTTAACGGATACGGGATTATGAACGATGATAGGAGCTTTATCGACGCGGCGCGTGAGGAGACCGAGTCTCTGAGAGACATCAGAGTAATGCGAGCCGAGCGCGGTGAGCGAGGCTGGAGACTGAAGTATGTGGCGCTGGACGATGACTATCCTGTCGCAGCTATCGAGCGCAGGCTCAGCCGTCTTGCGGGCGAGGCTGTTAGGATGATAAATCTGCACTATGACTTTGATACCACCGCGAGACTGCTGTATGCTTAAGAAGTCTTTAGATATAGTGCATAAATGACGTTATGATTATTTGTAACGCATTACTAATGGATATACTCAGGCTGTTGTGATATAATTAAACAGTAAGCAAATCGGAATAAACTCGCAATACCCAAAGGAGGAAAACATGAGTAATTCTAAGAAGCTTTTATGTGTGCTGCTGAGCCTTATAATGGTTCTCAGCGTATTCACGGTCGCGGCTGTGCCCGCAGGAGCTTACAGCTCCGACGGCGACTACTCCGAGACGTCATCCGATGACGGAGTGATCTATTTTGACGCTGCTTCGGCAGGTTGGTCAGGCGCAAGTTGGATATCGTTCTACATTTACGATCTCAGCAACTATGAAAGCGTTACCGTATGGGGTTCAAAAAATAAGTCTTTTACCACCCACGACGGTGATATTTGGGCGTTCAACGCGGAGGAAGCCGGCGTACTGTTAGGTCACGAGTACGGTATCATCTTTGAGAATCTCGATACAACCGCTCAGACCGCTGACCTGCTCTTCAACTCATCTTGCTTTGGCGATACCGCTTATGTTCCCGATCCCTATTACATGTACGAGAACGCGGTAGACTCCAACAAGAAGAGCATGGTCGCAAGATGGAAGAATTCTTCCTACGGTCCGATCAAGCAGATCACTTCTCTCGGTAACGTTATAGGCGAGACTATCCCAAGCACAACCTCTGCTTATCAGATGATGGTCAACTTCCTCGCCAGCAAGGGTTCTCAGAGCCTTACAACCGCACTGTACTTTAACGGCAAAGACGCTCAGACTACTATCGACGATACAGCTAAGGCTCTCGGGTTGGACAAGGACGACGTAGAGCAGGCAATCAAAGAAGCAAAGGATACCGGCGCTAATGACGGCAGTGGAGATAGGACAGATTGGTCTAACAATTGGAGTGAATCCAGGTCCACTTTGCCCGGAGGTTCAGATAGCTCAGGCGGTCATGATCCGAGCGATATACCTACAGGAAAGAGTAAAATGCTTAACTTTTATGTGCCGACTTCGGAGTGGCATGATTTTGAAAAAATCGGCTTCTATATCTATGAGATCGGCGGCGAAGAGTTTATCCCTTGGGGCTCAAAGAGGATGTATAACAGTGAAGAGACAAGCCCCGGAGTATGGTCATTTGATCTTGGAAACGCGGGGATCGTTCTTGAAGACAGCAAGGCATACGGTATCATATTTGTTAATAAGGAGACCAAGGCTCAGACAGCGCCGTTGCTTTTAGACTCTTCTTGTATGGGGGATACCGCTTACTGTAACGGTGCCAGACAGGAAAATGAGTTTGACTGTAATAAATCATCCCTTGTAGCACGCTGGAAGAATAGCAGTCTCGGTCCCGTGAAGTGTATCACATCTATCGGTAACGTAGTAGGTGAGACTATACCGGCCAATACATCCGCATATGAGATGTTTGTAGATTTCTTGAAGAACAAATTGAATAATGCCAGAGACTATAGTCGTATGAATGATCAGAAGTTGATTGATTATGTTGCCGGAGCGCTCTATCTGACTAAGGATGATGCATTTAAAGCTATCGCAGAGTCCGGAGTATACGGAATTGACTGGAGAGCTGATAAGTCCACTCTCTCGGATAAAGCTAAGGACGGCGTAAAGGTTAGCGGAAAGATAACGAGTTATCTGAGCGACACCGACCCGATAAGCGTGCTGCTTATGCAGGACGGCAAGGTGAAAAAGAACGTCAACGTAAAGGGCAACTCCGCAGAGTATTCGTTTGATGATGTAGAAGCCGGTACTTATACCATGCTCGTTACGAAGAAGAATCATGTGAATCGTGAGTATACCATGACCGTAGCCGGCGCTGATGTAACCAAGGATGTAAAGCTCTGCCCCAAGGGTGACGTGAACGGCGACGGTGAGACAGACATCATGGACTGCTCGCTTGCTCAGCGCTACATCCGCGAGCTGACCGATCTCGACCCGTATCAGATCGCCTGCGGCGACGTATCGGGCACAGGCGACGGTGAGCTGGATATACAGGATGTTTCGCGCATACTCAGACATATCAGAGAGCTTGCAATGCTGTACTGATAATATTTTCTGACATATAACGCAACGGGACTGTGAAAACGCAGTCCCGTTAGTTTTTTCGGTTGAGATTGCCGCGGGGAACCCTCAGTCAGCTTCGCTGACAGCTCCCTGAGGATTGCGGAGCCTTTGGTCTCGCAATGACATTGTAATTAATCAGTATTACCCAACATATAACAGCAACGCCCTGCGGTCATTCCGCAGGGCGTTAAGACTGTATAAACCTAATACTAATCCTTAATAAAAACCTTTATCATCTATTGCGCTATATTTCGTATAGCTTTGTTGGGCTCCTTGACAGGCGCCAGCCTGTCTGCGTCTCCGTCATCGCGAGTCTAAAGCGCTGTCATCCCGAGCTTGTCGAGGGATCTTTTGACGACTTGGTTTCGATAGATCATACCTGATAAGTATGGTAGAACCGAAAAGGAAGAACTTTAAGATCCTTCGACTTCGCTCAGGATGACGCTGTTGAATCTGTGTGATGCGAGTATCACGCTGTCAGCTCTCTGAACGATGACAAATAGAGAAAATATTGTTTTTCGATTGTGTGTTTTACACTATCTGTCAGATCAGCATACTCCGCAGACGTAGCAGGATGCGCTTTTCGCGGCGGGATATCTGCACCTGAGTAGTGCCGAGGGCGCGGGCTGTCTCGGTCTGGGTCTTGCGCGCGAAGTAGCGCAGGGATATAAGGCGGCGGTCATCGCTGTCAAGGGTGACAAGCGCCTGTCTGAGCGAGAGCCTGTCCGTAAGGCTGTCCTCCTCTGATGGGACGGGGATATCTACGCCGCCCTCTTCTTCGGTACCCGACAGCGAGAGAGCGGTCTGTGAGGCGCTCAGAGCCTCCGCCGCCTTGTACTCGTCTACACCGAGCTTTGCGGCAAGCTCGGATATAGGCATATCTCTGTCGTGATCGCTCCTGTAGCTGTCGCAGACAGCCCTCGCCTTGATGCTGAGCTCCTTTAGGGAGCGGCTGAGTTTGACCGTGCCCGAGCTGCGGAACAGTCCGCGTATCTCGCCGAGTATCACAGGCACCGCGTAGGTGGAGAGCTGAAAGCCCATATCGGGATCAAAGCGTCTTGCCGCCTTGACAAGCCCCTCGCACCCTGCCGCGTACAGCTCCTCGTACTCTATGCCGCGTCCCTCAAAGCGGTGGGCGCAGGCGTGTACCAGACGGAGGTTCTGTTCTATCAGCTCATTTCTGTCCATCTTCGGAGCGGGATATGAGCTTTTCGAGAGTCACGGTAGTACCCTTGCCTACGGTGGAGCGCACCTTGACCTTGTCGGTGAAGCTCTGCATGACGGCAAAGCCCAAGCCCGCCCTCTCGTCCGTCGAGGTGGTGTACAGCGGCTCCATAGCCTTGGCTATATCGGGTATGCCTATGCCGCGGTCGCGTATCTTGATTATCGCTCTGCCGGTATCGGTAAGCCGAGCCTCTATGTAAACCGTCCCGAAGGCGTCGGGGTAGGCGTGGACTATCGCGTTGGTGACCGCCTCGGACACGGCAGTCTTGACGTCGGCTATCTGAGCCACGGTTGGGTCGAGCGGCAGTAAGAAAGAGGCTACCGCCGAGCGGGCGAAGCTCTCGTTGACGCTCTTTGATATGAAGCTGAGCTTCATGCTGTTTACGGTCTTCATTTGATCACCCCTAAGCCTTCGAGTCCCGAGAGAGTAAAGATTTTTTTGAGCGACGGAGGGATATTGACTACCTCGAGCCTTCCTCCGAGCAGGGTTATCATGCGGTATCTGCCCATCACCAGCCCTATGCCCGATGAATCCATAAAGCTGACCGCGCCGTAGTCGAGGATGAGGCGGGCGGGTCTGCGGCTCTCACAGCAGGCGTCTATCTCGCCTCTCAGCGACGGAGCGATGTGGTGATCTATCTCGCCGTACAGCTTAGCCGTGACGGCGCCGTCTTGATATGTCAAGTCTACCATGTGACCTCCTTGATTATTTGAAATTATTATAAAACCCTCAGTCAGCGGGACACAAGTGTCCGCTGACAGCTCTCTTAGAAAAGGGAGCCTTTGGATAGCGATGACAATTTGAAAAAGCCTATCCCAATGATAATAGGATAGGCTTAAATAATGTGTTTTATTCTGTTGTCGGAAAAATACGGATGCTTTTATTATTCGGCGGCTTTTGTTTGAGGTGCGGCTTTGTTGTTGATTATATAGGGACGAAGCTCCGAGGCTAAGTACAGCGAGCCGCAGATAAAGATATCGCCGCCGTATGTCAGCGCCTTGTCATATGCCTTTTGGGGCGAGTTTATGACCTCTATGCAGGGTGCTGTGCCGATGAGTCTCTCGGCGAGTTCTTCGGCAGGTAAGGCGCGGGGATTATCTATATCGGTGGCTATGATCCTGTCGAACAGTCCCTTAAGCAGATACAGCGAGGTGCTGTCCTTATCGGCGAGCATACCTATGATAAGCGTTTTTTCGCCGTCGGGATAAAAGGAGCGGACAGCCTCGGCAAAGGAGCTGAGTCCGTTGGGGTTATGCGCTCCGTCGAGCACTGTATCGGGAGCTTGACGGAGACGTTCGAATCTCGCGGGATGTTTGATCTCTATCAGTCCGTCGCGGATGTTCCCGGGTGTGATGCTGAAGTCTCGCTCGGCGTTCAGCGCCTCGACGGCGGCTAAGGCGCATCTGAGATTGTCGATCTGGTGAGCGCCGACAAGGGGCAGGAGCATATCGGTACCGCGGTAGATAAGGCGCGTGCCGTCTGCGCCTGTCTCGGTGACTGTCAGCTCCGTGTCCTCGCCGCGGTACAGCTTGTTGTTCTTTTTTCGGGCTGTCGCCTCGATGACGGCGTACGCCTCTCTGCGCTGAGCGGCGGTCACGGTGACGCTGCCTTGCTTGATGATACCCGCCTTTTGAGCGGCTATCTCCTCTATGGTATCGCCTAAGACTGCTGTGTGGTCGAGATCGACGCGGGTGATTACCGAGCATAGGGGAGAGGGGATGAGGTTAGTGGAGTCGAGCAGTCCGCCCATGCCTACCTCGCAGACGATAACGTCGCAGCTGTGTCGCTTGAATATCCAAAAGCTCATCACGGTGAGCAGTTCAAACTCGGTGATGATTACGCCGTCGGAGTTGAGTCTTTCGAGTATGGGCTTGAAGTGTTCGACAGCTTCGATAAGCTCGCCCCCGGATATCATCTCATTGTCTATCTGTATACGCTCCCTGAAGTCGGTGATGTATGGTGAGATGAACAGACCTGTCTTGTATCCCGCTTGCCTGAGAGCAGAGCTGAGAACGGCGCATACAGAGCCTTTGCCGTTAGTGCCCGCTACATGGATGAAGCTCTGATCGAGCACATCGGGCACAGCGTCAAAGAGCTTTTGTACTCTGTCGAGTCCGGGACGGGAGCCGAATTTGTCCAGCGAGTGTATGAAGTTGAGCGCTTGTTCGTAGTTCATATCAGTTCCTTATATATATCGTTCTTTTTCAGTCCCGCCATGGCGGCGGCTTCTTTGGCGGCGTCTGTGGGACGCATACCGCCTTCGATCAGTTTTTTGGCATAGGCGACGGCTTCTTCGGGGGATATGTCGGAGGTCTGAGATTCTTTTTTGCCTTCGAGTATCAGCACGATCTCGCCCTTGAGAGGTTCTTCGATATACTTTTCTGCCGCCTTAGAGGTAGTTGTGCGGATGATCTCTTCGTGGAGCTTGGTCAGCTCTCTTGCTATGGTCAGCCTGCGGTCACCGAAGTTATCATACAGATCTTTAAGGGTATTAGGCAGCTTATGAGGAGCCTCATAGAAGATCATCGTGCGCCTCTCCGAGCGCAGACTCTCGAGATGCTCCGAGCGGCTCTTTTTGTTTACGGACAAAAAGCCCTCAAAGGTGAATCTGCCTGTCTCGAGCCCCGATACCGCGAGAGCAGATATGACCGCGCTCGGACCGGGGACTACCACGGTGCGTATGCCCGCCTGCTCGCACTGACGGATGAGGTCTTCGCCGGGATCGGAGATGCAGGGCATGCCCGCGTCGGTGACTACAGCGCAGTTTTCGCCCGCGAGTATACGGTCTATGATCCTCTCGCCCTTGTCGTGCTTATTGTGCTCAAAGTAGCTGACCATAGGCTTCTTGATGCCGAAGTGATTGAGCAGCTTGAGCGTTACCCGGGTATCTTCGGCGGCGATGAAATCTACCGAATCGAGGGTCTCTACCGCCCTCGGCGACATATCGCCCATGTTGCCTATCGGCGTGCCGACTACATACAGTATCTTATCGTGATTATCCATTATATCCTTCCTTATAACTGCCGTAGATGCTCTTCATCTCAGCGGTGAAGCCGTTTTCATCCTCGATGATGAGTGCGGGCAGTACATCCATATAGCCCTGTTTAGCTCCGCGCTTAGCCTCGCACAAAAACAGCTTAGGTGCTTTATCCGCTCTGCCCTGTACAAAGCGCAGCCGCTTAGGCTCGAGATCATGAGCGCGCATACACTCGAGCACATCGGTGAGTCTCTCGGGGCGCTGACAAACGGCGAACCTGCCGCCGTAACGCAGCAGCCACTTTGCCGCCTCGCATATATCGTCGAGCGTACATTCGCTCTCGTGACGGGCTGTCATTTTAGCTTTGTCGGGATTAGTCAGACCCGATCCGGGGAGCTTATACGGCGGGTTGCATACTACCAGATCGCTCTCGCCCGCGGGCAGGATGCTTTTTATATCGCGCAGGTCGGCGAGGATCGGGTTTATAAGAGCAGCGCGGGCTACGCTGTTCTCTCTGTTCAGCTCTATGCTGTTTTTCAGCAGCTCCAGAGCCTCGGGCTGTATCTCGACGGCGTGTATATGAGCGGGGGATACTTCCCGTATCATCAGCAGAGGGATGGTGCCGCAGCCTGTGCCCAGCTCGACTATACGCTCGCCGTTTTTCGCGGCGGCAAAATTCGCCAGCAGTATAGTATCGGTAGTAAAATGATGAGCGTCGCTGACATATATACCGACGCCCTTGCCTAACGGCTCGATACGCATAGTATCCCTCCTTTTTAAAACTATTATATCACAGCGGTTTGTATATGTAAACCGATCGAGTTCTAAAGCAAGCCTATAAGGCTCTCTGCCGAGAACAGGGGATCGTACTTGAACTCATCATACAGACGCTCGGTGTTCTCGTAGCTCTGCTCAAACTCTTTGGAGTATATCTGTGCCGCCTTATCGGCGCTAAGAGAGTATCTGTCGGCTATAGCCGCCGTAACCATCAGAGAACAAACCGTCATGGCGATATTCGACAGCACATCGGCGGTGTCTATCGCGTTGAGGTATAACCTATACAGCCAATACAGTGCAAGGCGAGTGTACTCAGCCTCATGCGCTGAAAAGTCGGGCTTATCGACGGCGCTGTTGAGTACCATCTCCCGATGCATAGGGTCGATATACTCAAGCTTTGAGTAAAGCTCAAATATATATTTGCAGTCGGAGGCCTTTTCGACAGCGGCGGAGCGCTCTCCCGTAAGCTGATTTTGGATATCGGTGTTGTACCGTATCAGTTCAGTCAGCCTGTCTTTAAGAGGGAGATCGGAGCTTAGTATATCGGCGCTGTGTTTTCTCGCCCTCAGCAGAAATGTCATTAGCTCGGGGCTGTAATCGTCACATACATCTGCGTCGGTAAGATCGAAGCTGTCGTAGGCGTTGTCCGCCTCGGTTATCAGCCTTGCCGCCTCGGGGCAGGCAAGGGCGAGAGAGCGCTCGCAAAAAACGGTGTAATCCATACTGAGCCTCGGAAAACGCGCGCAGGTTACGCAGAGGTACTCTTCGCCCAACTCCCTGTAGATATCGCACAGCTTATCCTCGCCCCAGAAGGGACACTTCTGTCCATCTTTGAGGCGGAACACACGGTCGCCGTCCGCATCCGTGTATATCGCCGCGCGCAGCTTATCGCCTATCTCGCCCTGTACGGTGTTATAGCGACTCTCGGTATCGCTGTTGATCACGACGTCCCAGCCCTGACAGCAGCTGTCGGGACAGTCGGCGGCGATACAGCGAAATTCTTTATAATATGAAGGGTAAAAATCTTTCATTATATACTCCTGATTGATTGTCTTAATAGATTATCCGTCAAAATTTATGTAAAGTCAACAAAAACTATTGCATTTTCAGACAAAAGTGATATAATATAATTCGTTAAAAGAATATGTGTCGGTAGAAGCATACAGAAAACCGCCTGTTCATATCAATGATACAGGATAGTTGACCGTATGCGGACGGCACTCCGGAGAATTCTGTTGCCGCAAGGCGGTGAACGGATGCCGAAGGTGCAAGCGCTGATCGCGTGTATACGGTCGGATCAGCGTAAATCTCTCAGGCAAAAGGACGGAGGCACAGCGTAGGGTAACTTACGCGCTTTGTCTGAGAGTCGTTTTAAACGGCTCTTTTGTTTTTTGAGCATATTTTATCAGAGAGGAGCAGACACGCGTGTCATGCCTCTCGCTGACAACAGGAAATAAATTCAGGAGGTATAAAAATGTGGGATAACATCCTCTCGGGCATTGAGAAAGTCAACGACGCGATAAACGGCGTGGTTTGGGGCTGGCCCGTGATCATACTGATCCTCGGTACGGGTCTGCTGCTGAGTATACGCACGGGCTTTTTACAGGTAAGACGCTTCGGCGAGTCGCTCAACACCACCATCGTGCCTACGCTCAAGAGCCTCGGCAAAAAGAAGCAGAAGGACGGCAGAGTCAAGTCTATATCTCAGTTTGAGGCTTTTTCTACCGCGATATCGGGTACGGTAGGTACGGGCAATATCGTAGGCGTAGTAGCGGCTATACTCACAGGCGGCCCCGGCGCGGTGTTCTGGATGTGGATATCCGCGTTCTTCGGCATGGTCACCAACTATGCTGAGAACGTGCTGGGTCTGTACTTCAGAAAGAAGGATAAGGACGGCAATCTCTCGGGCGGCGCTTTCTATTATATCGCTTACGGCTTGAAGTGGAAGTGGCTGGCGTATATTTCGGCGCTGTTCTGTATGCTTGCAGCTATAGGTATGAGCGGTGTGCAGACAAACAAGATATCCGGCACGCTTGCAGAGGCGTTTGAGAGAGCTACGGGTATCGGCGGAAACACCGAGACAGTCAAGTTGATAATCGGCTGTGTAGTAGCGGTGATCGCCGCCATCATCATCATCGGCGGCATCAAGCGTATCGGTAAGGTAGCGTCTATGCTCGTACCGTTTATGTCGCTGTTGTTCATCATCCTCGCGCTTATAGCTATAGGTACTCACTACTATAATATCCCTCAGGCCTTCGGCTTGATCTTTTCAAAGGCGTTCAGCTTTAATGCGGTAGGCGGCGGTATACTGGGTTATACCTTCGCTACGGTCATCAAGAAGGGTATGGCGCGCGGCGTGTTCTCTAACGAGGCGGGCTTGGGCTCATCTGTTATCGCTCACTCGGCGTCAGAGACCCGCGAGCCTGTTAAGCAGGGCTTATGGGGCGTGTTTGAGGTATTCTTTGACACCTTCATCATCTGCACTTTAACTGCGCTGATGTTCCTGACTACTTATGATCTCGGTACCTTGAACGCGGATATGGAGGACAGCGTCATGTCCATGACTATGTTCTCTAACAACTTCGGCGGCTTCGGTACGGCTACCTTCTCTATCATCCTGCCGCTGTTCGCTTTTACTACCATCATAGCGTGGTCGTACTACGGCGAGAAGGCTGTCGAGTTCTTTTTCGGCTGGGTGAAGAGCGAGAAGGCTCGTAAGATCATAGTAGTCATCTTCAAGGTACTTTATGTGCTGCTGATAGCTGTATCGGCTACCATACACAGCGGTCTTGTCTGGGCTATCGACGATACCTTCAACGGACTTATGGCTGTGCCCAACCTGATATGTCTGATAGCCCTCAGCGGTCTTGTGGCTAAGATCACCAAGAACTACTTTGACCGCAAAAAGGGTATCGACGTAGAGCCGATGCTCAGCGCTTATCCCGATATGAACGAAGAGTTCAAGCAGGATATCATGACCGATAACGAAGAGATGAAATAACCTCACAGGTATATATAAACTAACAGACAGAGCCGCGACGTTATATCGCGGTTCTGTCTGTTTATGCGTTGTTACAGTCGGATTTGATCATTATCTGAGATCAAGACTGTCAAGATAAGAGTTCAAAAACCGCTGAGCGAGGCTGTCGGGGCGGATATTAGCTCTTGCTTCTTCAAAGGTGAACCACTCAGCCTCGTCTACCTCGCGGTTGAGCGTGTACTCCGGGGAGCCGTCTATATGACAGGTAAAGTTGAGCATGAGGGTATTGCTGCGCTCAAAGTACTCTGAGCGGTTATATACTATCCTGCCGGCGTTGAGTCCGGTCTCTTCGCCCAGCTCCCTGGCTACCGCGCTCTCGGCGCTCTCGCCCTTATTGACATAGCCTGCTACTAAGATATAGCTGTCGCGGCCGTATTGCTTTATCAGCAGGATTCTTCGGCTGACATCGTCTACGGTGATTATGCTGACGGCTACATTGTACTTGGGAAAGCGGTACTCACCGCAGTGCTCGCAGTAGGGGATGATCCCCTCGCCTTCAAGATATCTTTCGGCGAGCTTTGCGCCGCATTCTTCACAATAACTCATGCTATCCCTCTTTTCGATATAATCAATTCTATCACGGAGGCCGTGTTTTTGCAAATTTTGATTGCAAATCCTACTGATATAAGTTAAAATATCTGTAGCTTTGTTAACGGAGGTTTACTATGGATTTTACAGTCGACATTTTCAGTAAGTTGGATAAGGAGTGGGCGCTTCTGGCGGCGGGCAGCCCGGAGGATCACAACGCCATGACCGTCAGCTGGGGCGGTATGGGTACTTTGTGGGGCAAGCCCGTGGTGACCGTATATGTGCGTCCCAACCGCCACACCTACGGCTATATGGAGCGTGAAGAATACTTTACGCTTAGCTTTTATCCCGAACAGTACCGCAAGGCGCTGTCTGTGATGGGCTCAAAGTCGGGCAGAGATTGCGACAAGGACGCTGAGGCGGGGCTGACTGCAGTCAAGGCAGGCGAGAGCATAGGCTACAAAGAGGCGGAAGTCACTCTCGTTTGCCGAAAGCTGTATCACAGCGATCTTGAAGCAGATAAGATCCCTCAGGAGATCATAGATTATTGCTATGGTTCTGATCCGATACACCGTATGTATATCGGCGAGGTAGTCGATATAATCCGCAGATAAACGATCAGATAAAGGAGCCGTGAGAGCGGCTTCTTTTTCGTTTTTATAAGCATGACACGTGGATATCACTACGCAGATTTGACGATGCATAGTGCGAATTTATATACAATATGACTGAAAAACGGCTCAGCGAAGCGAAAAAACAGCGGATTTTCAGCGTTAAAATCACTAAAAATCGTTTAAAATTATAGAAATATTAGCCAAACTTTTACATTTTATTTCATTAAATGTAGACAAAATCCGCTTTATATGTTACAATCACTGTACCAAATAAGCAAGGAGGCGATAGTATGGCAAGTAATCTGAAAGTGATTATTGATAACTCGCAGTCGAAGTTTAAGATCCCATCGGGCACGCGAATGCTTGTAAGACGGAGCTGTCATGCCACCTTACAATACGAGAACTATGACAGCCGTACTGAAATAAACGTTGTATTCGCGGACAACGATCTCCTGCGCGAGTTTGAACACCTGAGGGTCAGCAACTTTGAGGCTCGTGAGCTTATCGCGATCCCCTCACAGGGAGAAGGCGACAGCCTCGGTAAGATCATCATCTCGGTCGAGCGTATCATTGAACTCACCAAGGTTTATAATCGGCCTTTTGAGATGGGCATCGTGTTTGCTTCCGTACACGGCGTGCTCAATCTGCTGGGTCAGTATTATACCGACCAGCGCTCAAAGGACTCTTTGATGATGAAGGAAGCAGGGGTAATGAACGATCTGGGTTATTCTCCGCTCGCGGACTATACGGTCTGATCCAATAATGAATATCGACAGTTAAACGCCTGCGTCAGCGGGCGTTTCTGTTTATGCTTTACTATCATCACTCAATACGTAAGCTATCATAAGTTTGAGCTTTTGGTTGCGTATGTGCGGGATTTGGTATATAATGATCGATATGAGATCATAAGGGAGGTTACAGCATGGATCAAATTGTTGAACAGGTCGAGCAGATGACTGACCTTGAGGCGATAACTCTGCGCCACTCGGTAAGAGTGTATAAGAGAGTACGCATAGAGCAGGAGAAGATAGATGTCATAAGGGACGAGATAGACAGGCTCAACGAAAAATATCATCTTCATATACAATTCATCTCTAAGGCGGGAGACGTATTCAGCGGCTTACCCTCTATGCTGGCGGGGTGGAAGAACGTGTCGAGCTATATAGCGCTGGTAGGCAGAAAGCGCGATAAGCTCGACGAGCTGTGCGGCTACTGCGGCGAGCGTCTGGTACTGCTGGCTCAAAAGCTCGACCTCAATACCTGCTGGGCGGGTATGTTCAAGCGTAAGGAGGTCAAGGCTGAGATAGGCGATAATGAGCGTCTGGTGCTGGTGATAGCGATAGGCTACGGTGTTACCGAGGGCAGCTCGCGCAAGTCTAAGCCCGTGGAGTTTGTCACCGATGTGCGGGAGGACGATATGCCCGAGTGGTTCCGCTGCGGCGTTACCGCGGCTCTGCTCGCTCCCACAGCTATGAATCAGCAAAAGTTCATCTTCTCGCTTGACGGGGATAAACCGACTGTGAGGACAAGCGCCAACGGCCCCTTTGTTAGGGTCGACCTCGGCATAGTCAAGTATCATTTTGAGGCTGTGACAGGTAAAAAGGTATATTAGTCTTTCAAAAAAACGAAGAACAGTTAAAAGATAAGGGCTGATGTGTATGTTACACATCAGCCCTGTTATCGTTACAGATCGTTTAATCCGAGCATCAAAGATCGAGACAGTAGCACAGCATATCCGGGAAGTACAGCGCCCAGAAAGCCTCGCTGTGGGTAGCGTTGGCGTCTGTCACGGTAGTCATCTTGTCGGTGGGATAGCCGTGGTTCTTCATCCAGCCCTCCATAGCGGTGGCGTTAGTATACAGAGCCTGCTCGAGAGCGTCGGCGGTGCTGTTGCCGCAGAAGAAGTATATGCGAGGCGTCTTGCCCGAGAAGTCCTTAGCGCTTAGGTAAGTATCCCATACAGCCTTGTCATAGAGGATGAAGGCGGGGGAGAGAGCGCCGATGTAGCTGAACTTATCCATGTTCTCCATGCCGATATAGAACGCCTCGATACCGCCCGAGGATGAGCCCGCGATACCGCGGATCGAATTTGTGTTATAGTTTGACTCAACATAGGGGATCACCTTGTCGGTGACGAAATCGGAGAACACCTTTCCGCCGCCGTTCTCAAAAGTGGCGTCGCCTCCGGCGGCTGAAGATATCTTGCCGAGGTTAGGGGTCAGCTCGTGGTTGCGTCGAGCCTCGGTGTTGCCGCAGGCTATGCCGACGACAATAACGCCGTCGCCGCCGTTCTGCATCAGCGAGAGCACGCTTTCGTCGCACTCCCACTCGTAACCCGAGAGGGTGGTCGCCTGACCGAAGAGGTTTTGACCGTCGCACATGTACAGCACAGAGTATTTCTTGGTCTTATCCGAGGGATCGTAGCCCGCGGGCGTCCAGATGTAGATGTTCTTTTTGTATCCGTCGGGATAGTCCATGCTTACGGTCGTGATCTTGCCCTCGTTGTCCTGACCGTAGGGGTACAGACCCGCCATGAGATTCTTGTTCAGCTTCTCCTGGATGAAGTAGCCTGAGCTCGCCTTTGTGAGCGGCAGATCGTGCGTCTGGGTACTGCCGTTGGTGAATATAACGCGATCGTACTTGGTGACGTCGGCTGTGACAGAGTATACCTGCTCGCCGTAGTCGTTGGTGACGGGGTTTGTAAGCTGGGTGCCCGGCCAGGCTTTGACGGGAGTACCCGTAGAGTGATCGAAGATATATGCGTAAACTTTTGTCCACTTTTTGTTGTTGCTGAAATGGACTGTGATGTTGTTTTTGACCTTAGTCACGGTATCCTCCGGTTCTGTGGCAGCCTGAGTGGGCTGTTCGGTTGGCAGCATATCCTCAACAGGGAAGCGTGAGATCAGGTTGAGGTCGTAACGCTGTATCAGTGTAGCGTCTACGATAGACAGCTCGTCTTCGCCGGATACCAGCGCTCTTTCGATTGAGGCTTCGTCCAGTTGCATCAGACCCAGCAGATGGCGCTGGATGCAGGTAGCGTCGATGATGTTGACTTCATCGTCGCCGTCGGTGTCGCCGTACAACACTACCTTTGCGTTCGTTACCGCTGTGACAGCGCACAGCGAGAGTATGAGCGCGGCGGATAGGATAAGAGATATAATACGCTTTTTCATTTTTACACCTGCTTATTTAGTTTTTACTATAATACTGTATCCACACAGTAACGGTTTACAGATAGGTAAAGACACTCATCGGTGAGAATTACAGTCCCAAGCCCTTGCAGAGCATCTCGGGCATATAGATCGCCCAGAAGGATTCGTGATGACGCGCGTCGGCATCCATTATATTGACCTTTTTGTCCGCGGGATAATTGTGCTCTGTGAGCCAGCCGTCCATCAGTACAGCTGTGGGGTATATCCACTGCTCGGTGCTGTCGTCTTTGTTCATGCCCGTGTATAAGTATACAAAGGGTACGTCACCCGAAAAGTCCTTTGAGCTGAGATACTTGTCCCAGATCTCGGGCGGGAAATAGGCGAAGGCGGACGAGAAGGCGCCGATATAGCTGAACTTGTCCATGTTCTCCATGCCGATGTAGAACGCCGCCTGACCTCCGCAGGATGAGCCTGCTATGCCTCTTGTAGAGTTTGTGTTGTAGTGTGAGTCCACATAGGGGATCACGGTATCGGAGATAAAGTCTGAGTAGACCTCGCCTCTGAACTCGGGGTAGACATAACCTCCGGCGTAGTGACCGGCGTAAGCCTCGGGATCGAGCGGGATGAGATCGGGGGTCAGCTCTGTGACGCGCATATCATCGTTGTTGTCTATACCGACTATGATGACTCCGTCGCCGCCGTTTGACATCAGCGAGTTGACGGTATCCTGACACTGCCAGTAAAATCCCGACAGATTAGGCACGTTGCCGAAGAGGTTTTGACCGTCGCACATATACAGTACGGAGTACTTCTTGGATGTATCTTCGGGATCATAGCCCTCGGGAGTCCAGATGTATACCTTCTTTTTGTAGCCGTCGGGATAGTCCATCACTACGGTCTTTACCTTGCCGTTGCCCGCCGCTTCATAGGCGTAGATATCGGGATAGTACTTTTTGCCGACTCTGCCGTGTATGCTGTAGCCCGAGCTTGCCTTGGTCACGGGGATCTCGGTGGTCTGCTTTGTGCCGCTGTTGAAGATGACGCGATCGTACAGGGTGACATCGACATCCGCGCTGTATACCTGCTCACCCTTGGTGTTGAGAGTATAATCGCTCAGCTCTATGCCGGGCCATTCTTTAAGCGCGGCGCCTGTCGATTTATTGTAGAAATACGCGTTTACGGGAGTCCACTTTTTGTTGTTGGTGAAGTGTATGGTGATGATATCCTTGACCTTGGACTCTGTCTGTCCTTCGACGGGGAATGAGAAGATGAGCTTGACGTCATAGCGTTGTATCAGCGTAGCGTCGATAATGCTGAGCTCATCGCTGCCCGATACCGTGGCTCTCTGTAGAGCGGCTTCATCAAGCGCTGTGAGTCCTATCAGGTGCCGCTGTATCAGTGTTGCGTCGATGATGTTGACCTCGCCGTCGCCGTCCGTATCGCCGTACAACACGGTGTTTGCGCCCGATGCCTCAGTGACCGCGCACAGCGAGATGATAAGTGTAATTGTAAGCAATAAAGATAAGATTCGTTTTTTCATGTGTACACCTGCTTGAGCATCAATGATATTATGAGTCAGTGCATGATAGGATCATTAATAATTCATGCGGTTCGGTCAATAATAATACGGATCGATATCCCATGATAATACTATTATAACTCCGGGAAATGTATTTTCAATAGTTTACAAAAAATTTACTCCTGATTTATCTCTGTATTGACAAAGAAATACAAGATTTGATATAATACTGTTGTATATGTAAAATAGGATAATTATGTTTGTATTATTATATTTTTTTCTT
Organism: uncultured Ruminococcus sp.; assembly: GCA_902776975.1. Taxonomy (GTDB): domain Bacteria; phylum Bacillota; class Clostridia; order Oscillospirales; family Acutalibacteraceae; genus Ruminococcoides. Next base: position 34,152 of record CACYSI010000036.1, read on the forward strand.
GTATGAAAGGGGCATCGTTTTGGCTGATAACGAATTAGAGAGAGTTGAACCCGCGGACGTCAGCCGTCCCGTAGAAACACGCAAGGAATCCGAGATACTCGCGGAGATGAAAGCCGAGTACCGCCGCCGCTGGATAAGAGAGCATCTGACGCTTATCTTCATAGCGGTAGGCTTAGTGGCTGTCGGTCTGGTGTTTTTGATAATACATCTGTATAACCAGGACGCTAATCCCGTCAACCGCCTCATGAGCGCTTCGGCTAAGGATTTCAGTACTCCGTTTTACTTTGAGGTAGCCTTGACAGTGGATGATAAGCCTGTGATGAGCTTTAAGGGCAGCGTTGACTCTGACAGCCGTAACCACAAGGCTGAGATAGCGTATGACGCCGACTATAATGATTATACCTTTAAGGGCGCTGTGTACGCTGATTCAAAGGTAGCTGCAAAGGGCTTTTACTATGATAAAGAATGGACGGTACGAGACTGCGAGGAGAAGATAAGCAACTTCTTCGACTTTGACGGAGATCTGCGCAGAGGCGAGTTTGACGCGGGCTCACTGCTGAGATTTACAGAACTCACATCGCGCTACTCTTCAAAAGAGCTCAACAAATTCTTTTTGGGGTTCAAAGAAAAACTCGCGTCCGACAGCTCCGTGGCTAAGATAACGACCGAAAAGAAGAACGACGGTACCGTGTATCGCTATGATGTCAGCCTCGCTGACTTGTTCGATATGATCTCAAAGGATGGAGCTTCGTTATTCTACAGCGCCGACGAGTATAACCTGTTCAGAGAAAAGCTCGAGAACAACAGAGAAGTTATCGAAGGCGCCGATTGCATGGTAACCTATACTGTAAACAACGACGGATATCTGACGGATCTTGACATCACGTTATCGTACTCCGGACACAGTTACGGGCTTAGCTGCGATATGAGTGGCTTCGGCAACACTAAGGTCATGCTTGATCCGGCGTTCATTGAGAAGGTCACCGCGACCTTCGCGGAGCAGTCGGCACAGTAAACGGCACAAATTTATAAAGCGAGGTGACCGCATATGCGGCGCAATATCGTAGAGTACGCCTGCGTATGCAGTGTAGGCAGGCGCAGACGTAACAACGAGGATAATTTTTTCTGCGACGGACATATACGCGAGGATGTAAACTCTCTCGATGACGTTCTGCTCAGCGGCGAGGTATCAGCGGATACCAACGAGCTGTTCGCCGTTTTTGACGGCATGGGCGGCGAGGCGTGCGGAGAGGTCGCGTCATATACAGCCGCGGATGAAGCGCGTTCCTTCACGCAGAGCCGTATGGAGTATGAGGAGTATCTGTATGAACTCGCAGAGCGTCTGAATGAAAAGGTGAGAGAAGAGACGGAGGCGCGAACGCTGGTGCTCATGGGCACCACGGCTGCGATGCTTCAGGTCTCGGGCGAGGATGTATATATCCTCAACGCGGGCGACAGCCGCATATACAAGCTCAGCCGCCATGAGCTCAGACAGATCTCCGAGGAGCATATAGTTTTTTCGGGAGGCGGCAAGGCTATCACCAAGTTTCTCGGTCTGCCCGAGGGACACAGCCTGTACCCCTACATAGCCATGGGCAAGTATAAGTCGGGCGATATCTTTTTGCTGTGCTCCGACGGAGTTACGGATATGCTGACAGACGACGAGATACAGGATATCATCGACAGCAAAAAGGAGCTTAAGTCGCTTGCGAGAGAGCTTGTTGACGCCGCGCTTGAAAAGGGCGGCATAGACAACACCACGGCTATCCTGCTCAGATTCAGATAATAAAACAGAACCCGAAAGATAAGGGAAAGATATGGAGTATAAAAACAACAAAACCGCTAACCGCAGAAGGTATAAATCCCGCTATCACAGCCCCCACAGCTACAAGGCGAAGCATCCTTCATCGGGCAAGCGCGCGCCGATACTCATCGGTATCGCGACTTTTTTGGTTTTAGCGTCGCTGGTGCTGGTTTTCACCTTCGGCGACAGGATATACGCTTTTCTCGACGGCACCTTCCACCCGTCTGCTATCATGCCGTCCGAGGCTGAGACGATAGGCGTAGAGATAGCGTCCGAGCCCACCGAGCCGCCCGAGCCTGAGACCGAGGCTCCCACTGAGGCTCCCACCGAGGCTGACGCGGCGCAGGGCGACGAGTTCACGCGTCTCGCGGCGGGCGCCGGACTCATCGTGCCCGAGCTGAACACCTCTCAGCTCATATTTGTAGAGAGCAGCGGTACTTCTGCGACAGTATATACCTATGAGCGTAACGCGGATGGCGTATGGCTGCCGAAATTCGGCGCTATACAGGGATTTGTCGGAGCGGGCGGCGCTGCCGCGTCTTCGATACCCGGTGACAGCGTAACGCCTAAGGGCAATTTTCTGATCGAATACGCGATGGGCACTAATGCCGATCCCGGTACTGTGATGCCGTATACCTACCTGTACTACGGGCTGCGCTGGGTCACCGATCCCGCTTCTATCAACTACAACAGACTCGTAGACTCAGATACAGAGGTCGATTATACCGACTTCCAGGATCTCGGCGAGTATACGGTGTCGTATCCTTACGCGCTGGTGCTCAAGTACAACCGTGAGCCGGTGAACTCCGCTATGGGCTGCGCTAAGTTCATGCACGTTTCGGAAAAGCCTACCTCTAACGGCGGCGTGGGTGTATCCGAGAGCGATCTGTATAACATCCTTATGTGGATCAATCCCGAGTACAGACCCTTTGTCTGTATTTTTTGATAAACAATGATAATCAAAAACACGCTTGTAACTCAGTCGATCTGCGTCGCAAGCGTGTTTGTTTTTGTTTGTCGGGAAATCAGTAAGAGAAGCCTTTGATACTCGTATCCGTGCTGCGGCGAACTCAATAGGAGATACTAAACGTCGGCTTTTTTGCTGTCTGACTTTTTCGGCAGCTGGGCTATGATGATAGCCGCGAACATCAGCGCGCAGCCTATCCACTCGTTGGCGGACGGTATCGCGCCTAAGAAGATCACTCCGCCTATCACCGCAAAGACGCTCTCCATGCTCATCAGTATGGACGCGAGAGCGGGGCTTGAAGAGTATTTCTGCCCGATGATCTGCAGGGTATATCCTACGCCGCTCGACATCAGCGCGAGATACAGCAGAGGCTTCCACGCGGCGAGAATCGCGTTTATATCGGGCTTTTCGATGATCAGCATCAGCACTGCCGAAAGTATGCCCGTGACCAAGAATTGAATAGAGCTGAGCTTGACGCCGTCGACTCTGTCTATATAGTGATCTACGCACAGTATCTGTACCGCGAACGCCATACCGCATATCAGCACCACTATATCGCCCGTATACAGTGAGCCGAAGCCGTCATACAGGCACAGAAAGTACAGACCTGCCGTGGCGAGTATCACGGCGACTATGATCGTAAAGCCCGGCTTTTTTTTGAGAAATAGTCCGAATATCGGCACGAATATTATATACAGAGCGGTCAGAAAGCCGCTGTGAGCCGACGCGGGGGCGCCAGGCGGGTACAGCGATATTCCGAACTGCTGCAGGTTGACGGAGATACACAGCATGACTCCGCAGATCACACCTGCCTTGATGAGCAGCCTGCGGTCTTTCGGATCGGACTCGGTCAGCTTTTTGCCGTTGATACGTCGGGTCACAGCCGCCACGGGTATCAGAGCGACCGAGGCTATCAGCGAGCGCAGCGCGTTGACCGTGAACGGCGGTACAGTATCGGCGAGGCTCTCCTGCGCGACGAACGCGAAGCCCCAGATAATAGCCGCCGTCAGCAGCAGAGCCGACGACAGCAGTTGTTTGTTCTTCATACATACCTTCCTGTCGGTTTTTCGAAAATAATGATACAATAAGCAGAATATTATGTCAAGAACAGCGCATTGGGATAAAAATTTTATTTAATTCTAATACAGCAACAAAGTAAAGCGTAAAAGTAGTATCATAACCTACGATAACTTTTAAGTCGGTGCAGAGACGCCGACAAGGTTGGTTGAGAATACGCTGTATAACTATGCCTTGTCCGCGTCGGACAAGGTGTTTTTACTTTATAGGAAACTGCTCGTTTCCTATAAGGTAAAAAAGAATTATATGCCCTCCCAGTTTGTTGCTACGCAACAACGGGAGATGGCTATGCGAAATGCGCGGATGGATATGGAGTACAAGGCGGCGCTTATGTCCTCGGAGGATATGCTCAGAGCTCTTAAAAGAATATCCCACCAGATCATCGAGAAGAACCGCGGGCTCGACAAGGTGTGTCTGGTAGGCATAAAGACACGCGGCGTACCTCTGGCGCGCAGGCTTGCCGCTATCATCGGAGATATCGAGGGCACGGTGCCCCCCGTAGGCGAGCTTGACATAACCCTGTATCGCGATGATCTCTCGCGTATATCCGAGACGCCTAAGCTCAAGGGCAGCAGTATCGACTTCAGCATAGAGGACATGACCGTTGTGCTGGTAGACGACGTCATCTATACCGCCCGAACGGCAAGAGCGGCTCTCGAGGCTGTTATGAAGCTCGGCAGACCGGCTAAGGTCCAGCTGTGCGCGCTTGTGGACAGAGGTCACACAGAGCTGCCTATCCGTCCTAACTTCGTGGGTAAGAACATCCCTACCTCGACAGATGAGGTCGTAGCGGTCAGACTCAGAGAGACCGACGACAGCGAGGGAGTTTATATTTTCGATAAGTCGGATATCATATCCGGTTGATCATATCCTGAATACCGATATCCGATAAGGGTATCTGTATCATATTTACAAGGGGGAAATCTGAAATGCAAATGATTTACAACGTAAAGGATAAGCCCAAATTCGGTCAGCTTATCATCTTCGCGTTCCAGCAGCTGCTTGCTATCATGGCGGCTACTATCGCCGTACCTATGATCGTAGGCAACGGTATGAGCACCTCTGCAGCCCTGTTCGGCGCCGGCGTAGGTACTCTCATCTATGTCCTGTTCACTAAGGCGAAGAGCCCTGTGTTCCTCGGCTCATCGTTCGCCTTCCTCGGCTCTATGGCTGCCGCGTTTGCGGGCGGCGTGTCCATGCAGCTCGGCTACATCGGTCTTATCATGGGCGCGGTCTTCGCGGGCCTTGTATATGTAGTCATCGCGATCATCGTCAAGGCTGTAGGCGTTAAGTGGATCTCCAAGCTGATGCCCGCCGTGGTTATCGGACCTACCGTAGCTATCATCGGACTGTCTCTCGCGGGCAACGCTATCGGCGATCTCGGCGCGACTGCCGCCAACTTTGAGGCTGCCGAGACTCCCGTGACGGTATACATCAAGATCATCTGCGGTCTGGTAACGCTCGTTGTCACCATGCTCTGCTCCGTATACGGCAAGAAGATGGGTAAGCTCATCCCATTCATCATCGGTATCTTAGCTGGCTATCTGACAGCGTCATGCTTCTATTTCATCGGCTCCGCTACAGGCAACGACGCTCTTAAGGTCATCGACTATACAGCTTTGACCTCTCTGTTTGAGAACATCAGCATCAATAGCTTCTTCGCTGTGCCCGACTTCACCTTCCTGACCGCTTTCGGCGGCTTCGGTGAGCTCAACGGCGCTTATGTAGGAACTATCGCCGTAGCGTATATCCCCGTAGCCTTCGTTGTATTTGCCGAGCATATCGCCGACCACAAGAACCTGAGCTCTATCATCGAGCATGACCTGCTTGAGGATCCCGGTCTGAGCAGAACTTTGCTCGGCGACGGTGTAGGCTCCATGGTAGGCGCTTTCTTCGGCGGCTGCCCCAACACCACCTACGGCGAGTCCGTAGGCTGTGTGGCTATCACCAAGAACGCTTCCGTATCGACTATCATCGTTACAGCCTTTGAGGCTATGCTGATCGCCTTCATCGCTCCGTTCGTAGGCTTCCTGAGCACTATCCCCGGCTGCGTCATGGGCGGCGTTTGTGTGGCTCTGTACGGCTTCATCGCGGTATCCGGTCTTAAGATGCTGCAGAAGGTCGATCTCGACGACAACCGCAACCTCTTCACCGCTTCTGTCATCCTTATCGCAGGTGTAGGCGGCATGGTACTCAAGTTCGGCAACGTTACCATCACAGAGGTAGCCTGCGCTCTGATACTCGGTATCCTGACCAACATCATCCTCGGCAAAAAGAAGAGTAAGTAAAACAATTGAGATATATCTGTATCGGGACCGTCTTGCGGCGGTCCCGATTGTCGTTTGAGAGATATCTCAGCAAAAGCTCCTATAATCACGGTGAAAAGTTTTTACACACTTGAGGCGTAATTTGTGGTTGAACGGAATATTTTTATTTGATATAATCATTTTTGGTTAATATTAATTGCGGATCATGTCGCTGCGAGTCCCCTTTTGCGGCGTGAGAGCGATATGTTTTTTGCAGGTGTTATATGAGGATTACGGTTGTTTGCGGCGCTCCGTGCGGCAAAAAAGGCTCACAGATCGCGGCTATGGCTCTTATCGACGCAATGAGATCAAGGGGGCATGAGGTCACAGCTGTATGCTCCGATACGGATAATGCCGATATCGAAGGTTGTATCGTATTGTCGGGACGCGGTATTTGGAGCTCGGGATTTGATAAGCAGGATATTTCAGCGCTCAGCGAGTCGGTCAACAGCTCGCTTGAGCTTATTATAGCCGACAGTGACGTCGTACATATAATGGCGCCGACTGTCATTGGAAGAACTGCATTGAGGTACTGTCTTAGGCACTGTATACCTGTTACGGCGGGTTTTTACGCAGAGGTCACCTCATCTTACAGGCGGTCCCTGGCGGGCAACGTGAGGCTCGCGGATCGTACTTTGTACAGGATGAGGTACAACAGCTTTTATCGTTACGCGGTCGCTTTGCTTTATCCGTCTCAACTTTGCCGCAGTCTGCTCGAGAGAGCCGCTTCGGCCGAGACGAACGGCTTTGTACTTTCAGATCCCTCGTGCCCGATAAACAAGGGGCAGGGAGTGTTTTCACTTTCACAAAGCGCGGATATATTTGAAAAAATGCTGTACTCGGTAAGATGACTGTCTTTCTAAAAAAATACGAACTTTTTTTAAAAGCGTGCCTCAGGCGCGCTTTTATTGTATATTATTTACAAGGCTTTCTGAGTTTTCGCTGCGGGAATAGGTTTTTTCTTGATTTACTTTCGTTTTTTTGCCCTATTTTATCGGTCTTCATTTGTAAAAAATTAATAATAAATTAATTTGACATCCTGAGTTTGTAAAGATATAATATACTGGTAGTATTAGAATAGGTAAAAGGGCTTTCTTGTTTGACAGGAAACTACAACAAGCTGTATAAATGTTTGCTCACAAAGATAAATTATACAAACTGTAATATTACGGCAACATCTGTCAAATAAAAAATATTTACAGTCCCCGCTCAGCAGCGCACTGCGTGCGCACGAGCGATGGGTAGACGAAATCGCGCGCTCCAGGCGCACGCTTTCTTGTTTGACAGGAAACTACAACAAACTGTATAATTGTTTGTTTTACAAAGACTGATTTTTCAAACTGTATTATTACGGAAAAATCTGTCAAATAAAAAATAATTTATAGTCCCCGCTCAGTAGCGCACTGCGTGCGCACGAGCGATGGGTAGACGAAATCGCGCGCTCCAAGCGCACGCTTTCTTGTTCGGATGGTGTGCTAATGAAGGATAATATGGAAAACAACATTGAAAACGATATCGAAAACAACGTTGAGGATAAGATCGACGAGAATACCGATGTTGTGACTGATACCGATAATAAAAAACCTAAAAAGAAGACAGTTTGGATCATCGTGCTTGTGATCAGCCTCATTGTTTTGATCACGGGCGGCATCTTTATGTTCCGCTATTTCAGTCAGAAGGATGTAAAACGCGAGGACTTCACGCCTACAGAGCCCGCTACCGAGGCTCCCACAGCGGCTCCCACTCAGGCTCCTACCGAGCCTCCTACAGAGAAGGGCCCTTTGACGGCTTTCGGCTACACTTTGGCTGATCTGGGCGATTTTGATGTGGACTTTGACGAGCTGAACTCTATCAATACCGATATATACGCATGGCTGTATATCCCCGGTACCGAGGTGGATTATCCCGTAGCTCAGAGTATAGAATACAAAGAGGACGACTTCTATCTGGATCATAACATTTACAGACAGTATCAGTTCTCGGGTACGATATACTCTCAGCTCAAGAACCATCTGGACTTCCACGATCCGGTCACGGTGCTTTACGGTCACAATATGCTCAACGGTACTATGTTCGCTTCTCTGCATCGCTTTGAGGACAGAGACTTCTTTGACGAGTATAACACGGCGTTCGTACTGACTAAGGATAAGGTGCTTACATATCTTATCTACTCAGCATATGTCTTTGATGACAGACACATACTTAATACATATAACTTTAGTGAAGAGGGCGTTTTTCAGGAGTATCTCGACTCCACACTGGAGCCTCACTCGTACAGTGAAAACGTGCGTGAGGGCGTGAAGCTCAATACGAGCAACCGCATACTGACGTTGAGCACCTGCACGGGAGGCGCGTCCAACACGAGGTACTTAGTACAGGGGGTATTGGTAGATGAGCGCAAAAGATAGACATTATAAGCCGCGTCGTTTCAGAGAAGAGACCGTAAACGCCGCGGAGGATAAACTCAAAAAATCAAGATCTGCCGCGAAGTATATGGTCAACGCTAATGAGGAAACCGCGGTGGAGCCCGGCTCCGAGAACAACGGCGCTCCTAAACAGGTCAGATTTCCTTCTAAGGTCAACGTACCTGTGGAGGAGCCTGTATCAAGGCCCTCAACAAGAAGGAAAAATTATACAGTGACCGGAAATCGGCGTAAGCCTATGGTAACCGGTGATGATCCTATAGCCGATTTACCGAGAACCGGGAGAGATGATATCAGCTCAGCGGATACTAAGATCAACGAGCCTGAGGTTTTGATTCCCGCTGCCGCTGCCGTTGTTGCCGAGGATTTGAAGAAAGCCTCCGTATCGGCAGAGCCTGAGTTGGTTGAGGAAATAGCCGCAGCTAAAGCCGCTGAAGCTGTTGTTGCCGAGGCTGAAGCTGCTGAAACCGACATTGCTGAAGCTGACGCTGCTGAAACCGACATTGCTGAAGCTGACGCTCAAACAGATGTCAAGACCGACGCTCAGACAACCGAAAAAGAGGCTGATGAACATACTGAGGCACAGCCTGAGGCTGCTGCTGAGGCACAGACCGAGACACGATCCGAAGCTAAGGCTGAGGAAGGCTCTGAAGAAGAAACCGAGAAGGCTGCCGAGGACAAGCCCTTGGACGACAGCCTCGACTATGTGATGCCGTATCATCATGAGCACAAAGGTCATCGTCATCACCACCGCTCCTCGCATCACAGCTCGACAGGCATCTCTTCCGTAGATGAAGACGGCGATGGAGCGTGGGATGATAATCCCGATGATTATGTGCAGGAGGAGCCTAAGCCTAAACGCAAAAAGAGCAAAGCCAGCAAGGTGCTCATCTCGATACTGTGTGTGATCCTCGCACTGGTAGTAGGCGTAGTCTCTACCTTCTTTATCATGCGTGAGATCGGTCGTAAAAAGATGCATAATTACGATAAGATCGAGATCAATGCTCCCGCTAAGGATGAATCCGGTAATGCCATCGATACTATCGACGCTACGGGTCGAGTTATCAAGTATAACGGAGTATCTTATGCTTTCAACGATAACGTGGTCAGCATAACCTTCATAGGTACCGATGAAGGTACCGATAAGAACGAGGGCAAAGAGATGGGCGACGCTATATATGTCTTGGCTGTTGACGCAAAGACCGGCTCTACCAAGATCCTCGGTATATCGAGAGATACCATGTCGGATGTTGATGTATACTCCGATGAGGGTAAATTTATAGATACCGAAAAGCTGCAGATGACATATGCGTATTCGTTCAAAGGTACTAACGTGACCGGAGGACAGAATACCCTCACAACTATTTCAAGACTGTTCTACGGATTACCTATGAACGATTATTTCGCTATCAATCTCAACGCGCTCAAAACGCTCAACGACGCTATAGGCGGCGTTACGCTGACATCTTCTATGACCTTTGAATCGCCTGAGGACGGAAGAACTATCTTAGAGGGAGAGACCGTTACTTTGCACGGAGCTGAGGCTGAGAAGTATGTGCGCAGCCGTGATATAGCAGAGCTTGAGTCCAACAACGACCGTATGGCGCGTCAGCAGGAGTACATCAGGGCGTTTATCGCTTCGATATTCCCCGCAGCCAAGAAGGATATCTCTGTCGTTTCCAATCTCTACAGCGCGATCAAAGAGAATTCGGATTCTACCCTCGATATCACCAAGCTCACTTATATCGCTTCTATGGCGCTCTCACATATGAAAAGCGCCTCGGATATAGAGTATATCAACCTTTCCGGTAAGATCGTTGAGGGCAAGAACGCTGAGATGTATGTCAGCAACGAGGACGCTATCAAAACTATGCTCGATGTATTCTATACTCCTATGCAGAGCACCGCAAGCGAAGAATAAACCTAATAAAACCATTTACGACGCTGTCACCCATAGTAGGTGGCAGCGCTTTTTTGCGCTCAAAGCCAATAGATATTAAAGTGTTTTATTGCTACTTAGATAATATGTAGTGACCCCACTTTGCAAGACGTGGATTTACCTGTATACTTAAAATGCAAGAAATAAGGTAACAGGGATTACCGCATACAAAGGA
>CACYSI010000037.1 GCA_902776975.1 uncultured Ruminococcus sp.
ATGTCCGAGGTCATTTTTGGAACCGTCCATCCAGTAACCGTCATAGGTACCGAAGTCGGTGATGTCCTCAGTCTGTGCGCCGTTGCCGTTGCTGAGGATTACGCCTGTAGCGCCCTCGGGAACATAGCATCTGAACTGAGTCTCGCCGTAGTCGTTTACGATAGTCTCTGCCTGAGCTGAGCCGGGCCATTCGCCGTTGAGCTTATTACCGGCGGCGTCCCATGCGTAAACATAAGCGGTACCCCAGCCGAAGTTATCGGTAAGCAGGAAGGATACGCCGGACTGACCGCCGCCCTGCTGACCCTGGTCGCCTTGCTCGCCCTGGCCGCCCTGCTCGCTGCTTGTTACTCCTGTATACTCATAGTAGCCTACGAGATAGTGACCGAGGTCGTTCTTATCATCAAGGCAATACAGACCGCAGCCCTGAGCAGCAGCGGAAGCTACGTCTACGTCCTCTGTCTGACCGCCTGAGCCATTGAAGATGACCTTATCATAAGAGTTGGTGTCTACTGTAACGCTGTAGATACCCTCGCCGTAATCGTTGTTGCCTACATATGTAGCCGCAACGCCGGGCCATGCGGTGGACTCGCCGCCGTCAGACCACATGTATACGTTTACGCCGTCCCAACCCTTATTGTTGGAGAAGTACAGAGTAACGGTCTCGCCGCCCCAATTATGAGTCTCGGGCTGATAGGTTGTGGGATTATCGTCGCCGCCTTCTGTGGGACCTACATACTCATAGTAGCCTACGAGATAGTGACCGAGATCGTTCTGCTCGTCTAAGCAGTACAGACCGCAACCCTGAGAAGCGGCGGATGCTACGTCTACGTCCTCTGTCTGGCCGCCTGAGCCGTTGAAGATTACCTTATCATAGGAGTTGGTGTCTACTGTTACGCTGTAGATGCCCTCGCCGTAATCGTTGTTGCCTACATATGTAGCCGCAACGCCGGGCCATGCGGTGGACTCGCCGCCTTCAGACCACATGTATCCGTCCCAGAACTTGTTGTTGGAGAAGTACAGTGTGACTGTATCGCCGACTTCGTGTGTCGTGGGATCCTGAGAAGAAGTGGGATCCTGAGAAGAAGTGGGATCCACGGGTGTAGCGCCTGTGTCATAGTCGAGTACATATGTATCGCCTTCGCCGGGCTGGAGAACCAAAGTGTGGCTGCCTGCGGGGATATACATCTTATCGAAAGTACCTGTGAGGTCTTTCTGGTTTACAAGAGTTACGGGGTGAGCGAAATCAGACCAGCCGTCGGTGCAATACTGAACACCTGTGTCATAGTTACGTACGAACACATAGCTTGCCGCAGGGAAGTCAAATGTGAGTCTGCCGTACTCGTCGAATGCAGCCTCTTTGTTGCGAGAAGCGTCATCGGTACCGAAGTCCTCACAGTAGATAACCGCAACGAACTTGTTGGGCAGCTTTACGAGCTCCTGAGCCTGTGTAGGCTCAACATAAGTTGTAGGCTCAACATAAGTTGTGGGCTCTACATAGGTTGTGGGGGCTACAGTTGTGGGTTGAGGTGTAGTGGGCTGCTCGTCTGTGCCGAACCACTTGCCGATCTGGTAAGGAGTGGGAGCATATACTGTGTAACGCTGTACAAATGTAGCGTCGACAGAGTCAACATCACCGCTGCCGTCTACGTCAGCCGCGATAAGAGCTATACCCTCGAGAGGCATATAGCGGATGTCATGACGCTGGATAAATGTAACGTCAAGGATAGTTACGTCGCCGTCGCCGTCAGCGTCGCCGAGCATATATCTGGGACCGGGAGCCTGAGTGGGCTCCTGAGTCTCGGGAGCCTGTGTGGGCTGAGTAGCCTGTGTGGGCTGAGTAGCCTGTGTGGGAACGTCGCCGCCGGGGAGGGTTGTGTCGGCTTCGGTCAGATTAGCTACAGCATACTCGCCGTAGTCCTCAAATCTGAGGTCGGTAAGGATCATAGCGCCGTCGAGCTTGTAACCGCCGTTCTCACGGTTAGCTGCGCTGTTAGCGGTACCGTAGTTTACAACGGTCTCGGGCATTGTTCTGCCGCAGTAGCCGCCGCACTCGTTGAAGGTGTGGAACAGATGGCAGCGACCGTACGCGTCTGTGTGCTGCTTATCGGTGTACTGAGAACCGATGAAGCCCTCGTTGAACTTAACATAGTTTGTGTTAGCGGGTACATCATAGTAAAGAAGTGTAGATGAGCCGGATACAGCCTGCATCTTGTAGGCGTCATACTTAGCGATAGCTGTGGAGGGAGCGGTACCTGTCTTACAGAAGACATATACCTCAGGCCACTTCATAGCTGAGTTGTCAAAGTATACGCGCTTAGTCTCGGAAGTGCTCTTCTTCTTGATGTTATAGGTTCTCGAAACGGTCTTGGAACCGTTCTGAGCGGTTACGGTGATGTCAACGCTCTTGCCGTAAGGAATGGTGCTGTTGAGCTTGAACTCGGTAACGCCGTTGCTGACGGTCTTAGCGGAGAGGTTGGAAACCTTGATGGAACCGCCGGTGGAGTTGCCCAGAGTAACCTTGATGTCGGCTGTAGCGTCTGTGTAGCGATCGAGAGTCTCGGGAGTGAGCTCTGTGCCGTTAAGCTCGAGCTTGATAGTAGGAGCGGAGTTCTCAGCTGTAGCGTTATAAACAACAGCTACGCCTGTAGCGCCTACGTTACCGGAGATCTTGCCGCCGGATACTGTGAAGGTGCCGCCGCTGACCTGATCTTTGTATGTGCCGTTAGCCATGGAGCAGCTCTGGCTGATGGTTGTAGCGGAGCCGTTGAGGTTTACGATGACCATACCCTCGCTGCCGCGCTGGATAAAGAGGTTAGCGCCTGAAGCGGTAGCTGTCTCGTTCTTGCCTACCATAGCGTTCTTGAACTTGTTTACAGCAACGACTGTAGGATCCTTCCATGTGTCAGCCGAGCCGGGAGCGCCCATGAGGTCATCATACTTGATGAAGCCCGCGCTGTCGAGAGCCTCGTGCTTGGGACGAACATAGAAGAGAGCGGGAGCGTCGGCTCTGGAGCCTACAGCTGCCCAACCGAGGATCTGCTGCTTCTTAGTCAGACCTGTAGAGGTGTTGTCGCAGAAGGTATCGTGAGACTCTACCCACAGTACGTTCTGGTTCTTGGAAGAACCGCTGTAGCCGTAGCTTGTCAGCGAAGAAGCGTTCTTGCTGTTCAGCGCGCCTCTGACTGTGTTACCGAAATTATAGTCGGTAACGCTCATATACTTGGTGTAAGAAGAAATCTGGAATTTGCCTGCGTTGGAAAGAACCTCGCCGTAAATGAAGGCGTTGGAGTTCTTAGCCTTGATAGCGGATGTAACCGTGGGCCAGTAATCCGAAGCTACAGCGCCGTCGTCGGGGGTCTCAATGTGCTTAGCAGCGTCAAAACGGAAGCCGTCTACGCCGTTATCGGACAACGGATTGAGCAGGTTGTTGATGACATAGTTCTGATAGCTCTTCTTGCTGGTATCCATGTCGGGGAGCTGACCGCCGAGGTCGCCCTGGACCATAGACTTACGGTCGCTGTCGCTTGTGACCAGCGGATGTGTGGTCAGGCTGTGACGAGCGCCTGTAGAAGTATTTCTCAGGTCGGCCGCTACGAGGTTAGCCTCAGCCTTGGATGTACAGTTCTGTACATGGTTGGTAACAACGTCGGCGATAACCTTGATGCCGTAGTTGTGCAGTACGGTAGTAGCGTCTTTGAGCTCATCCGCAGTACCGAGAGCGTTACCGATCTTCATGTCGGTAGGCTGATAGAATGACCACCAGTCGGTCGCGTACGAACCGTCGTTAGTGGTAACCTTGGTCGCCTGGATGGGTGATATCTGTACGGTGGTATAACCGGCAGCAGCGATCTCGGGAGCATACTTAACGAGATCTCTCATGCGCCAGTTGAACGCGTGCAGAATATTACCGCTCTGGATGTTGGGCGCGAGAGCATAGTCTGATGTGGTGTTGAGCGAAGTCTCGGCAGTGTCGACCTCCTGCGCGCCTACGGTGGCAGGGATGACAGCCATAGTCAACAGCACAGCAAGAGCCATGATCAAGCTAACTACTTTTTTCATTTGCATTTTAAAACCTCCTAATTAAACAAATGATTTATTTGTTTTTGCCTTTATTTAACAGTTCCGACGCCTTCTCCACTATCGGATTCTCCTTGATGCTCTTGCGAGTTTTCTTCTCGGAAGAATCCTCAGTCGGAGGTGCGACATCGTCAACTGAAATTGCCTTTTTCTTTAGTCTTATCTGCGCTCCTTCTTCAACGAGCGTATATATAGCGGCAAATATCGGTACACCGAGCAGCATACCCGGTACGCCGAACAATCCTCCGCCTACGATGACCGAGATCATTATCCAGAAGCCCGAGATACCCACGGTCTCACCGAGGATCTTAGGTCCTAAGATGTTGCCGTCAAACTGCTGCAGAACGATCAGGAACACGAGGAAGCCTAACGCTTCCATGGGATTGATGATGAGCAGCAGGAAGGTGGTAGGTACAGCGCCTATGATAGGTCCGAAGAACGGGATGAGATTGAATACGCCGATTACCACACTTATGAGAAGCGGATAATGGAACTTGAAGATAGACAAGCCGATGAAGCACATAACGCCGATGATGCTTGAGTCAATGATCTTTCCGACGATGAACTTACCGCACTTGTTATTGAAAACCTCGCCTATCTTGAACAGCCTTTTGTGGAATTTTTCGGGAGTGTAAGCAACTAATACTATCTTGACCTGTCTGACCAGTTTGTCCTTACTCGAGAGAAGGTAGATCGAGATGATGATGCCCAGACCCCAATTGTACAGTCCGGTACCGATACCGAGCACTGTAGAGAAAGCGGTCGGGATATAATTTGTGGCAAGGTTCTTGAAAAACTCGGTTGTATCCTTGCCCGTGATCAAAGCTACGACGTTACTGAAGGACGCCATCTCATACAGGTTATATCCCGTCAGATTGCGTACAAAATCGACTACATTATCAGCGGCAGACTTGAGAGTCCTCTCATATATCGGTATATTATCTATAAGAGTAGTGACGCTGGATGAGATCTCCGGGATCAGCGTGCTGACTAAGAACGCGACAATGCCGAAAACAAAGAGATATGTCAGTATCAGCGCAAGAGGAGTCTTGACTTTTTTGAGCCACGCGTGCTTATTGCCCATATTCTTAAAGATACGATCCTTGATGAACTTAAACGGAAAGTTGAGCAGGTACGCTATCACCAGACCGTACATTATAGGCGCGAGCACCTTGAATACAGTGTCCAGTACTTTTACCACCGAGCTGATGTTGATGAAGAAGAATATCAGAACGATAGTAAACAGGATCACTAACATTATATTCCTAATTTTCGGATTTTTCAATATATCACCTCAAATTAAAACAAACTCATTTGCGCTGTTTCGGGCAGATCACCGAAAGCTCCGCATTCCTTGAGGGTCTCAACGACAGCTTTGGTCACCTTGGCGCGGGATATAACGTCGTCGATACACAGGTATTCGCCTTTCTTGGCGGCTTCGGCAAGCGAGAGCGCCGCGCTCTCACCTACTCCGCTCAATGAGCAGAACGGTAGTCGGATCCTGCCGTCTTCGATGACAAATTTCTTAGCCTCGGACTTATATATATCTACGGGCAGTACCTCGATGCCTCTGGCGAGCATCTCGTTCATTATCTGGAGCATGGGTACCTCCGCTTTGTCTTTGGCAGAGGCTTCAAAGCCCTTTTCTTCGATACTGCGTATCTTATTGCGGACAGCGTCTCTGCCCTTGAGCAGGGTCGCTCCGTCAAAGTTATCGTTGCGGACGGTGAAATAAGCCGCGTAAAACTCGGTAGGCTTATGGACCTTATACCAGCCGAGTCTCAGCGCCGAGATCATATACGCCGCGGCGTGAGCCTTAGGGAACATATACTTGATCTTCATGCAGGAGTCGATGTACCACTGAGGCACGTTATGCTCCTTCATAGCGTTAAGATGCTCCTCTGTGAGCAGCTTGGTCGCCTTGCCCTTACGCACGATCTCCATGATCTTGAACGCCATGGACGGATCGAGCCCCTTGTGCATGAGATAGGTCATGATCGAATCTCGCGTTCCTATTACCTCGGAAATAGTGCAGGTGCCGTCCTTGATCAGGTCGGCGGCGTTGCCTATCCATACGTCGGTACCGTGCGAAAGACCCGATATCTGCAAAAGGTCGGTAAAGGTCTTGGGTTTGGACTCCACAAGCATCTGTCGCACAAAGCTCGTGCCGAGCTCAGGCAGAGCAAAGGTGCCTGTCTCTGACTCGATGTCCTCGGCGGTAACGCCGAGAGCCTCGGGCGAGGTGAACAGCGACATCACGTCGGGGTCGCTCATGGATACGTTCATCACGGGGATGCCCGTATAATCCTCTAAATAGTGATATATGGTGGGAACATCATGTCCGAGCTCATCGAGCTTGGTGATGGTGTCATGTATAGAATGGAAGTCGAAATGTGTAGTGATATTATCAGAGTCGCTCTTATCGGCGGGGTGTTGTACGGGACAGAAGTCATAGACCTCCATGCCTCTCGGTACAACGACCATGCCGCCGGGATGCTGACCCGTAGTACGCTTAACGCCTGTACAGCCCGCCGCGAGACGGTTCATCTCAGCCTTGCGGAAAGTACGGTTGTGCTCCTCACAGTACTTTTTGACATAACCGAAGGCGGTCTTGTCGGCGACTGTGGAGATAGTGCCCGCCTTAAAGACGTTCTCTCTGCCGAAGAGCTCCTCCGTGTAGCGGTGCGAAGCGCTCTGCTGCTCACCGCTGAAGTTAAGGTCGATATCGGGGACCTTGTCGCCCTTGAAACCGAGGAAGGTCTCGAAGGGTATCTCGTGACCGTCCCGATCCATCGGAGTGCCGCACTCGGGGCAGTCCTTGGGAGGCATATCGAAGCCTGAGCCGTACTCGCCGTGCTCGAAGAATATACTGTGCTTGCACTTGGGACACAGATAATGAGGACAAAGCGGATTGACCTCGGAGATACCCGACATAGTGGCTACGAAGGAAGAGCCTACAGAGCCTCTGGAGCCTACGAGATAACCGTGAGCCTCGCTGTCCGCGACGAGCTTCTGAGCTGTCATATACAGAACGGAGAAGCCGTATTTTGTGATAGAGTTGAGCTCCTTATCGAGACGGGCCTTGACTATCTCCGGCAACGGATCGCCGTACTTATCCTTGGCTCTCTGCCATGTTATGGAAGTCAGCTGCTCCTCGGCGCCCTCGATGAAAGGCGGGAAGTTGCCCTCGGGTATCGGGCGGACATAGTCGCACATATCGGCGATCAGATTGGTGTTATCTACCACCACTTCATGAGCTCTGTCACCGAGATAGGCGAACTCATCGAGCATCTCAGCGGTAGTACGGAAGTACAGCGGAGCCTGATCCTCGGCGTCGTCAAAGCCCTGAGCCGCGAGCAGAATCATACGGTAATCGGCGTCATGCGGATCCATGAAGTGCACGTCGCAGGTAGCTACGGTAGGCTTACCGAGAGAGTCGCCCAAAGCGAGTATGTATCTGTTGACGCTTTGGAGATGCTCTTCATCCCTGAAAGCGCCGTCTCTGAGCAAGAACCTGTTGTTGCCGCTCGGCTGGATCTCGAGATAGTCGTAGTAAGAGGCTATGCGCTCGATCTCCTCACGGCTCGCGTTGTGCAGGATAGCCCTGTACAGCTCGCCCGCCTCACAGGCGGAGCCGATGATGAGTCCCTCGCGATGCTGATTGAGCACCGATCTCGGTATCCTCGGACGGCGGTGGAAGTAATCAAGATGTGAATATGATATCAGTTTATACAGGTTTTTGAGTCCTGTCTGATTTTTGACTAAGATTATCTGGTGATAGGTAGGCAGCTTTTTGTAATCGCCGCCGACTATCTTCTCCCTCATGTCTTTGAGGTCATGCACATCAAAGCTCTTTTCGAGCAGTCTGACGAGATTGAGGAAGATGTTGGTGAGCATCTCGGCATCGTCTACGGCTCTGTGGTGATTGAACTTGCCTAAGCGGAAGTGCTTTGCAAGTGTATCGAGCTTGACGTTAGGCGCGTCGGGGAGTATCTTGCGCGCTATAGCTACCGTATCTACGGATGTATAGTTATACTCGACGCCCATATCCTGACAGGCTTTACGGATAAAGCCCGTATCGAACGGAGCGTTATGGGCTACCAACACTGCGTCACCGCAAAAATCGAGAAAAGCTCTGACAGCCTCGCTCTGTGACGGAGCACCCTTGACCATACTGTCGGTTATGCCCGTGAGCTGAACGATCTTAGCGGGGATCGGACGCTCGGGGTCGGCAAAGGTCGAGAAAGTATCCACGATACTGCCGTCCCTGATCTTGACGGCGCCTATCTCGGTGATCTTGTCGTTGGTAGCGTAGAGTCCCGTTGTCTCAAGGTCGAAACACACGAATGTGCCCGAGAGAGACATATCCGAGCTGCCGTCTACGGGAGTACAAAGGTCGTCGATGAAATACGCCTCGGTACCGTAGATGACCTTTATCTCCTTGCCGTCGCGCTCAAGGCTCTCGGCGGCGTTCATAGCGTCCGGAAACGCCTGAGCGACACCGTGGTCAGTGATAGCTACAGCCTTATGTCCGAACTGAGCGGCTCTCTTTACGAGCGCTCCCGCCTCAGTGATCGCGTCCATCTGCGACATATTGGTATGCAGATGCAGCTCTACACGCTTTTTTTCGGCATTATCGGCTACCTCTACCTTCTTAACGGTAGAGATCGACCTCGCGTTGATAACGGTATCGCCGGCAAATTTATCGAATTCGGCGTCACCGGTTACTATGATGGTAGAGCCTTTCTTGATGCCGTCGAGAACGGCGCAGTTCTGTATAGTGTCAAACACCTTCACTGTTATAGATCCGGTGTAATCGGTTATATCAAAATTGATGATGTTTTTGTCGCCGGAGCGGGTAGTCTTGGTCTCGCTTGCGAAGACATCTCCCCAAACGGTAGCCTTACCGGTATCGTACTCTATCTTTTCTATGGGCATCATCTTGCCCTTAGTGACCCTGCCGTAAAGCGGCTTGACTGTCGAGGGGATGATACGGGGATAGAGGAACTCGCCCTTTCTGACCTCGATCTGAGTAGGTACAGAGCCTTTTTCAGTCGCGGAAGATGTCCTCTCCTCGCCCTCAAACAGCTGAGTCAGCTCATCGAGCTTTTGGCGGTCTATCTTCTTCTGAGCATTTGTGATACTCTCGGTGAACTGCTCGCTGTCCTTATCGAGCTCCGTCACGCCTGAGTATGTGATCTCAAATCTCAGACCGAACTCACGGTAGATGATATCGCTTAGCAGAGTGTCGAACTCTCTCGCCTTGAGCAGAGCCGCTCCGCCGTGAGCGAGCGTGATGTTCAGCCTGTCTTTGCCCTCACGCTCCATGACAGCGTCGTTGAGAGTACCGTTAAGGCTGGGATTCTCAGCCTTGAGCGCCGACGCGAGCTCGTCAAAGTACGAGACGTCAAACAGCTCGGGGCTGAAGCGCGGATAGATCACGACCTTATCCACACCGATATCAGCGGCGGTGATCAGCTTTTGGGCTTCAAACAGAGTCTGTCTGCCTATCAGCGAATCACAGATTATTTCTATATAAAGTATTCGTCTTTGTTTATTTATCCTTACGGATTTTACGGCGGAACGTGCTAAGCTGTCGTCAAGCGGCAGCTCATACCGCGCAAAAACCTCTCCTAATGATGTCATTCAAATACCTTTCATTTTTGGTTAAGTTATCAGAGCTTTTCGATCTCCTCCATGAGTACGTCGATCAGCTTTTCTTCGGGCACCTTGGCGATTATCTCGCCCTTTTTGAATACCAGTCCCTCGCCGTCGCCTCCGGCTATGCCGATATCGGCTTCTTTAGCCTCTCCGGGTCCGTTGACTACACAGCCCATAACCGCGACGGTAATGTCTTTTTTGCAGTTTCTCAGTCTCTGCTCTGCCTCGTTAGCAAGTGAGATCAGGTCGATCTTGGTACGTCCGCAGGTGGGACAAGATACAAAGCGGACTCCCCTCTCGCCCATTCCTATGGACTTTAGTATATCCTGAGCCGCGTAGACCTCCTCGACGGGATCATCGGTCAGAGATACGCGGATAGTGTCGCCGATACCGTCCACCAGCAGAGCGCCTATGCCCACAGCCGACTTGATGATGCCCATACGCTTGGTGCCTGCCTCGGTGACTCCGAGATGCAGAGGATAATCGCAGCGCTCAGCCGCGATACGATACGCCCTGACCATAGTGCTTACATCTGAGGACTTCATCGAAAGGACTATATCGGTAAAATCGAATTTTTCGAGCAAGGACGCGTGATAAAGCGCGCTGTCACACAGAGCTTCGGCTGTCGGATGACCGTACTTAGCAAGTATGTGCTTTTCGAGAGAACCGGAGTTGACTCCGATCCTTATCGGTATATCCTTAGCCTTGCAGGCGTCGGCTACAACCTTGACCCTACTGTCATCGCCTATATTGCCGGGATTGATGCGGATCTTATCCACGCCCGCGGCGATAGACTCCAAAGCTAACTTATAGTTAAAATGTATATCAGCCACTATCGGCACGGATACAGCCTCTTTGAGAGCCGAGATAAGCCTGACAGCCTCCATATCGGGGACAGCCGCGCGGATTATCTCGCAGCCCGCCTGTTCTAACTTTATCGCCTGCTGTACCGAGCCTTCTATATCCGAGGCGGGTCTGTTGAGCATAGACTGTACGCTCACCTTTGCCCCGCCGCCTATCTGAGTGTTCAAGGCGGTAACATATTTTTTGCTCGCCATATCAACCTCCGCTGAAAATCTTCCAGACATCCTTTACGGCGATGAACGCCGACAGTCCCAGCAGCAGTACGAGTCCGACAGTGTTTATGACAGACTCGACCTTGCGCGGTACGGGCTTGCGGAATATCCACTCTATGAGCAGCATCAGGAAGCGTCCGCCGTCAAGTGCCGGGAACGGAAGCATATTGAATATGCCTAAGTTGATGGTAATGACCATCATTATATAAACTATCGAGCTTACAGCGCTGCCGAAGCCCGAGGTCTCGAGCTCCTTGCCCGCTACCTGAGTTATCGCCGAGGCGATACCCACGGGACCCGACATATCGTTGATAGAGAACTGCCCCTTTAGCAGTCCGATAAGACTGCCCCAAACCATACGCGCCACAGACACGGTAGAGCCGAAGGTCTCGCTGATGACCGAGCCGAAGGTCTTTTCGATAGGCTCGATGTAAAAGTCCATCTGCAGCTGAGGCTTGTCGTCCTCACCCTTTAAGGTGAGAAAATCCACATTGTTGAGCGTTTTACGCTCACCGTTACGGATGACGTCAACATTGGTACGGTAACGCTGACGAGTCTCCCTGTACTCGATCTCCGGGTATTTTTCGGGAGCATCGGTACCGGCTCTCTTGTTCATCTTAGCGTAATAATCGCAGAATATCTTATATGACGCGTCCTTTGACTCAGCCTTTGAAAGCTCGACCTGAGCGTCCTGGCACATGACAGCGAGCTCCTGATTGGCGTCGTTATCAAGCTTTTGCTCCTTCACAAGCTCAGACGCGTGGACATACAGGTCAAAGGCGCAGTCTTCTTTATAGATACTAAGCTCGCCGCCGTCTACCTCGGTGACGGGCATCGTGAATAACGCGAATGAAAAATCAGTAGATGTATTAACAGCGTAATCGTTGATACTGACTATCTTATCACCCGACTCAAGACCCGTAACAGCCGAGAATGAGCATGGAGAGAACACGGATACCTGTGTAGACGCGAAGTTGCTCTTAGGCAGTACCGTAATAAACATCAGCACTATGCCGAGCAGGATATTCATCACGGCTCCCGCCACGATTACTATCATACGCTTCCATATCTTGGCGTTATTGAACGCGCGGGGATTCTCGCTGTCTTCGTCCTCGCCCTCCATGGCGCAGTAGCCGCCTATAGGAAAAAGCCTGAACGAATATGTCGTCTCTCCCTTGGTAAATCCGAACAGCCTCGGCCCCATACCCAAAGCAAATTCGTTTACCTTGATACCGCTCTTTTTAGCGGCTATGAAATGTCCGCCCTCGTGTACTAAAATAATCAGTTCAAACAGCGCGACCGCAATAATTATCAGCGCTATTGTGGTCAGTACGGTGATAATATCATCTCCATATTAGTTGGTAGTTGGTGGTTGGTAGTTGGTGGTTGTAGTTAATAGTTATTATATCAGATTTGAGAATATACATACTCTCTGGCGGCTTTATCCGCCCTGAGCACATCGTCAAGACACGCCGCAGAGGTCACATCTATATTGTCTACAGCCGAGGTCACGAGCTCACCTATATCGAGGAACGAGATCTTGCGATCTCTGAACAGGCGGTTGGCTACCTCATTGGCGCCGTTAGCTACGGCGGGATACAGACCGCCCTTCTTCATCGCCTTTTTGCACGCCGCGAGACATTTGAAGGTAGTGTCATCGGCGCTGTAGAAGGTCATCCGCGAGAGCTTGGTCCAGTCAAGCTCGGCTACGGGAGAAGGATATCTCTCGGGATAGGTGATCGCGTACTGTATCGGTATACGCATATCCGGCATACCGAGCTGAGCGAGCACGGAGTTATCCGTGAACTCAATCATAGAGTGGATGATGCTCTCTCTGTGCACCACGACCTCGATATCGTCGGGATCTGTATCAAACAGCCACGCAGCCTCGATTATCTCGAGACCCTTGTTCATCATCGTGGCGCTGTCTATGGTGATCTTAGCGCCCATGCTCCAGTTGGGATGAGCGAGCGCCTGCTCTACGGTAACGTCTTTGAGCTGATCGGCTGTCTTGCCGAAGAACGGGCCTCCCGATGCAGTAAGAAGGATCTTCTTGATCACTTTAGACGGAGGTGCCGCCTGCAGGCACTGGAAGATAGCGCTGTGCTCACTGTCTACCGGCAAGAGCTTTACTCCATGCTCCTTTACGGCGTTCATTACCAGCTCGCCGCCCGCTACGAGAGTCTCTTTGTTGGCGAAGGCGATATCCTTACCGGAGTTTATCGCCTCCAAGGTAGGCGCGAGACCTACCATACCGACGATAGCGTTGACCATGAGGTCGGAGTCGTCGCCGGAAAGCTCAAGCAAACCGTCCATGCCGCTGAGAACCTTAGTAGAGGTATCGGCGATGCTCAGTCTCAGCTCCTTAGCCTTAGCCTCTTCAAACACCACAGCCAAGCGGGGCTTGAACTCGCGTATCTGCTCCTCAAGCAGCTCTATACTGCTGTGAGCCGACAGCGCGTTGACCTGTAAGCCGAGGTTGCGGGCTACATCGAGCGTCTGAGTACCTATAGAGCCCGTAGACCCTAATACAGAAATGTTCTTTATCATAATCTATAGCCTAAACGCACAGAAATACAAACTGTGAGAAAATATATACGATCGGGATGCACAGGACAACGGAGTCGAATCTGTCGAGCAGACCGCCGTGACCGGGCATGATGGAGCCGAAGTCCTTGATCTTACAGCTCCTCTTGATGACTGAGAACGTCAGATCGCCGAAGATAGATACCACCGACATGATAAATCCGACAAGCAGAAGATATCCGTAGTACATGGTGACCTGACCGTAGATCAGCTTGAATATAAGTCCGATAACGAGCGCAAACAAGGTGCCGCCTATCACTCCGCCTATAGCGCCCTCAACGGTCTTGTTGGGGCTGATCTCGGGACACAGTTTGCGCTTGCCGAGATAATTGCCGGCAAAGTACGCCGCGCTGTCTGCCAGCCACGGGACTCCTAAGCAGAATAAAATCCAAAACGCCGAATGTGCCTCATCCTTGCACGCCATGATGTTGAGAGCCGCGAGAGGCACGGATAAGATCAGTATGCCCGCGATCGAGAACATAACGTCATCGGTCTTAACTGTTTTATGACATACTACCGATATTATGCAGAAGGTAAGCACAAGCAGGAATATCGGTATAAGTCCTATCTTAGTCATCGACAGCAGAGGTATCAGAAACGCAAAGATCAATCCGGGGATAAACAGCGCCATATTCTTGTTCAGCTTACGAGCCGAGAGATACTCTCCGCACAGCAGAGCGCTCACTATCGACAGCGCAATGGTGAATACTATGCTGAAAAATGAACCCAGAATAATCAAGGTCAGCGCGACCGCCGTAGCGACAGCCGCGGATATTATTCTCGTTTTCATCATCTTCTCCTCCCTGTCGTTCATTCATAAAAGCTACACAAATAGGATCATACGCCTCCGAAACGTCTGTTTCTCTTAGCGTATTCTATCAGAGCCGCGTCCATGTCCTTCTCTTTGAAATCAGGCCAGAGCACATCCATGATGACATACTCGGCATACGCGCTCTGCCACAATAAGAAGTTTGATGTACGGTTCTCACCGCTGGGTCTGATGATCAGATCGGGATCGGGCTGACCCTTGGTGTACAGATGATCTGATATCATCTGCTCATCTATGGATGAAGGGTCGAGCTCGCCGCTCGCCGCCTTAGCGGCTATCTCGCGTACAGCTGACACAAGCTCGGCTCTGCCGCCGTAGTTCATGGCTAAGTTCAGCACCATGCCGTCTCTGTCCTTGGATATCTCTTCGTTATCGTCCATAAGCTCGTGCAGCTCATCGGAGAAGGCGTTTCTGTCGCCGATGAAGTGGATGACGATGCTGTCGTCCTTAAAATCACTGAGAGCCTCTGTAAGATAATCCTTGAAAAGCCTCATAAGAGCAGAGACCTCATCGTTCGGACGGCGCCAGTTCTCGGTAGAGAAGGCGTAGACCGTGAGGTACTTGATGCCTATGTTGCTGCAATAGCGAACTATCTTGCGAAAGGTCTGAGCGCCGGCTGTATGACCTGCCGACCGCGGCAGACCGCGCTTCTTGGCCCAGCGTCCGTTGCCGTCCATGATGATACCGACGTGCTCGGGCAGGATTATATCAGCTAAGCTGAGCTCAGGCTCGGGCTTCTTCTTGAAAATAGCCATGTTGTACTCCTATCATCTGAAATACCGCTTCACAAAGCCGGTCATAAGCAGACTTTACAAAAAGCGAGAAAAATGCGCGCGTCAGATCTCCATGATCTCTTTCTTCTTCTTATCGGCTACTGCGTCTACCTCTTTGATGAAGTTATCGGTAGACTTCTGAACCTTTTTCTCGCCGTCCTTGAGGTCATCCTCTGTCAGCTCACCGCTCTTCTTCATAGCCTTGAGCTTCTCTATTGTATCACGACGGACGTTGCGGATCTGCACCTTGGTGTCCTCTGCGATATGAGCGATATCCTTGGCTATCTCCTTACGTTTATCCTCTGTGAGAGGAGGAAATACCAGTCTGAGGACCTTACCGTCGTTCTGAGGATTGATGCCGACCTCTGACATCTGGATAGCCTTTTCGATAGATCTGAGAGAAGAAGCGTCGTACGGCTGGATAGTCAGCGTCCTCGCCTCTGTGACAGAGATCGAAGAGAGCTGGTTTACGGGAGTGGGTACACCGTAGTAGTCAACGGTCACCTTATCCAGCACGGCGGGATTGGCTCTGCCCGCTCTGATCGACTTGTACTCGTCGATGAGGTGGTCAATACGGCGCTGCATACGCTCGTCGTTCTTCTTTAATACTTCTTTCATGTCTTTTCCTCCTTTTTATCTTGTAGAGAAGCGTCCTGCTCCTCCCTGATTATATTTGATGGTTGTGATCGTCAAACGCCGATACGCGTGTCAAGCCTTTACGATATAATTATTTATAACTCAGTTGGTTACAAGAGTACCTACCTTGGTGTCGCATACGGCGTCGTAGATGTTCTCGGCGTCGAGGATGCTGAACACCAGCAGACCGATGTTGTTATCCTTGCAAATGGCGGCGGCTGTAGAGTCGATGACCTTAAGATCTTTCTCAAGAACCTGTTTGAACGAGAGAGTGTCGAACTTGACAGCGTCTGTATGGACGTTAGGATCCTTATCATATACGCCGTCTACGAGAGTAGCCTTGAGGATTATCTCAGCCTCGATCTCAGCGGCTCTGAGCGCAGCGGCTGTATCCGTGGAGAAGAAAGGGTTACCTGTACCGCAGCCGAAAATGACAACTCTGCCCTTTTCAAGATGACGGATAGCGCGGTTGCGGATATAAGGCTCAGCTACCTCGCGCATCGTGATAGCGGTCTGTACACGAACGTCAACACCGAGCTGCTCAAGCGCGTCGGCTACACCCAAGGCATTGATCGTGGTAGCGAGCATGCCCATGTGATCGGCTCTGGTGCGATCCATATCGCCGCTGGAGCGTCCGCGCCAGAAGTTGCCTCCTCCGACGACTATAGCTACCTGTACACCGTTGTCGACGAGCTTCTTGATAGGCTCACAGTAAGCTGTGACAGTGTCAAAGTCTATTCCGTGCTTAGCTTCTCCGGCTAAAGACTCACCGGATAATTTGAGCAAAATCCTTTTATATTTGGGTTTCAAGCATATCTCTCCAATCTACTTATCATAATTATATATATTGTACTACAATATTGTAATTTTGTAAAGCAAATATGACGAAAAGTTCTTCGGATAATGCAACAAATATTTACACCTTTTTTCTATGATAATAAACAAAAGAATTTTTCGCTGACAAACTCACACAGCTGAGCCGTAATTACTTGCGTGAACGCTGATAACATTATTGAAACTTGTATTGATATGGCATGACATGAAAAAGCCGCGCATAAGCGCGGTTTGACATTACCTTTGACATTAACTTTATCTTTTATTCTTTTTCTTTTTCTTAGCTTTTTTGCTTTTTTAAAAAAGCATTTGGTTTTTAATGTGAAACACACTTCGCTCAAAACACGATTTCATCACAAAAAAACGGGAGCAGAAAACCGCTCCCGTTTGTGGATCAAATATGATTATTTTACCATGCTGGCAACTTCGGCAGCGAAGTCGTCCTGTCTCTTCTCGATGCCCTCGCCCTTTTCAAAGCGGATGAACTTCTTGATAGCGATAGAACCGCCGAGCTTCTTAGCTGTAGCCTCGGTGTACTTGCCTACTGTCATGGAGCTGTCCTTAACGAACTCCTGATCTACAAGGCAGTTCTCCTTGTAGTACTTGCCGAGCTTGCCCTCAACGATCTTATGCAGAACCTGCTCGGGCTTGTTAGCCATCTTAGGATCGTTCTTCATCTGCTCGACCATGATGCTCTTCTCATGCTCGATTACCTCTGCGGGAACCTCTGCCTCGTTGAGGTAAGGTGTGTTCAGAGCGGCGATCTGCATAGCGATGTCCTTGCCGTAAGCTACGAACTCGGGGTTAGCTGTGTCGATATCTGTATCGAAGTTGACCAGAACGCCGATCTTGCCGCCTGCGTGTACATAAGCTACACAAGCGCCGTCTACCTTCTCAAAACGACGGATCTGGATGTTCTCACCGATAGTGAGTACTTTCTCCTGAAGGAGCTCGGCAACTGTCATCTCGGAGCCTGCGGCCTTAGTAGCGAGCAGAGCCTCTACATCAGCGGGAGACTCAGCCATAACCGTCTGGGCGCAGGTGTTTACAAACGCCTGGAAGTCAGCGTTCTTAGCTACGAAGTCTGTCTCGGCGTTGACCTCGATAACTACGCCCTGAGTGTTGTTCTCATTAGTGATAGCGAGAGCGATACCCTCGGCGGCGATGCGGTCAGCCTTCTTAGCCTGCTTAGCAAGACCCTGCTTTCTTAATACGTCTATAGCGGCTTCCATATCGCCGTTAGCCTCGGTAAGAGCCTTCTTGCAGTCCATCATACCGCAACCGGTCTTCTCGCGAAGTGCCTTTACATCCTGAGCTGTAAATGCCATATATACCATTCCTTTCAAATATTTAGAATTATACAAGCTTCTTGTAAACGGGAGGGTCAAGACCCTCCCCTGCAACAAGCGTTAAATACAGAGAATTACTCCTCTACGATGTCCTCAGCCTCTTCGGGCTCAGCAGCAGCGGCGCCCATCTGGCCTTCTTTACCCTCGATGATAGCGTTAGCCATAGCGCCTGAGATCAGCTTTACGGCACGGATAGCGTCATCGTTACCGGGGATGATGTAGTCAACATCGTCGGGATCGCAGTTTGTATCAACGATAGCTACGATCGGGATACCGAGCTTCTTAGCCTCTGCTACGGCGATCTTCTCTTTTCTGGGGTCTACGATGAACAGAGCGCCGGGCATCTCGGTCATATCCTTGATACCGCCGAGGAACTTCTCAAGCTTCTCGATCTCGAGGTTGAGCTTGATGACTTCCTTCTTGGGCAGA
>CACYSI010000038.1 GCA_902776975.1 uncultured Ruminococcus sp.
TTGCTCAGCTTCGGCGGCAAGAATCCCGACGGCACAACGGCAAAGGCTCTGAGCAAGGGCTACATACGGTTGTTCTCGGCAGTCCTGCAAGGAGCGTTTCGGTTTGCAGTTTTTCCGAAAAATCTGATAACATTCAATCCAATGCAGTACGTTGTCCGGCGGCAAAAGAAGAACGTCATAGAGCTGTTCTCGGACGTGGACGAAGCGGCAACACCGACGGTTACTCACAAGCAGTATTTGAAGCTGACAGAGTATCTGAAAGCAAAACAAAACCCCGATCTGCTCCCGATACAGATAGCCTACTACACGGGCTTGCGAATCGGCGAGGTCTGCGGCTTGACGTGGAGCGACATTAACCTTGACGAGCAATATCTCACGGTTAGGCGCAGTATCCGATACAACGGCGACAGACACAAGTTTGAAATCGGAACGACAAAGCGGAATAAAGTCCGCACGGTGGATTTCTGCGATACGCTGTCAAATATCCTGCGGCAAGCAAAAGCGGAGCAGGAGAAAAACGCAAAGGACTACGGCGAGCTATACAGCCGCATGCGGCAAGCAAAAGCGGAGCAGGAGAAAAACGCAAAGGACTACGGCGAGCTATACAGCCGCAACTTTTATGTTGAGGTCACCGAAAAAGACCGCCAATATTATGAGGTCTATTCTCTGTCAAGCTCCGAGGAAGTCCCCGACGGTTACAAGCCAATCAATCTTGTGTGTCTGCGACCTGACGGAATCTATGAATCACCGAGTACAGTGGGGACAGTATGCAGGACAATCCGAAAAAAGGTTGAAGGCTTGGAGAATTTCCACTTTCATATGCTCCGCCACACGTTCACAAGCAATTTGCTGTCAGGCGGAGCAGCACCAAAGGACGTGCAGGAACTGCTCGGACATTCCGACGTCAGTACCACAATGAACATTTACGCTCACGCTTCGAGAGAAGCCAAGCGCACCTCAGCCCGACTGCTTGACAAGGTGGTCGGCGAATAAAAAAACTTTCCCTTGCTTGTCCTCATAAGGGCAAAAACAAGGGAAAGTAAGCAAAAGTTGAGTATGAGCTGCGGTATTTAGCTGATAATTACTGAGGTTTAAGAGGGAAAATCGGATAAATTCCGATTTATCTTTCCAAAAGTATAGCACAAAACAAAAGATATGAAAAGAGGGAGTATCGTAACAATACTCCCTAATTCATGGTGGAGATAAGCTGTGCTGTATCTGTAGGAAATCAGTTGCCCCGTCTTGGGAGCGACACCTCCTGTCAAAAGTCGCGCCTACGCTCTCCTTAAAATCAGTCCGCCGGACTGATTTTACCTTCGGTTCTTCGCGTGGCTCGAACCTCGGCACAGTCGCCAAAACGCTGCGCTGTCCGCTTATCACTAATGTACGGTACAAATGAAAAAGACGGTAGGTATCTTGCGATACTTACCGTCTCTTTCAATGGTGGAGATAAGCGGATTCGAACCGCTGACCTCTTGAATGCGAACCAAGCGCTCTACCAACTGAGCTATACCCCCACGTCGCTATTGCATTATACAACATTATTCTCCGTTTGTAAAGAGCAAAATAGAATAATTTTGACGGTCAGGTATCGATCATATACAGCGGGTAAAGCAACCGCAGGCAGCGCGGACAACAGGAGTCAACGCGCTGTATATGATTTGAGCGGATATGCGAACGATATCGATCGTCAACAAATTTCAACATCTAATCACTATCGAATCATCAATCTTCCTGAAGCTCTGCCCAGAGGTCGTACAGCTCCTCAAGCCTCTCCCCCGTCTTATCAAGCTCGGCGGTAAGCTCCATGAGGCGCTCATAGTCGCTCTGCACCTCATCAAGAGAAAGCTGTGACTGCAGCTCTTCTGTCTTAGCCTCAAGCTCGGCTATCTCCGCCTCGGTCTTGGCGAGCTTAGTCTTACGCTTGCGCTCCTCGCTCTGACGCAGCTTCTTGAGCTGCCAGTCGTTGAGGGGCTTTTCTTTTTTTGCGGCGGTCTTTTCTGTCAGCGGCGCAGGCTGAGCCGACACACGCTCCATGTAGCTGTCGTAGTTGCCGAGATACTCGGTAACGCCGCTCTTATCGAGCACCAGCACACGGTCGGCGAGCTTGTTGATGAAATATCGGTCATGGCTGATAATGAGCAAGGTGCCGTCGTAATCTCTGAGAGTATCCTCAAGAGCCTCTCGGGATGAGGCGTCAAGGTGGTTGGTAGGCTCATCGAGCAGGAGCAGGTTATACCCGCCGAGCATCAGCTTGAGCAGAGATACTCGCGCTCTCTCGCCGCCGCTCATGGCGGAGAGCGGCTTGAATACCTCGTCGCCCTTGAAGAGAAAAGCCGCGAGCGATGAGCGGATATGGGTCTCGGTCATGCGCGGATAGGCGTTCCACACCTCGTCGATAGCGGTGTTATTGAGATTGAGATTCTCCTGCATCTGGTCAAAATAACCCACATCGACCATAGCGCCGTACTCATAGCCGCCGCTGTCGGGGTACACCTTGCCTGTGAGTATGCGGAAGAGAGTGGTCTTGCCGCAGCCGTTGTCGCCGAGGATAAATACACGCTCACCCTTAGTTATATGTATATCGACATCCTTGAACAGATGCTTGTCGCCGAAGGACTTGGACAGATCTGAGGCTATGAGCACATCGTTGCCGCTCTCGTGGCGCGGCTCAAAGCGCATACGGATGCTCTCGAGCTCTGAGTCCGGCTCTACCATATCAGCCTTGATACGGTCGATCTCTTTCTGCTTTGAAGCGGCTGTGCGCAGGTTGCGCTCGCGGTTCCAGCGCTTTTGCTGCTCTATGATGCCCTCTATGCGGTGTATCTCTTTGATATCGTTCTCATATTTATTTTGCAGAGCTTTTTCATACGCCTGCTTCTTTTTGATGAACTCTGAGTAAGAGCCCTTGTAGGTCATGCTCTTGCAGTGCTCGATCTCAACGGTCTTATCGGTGACAGCGTCGAGGAAATATCTGTCGTGGCTGATGATGATCAGAGCGCCCTTGAAATCACGCAAAAAGCCCTCGAGCCATGCTACCGAGGCTATATCGAGGTGGTTTGTCGGCTCGTCAAGCAGCAAAAGATCGCTGCCTGAGAGCAGTAGCTTTAAGAGGCTGAGCTTGGAGCGCTGGCCTCCGCTGAGAGCCCTGACGGGCATATCGAACTCCGCCTCTTTAAATCCCAAGCCTATAAGAGCGGCTCGTGTGCGGCTCTTATAGGTAAGTCCGCCGTCACGCTCAAAGCGCTC
This sequence comes from uncultured Ruminococcus sp., assembly GCA_902776975.1. GTDB lineage: Bacteria > Bacillota > Clostridia > Oscillospirales > Acutalibacteraceae > Ruminococcoides. Next base: position 3,250 of record CACYSI010000038.1, read on the forward strand.
TATCAGCTCGGTCTGGCGGGATATCAGCTCGCTGAGGTCGCCCGTGCTGTGCTCAATGGTGATGGTTATCTTCTCGATATCATGCTCCATACGGCTGAGGTCGGCAAAGACGGACTCCAGCTCATCATAGATGCCGCGGTCGCCGTCTGAGCAGGCGTGCTGCTCCATATAGCCGATGTTGAGCCCTCTCTCGCGGGCTATGACGCCCGACGCGGGCTCGAGCTCGCCGGTGATGAGCTTGAACAGAGTGGTCTTGCCGACGCCGTTGCGGCCTATAAGACCTACCTTGTCGCGCGCGTCTACGTCAAAGCTCATGTCCTCGAACAGCGTACGCTCGCCGAAGGACATACCGAGCTTGCTGACGGATAAAACAGGCATGATACCACTCCTTTCTGATTAGTTGGTAGTTGGTGGTTGGTAGTTAGTGGTTGGTGGTTGGGAATTGATGATCGGTTATTGTGATTAAGCTACTTTAATTTGAACCTCAGCTCTACGGGGTTGTGGTCGCTGTAAAGGAAGCCTGTATCTACAACATCCACATAGTCGGGCTGTACGTTATCTGACACAATGAAGCCGTCGAGAGTCACCACAAAGCTCTCGGGGCTGTAGGGTATATCGGTGTTGCGGGTAGATGGACGCAGACCGCTCTTGTAGTCTGTCACACGGGAGAAGCCCCCGGGGATCAGATCTGCCGGGAACTCCGCGCACCAAGAGAGCGACTCCAAGTCTTTGGGAGTGGCGCTGTTGAGCTTGAACTTGCTGTCGCCCGTGAAATCATGGTTCCAGTCGCCGCCTGCTATTACATAGTTGCCCTTGGCGTACTCCGCCTTCATATCGTCAAAGATCATAGTCATCTGCCGGGTCTGCAGATCGCCGTCTGTACCGTAAGCGGAGGTGTGGAGGTTGATGAACACCAGTTCCTTGCCGTTCTCTACGGGAATACGGGTGATAAGATAACACCTGTCAAGGTCGAGAAACTTCTTTAAGCCAGTCGAAATAGGCAGACTGCGCCTGAGAGCGGAGTCAATATTGACCGAGCTGAGCGTCAGCAGACCGCTGTTCGAGGTTCCGTGAGGGCGGATGAACGGATAAAAGAGGAAGGGCGAGTGGTAGTTTACGGCGAAAGCCGAGCTGTGATCGGGGAACTTGCCGATGAGCTGAGCGCGCTCGTCAACGTGGTAGCTGCGGGTGGAGTCGAAGTCCACCTCCTGTATCAGCGCAAAGTCAGCCTTATGCTCATCAATAATTCCTGCCGCACCGTCTATGCACGCAATGACGCTCTCTTTGGACTCAGCCCACGAGCTCTTACCGCCGTCCATAAAGAATGTAAAGTCGGGCGTATACGCGCCGAAGCCGACGTTGTAGGTCAAGGCGGTATACTCGGTGTCTGTCTTGACAGCGGACAGCTCCGCGCCGCCCTGAGGCTGTACGTCAAAATTGTATTCTATACGGTTGTAGTCAACGAAAACATAGATAACATAAGCTATGGCGACGACGAGTATCAGAGAGAGCACAATGAGCGGTATCTTCCACAAAAGGCCGCGCTTCTTGCTCTTTTTCTCATGCAAGGGCTGATTGACGTACATAGTTACACCTCACGTTCTTTTAGAAGTCATATATATAATACCATGAGCGAAGATGTAAAGCAAGGTAAAGTTGGATGTTATAGGCTCAAATGAAATCGCCCCCTCATATGAGGGGGCAATGAGCGTGAACTGAAAACCGATAAAAATCAAATGTACTCGCCTATATCATATGGAGTTTTGACCATGGTGGAGTAGCGCTGGATGAATGTAGCGTCTACTATGGTAAGGTCGCCGTCGCCGTCAATATCGGCGCACATGAGCTGATCCTTATCATAGGGCACATCTATCTTAGTGGCATATCGCTGTACGAGAGTAGCGTCTATGTTGTCTACCTCGCCGTTACCGTCGGCGTCACCGAGCTTTTGGGGCTCTGTGGGAACACCGATAATCACGCTCGCGCTGTCAACAGCGCCCGAGATGACCTCTACGCCCTCGCCGAGCAGGATGTGCTGATCTTGGTTTGTGAGGAAGGTATCGTTGAACGCCGCGCTTTGAGCCTCTATAACAAGCTTGCCGCCGCTTACCGACACAGCGCCGTTCTCAGTATCGGCGTCCACGCCGATCACGCCCTTCAGGATCACTTCGCCGCTGCTGACGAGCATGGCGGAAGAATCCCGATCGCTGCCCAGCAGGATACCGGCGCCCGAAGCGCTCTCGGCATACACCTTGCTGTTATCGAATACCGCTGAGCCGTGGTTGACTACAAAACCGGAGAAACCTGAGGCGCACCTTACGTTGAGCTTGCTGTCCTGAACCGTCAGCATATTATTTGTCCAAACGCCGGTCGCCGCGGAGGTGATATCGATATCGACGCCCTCGAGCCTGAGATCGCCTGTGCAGTAGAAGCCATAGCCGTATAGCTGCTCGGACTCGGTGATCTTTAGCTTACCATCGCCCTTTACTGTGATATCATGGGGAACCATGTTGTAGTCATCGTCGAACTCATAGCTGCCTATGCCGTCGCCGCCCGTCTCAGTGATCGAACAATCGCCGTTCACTATAACAGTCAGTTCATCATCGAGGAAGGTGAGTATGCCCGTACCGAGGCCGTCTATCTCCGCCCCCTGTGTGATCTGAGCGTTGTCAAGGGTAAGGGTGTTCTCCTTAGGATCATAGGTCGCGGTGCCGTCTCCGCACTGTACGGTGAGGTGATCCTCGGTGAACTGCTCGTTGTTGACCCACAGCTTATACCGCTCGGGAACGTGACTTGTGACAGAGTAAAGGCTGAAGTGGTCGGTAACGAAGATCATGTGACCATCTTCATAGTAAGCGTCCATCTTAGTAAGTGAGCCGTCCTCTTCCTGACGGTAAACCTGAGCGTCGGGATCGTCGCAGGGGATCTTTAAGACGACATCGCCCTCGGGCTGAACTACGGTCTCGCCCTTCTCGAGCTTGATGTCATATACCATACGGGCTATTTGATCACCGCTCGGAGTCATGCTCGCCACCTTATCCTCGTCTGTGACGACAAGCACCTTGGGGGTAACATCCGGCTCGGCGATGATGTCGATATCATTGACCAACTTGCCCGCGTAGCCTGTGGGAGGGATGATCTTTGACTGAACAAATACCTGACCGCAGTCCTGACAGTACTGACCCGCTGTCCTGCCCGCGGTAGTAGCCGTAGGCTCTACGGCAGGGATATTGACCTTCCAATGAGAGGCGAGCTTTTTGAAATCCGTCTTGTAGCTGTAGTTACAGTTTGTACAGTAGTGCAGTGTATAACCCTGCTCCGTGCAGGTCGAATATGTCTTCTTTTCTTTCATATTATGACCCGTGGGCGGGATGAGCGTAGACAGATCATAATAGAGGAATCCGCAGAAGCAAGCCTTGACCTCTACTCCGAAGGTGGTGCAGGTGGGCGGGACGCTCGCCGAGGCGAGATAAAAATGTGTCTCGGGTCTGTCGGGATCGTGCAGGAACATCACCGCGCCGCTGCCGCTTCCGCCGGAACCGTGTGACCTGCTGCCGGTGTCTCTGTTGTAATCGGCGACCGCCTGCGAGCTGCCGGTTACATAGATATCGTTGCTGTTTCCGCTGTAGCCGAATGCCTGATTGCCTATCTCCGTGGTCTTGGCGGGAAGATAAAAGTTCTTGACTTCGGTCTCAAGGAATGCCTGACTGCCGACTGTTTCGAGTGTAGTCGGGAACTGTACCTCGTGCATATCCTTACAGTACATAAACGCGCTGTATCCTATCGACTTTACGCCGTAGGGGATCTTGACGTCGGTGAGTCCCGTGTTGTAGAAGGCGTAGTCCTCGATCTTACTCAGCCTGCCGGTAGGCAGGTTGATGTGGGTGAGCTCCTCATGGTTATAGAAGGCGTACTGATGGATGGTAGTGACCTTAGTGGGGATATCAACGCTGAGCTTGTTGAACCTGCAAAAAACTACTCCGTACTCATCAGCTATCTCGTCAGAGGCATGATAGTGCACATGGTCGCCCCATGTCTTGCCGCCGTCCTTCATATACAAAACGCCGCTGCTGTACTCAAAGTTCTTATTGCCTGAGCTGATAATTACAGTACTGAGCTTGGTGCAGTCCATCAGCATAAAGCCGGCGATATATTTAAGGTTCTCGGGGATAGAGAGCGTAGTCATCTTATCATGGTTGGCAAAATGCCTCCCTGATTGATCGCCGGTGTCGACATTTCCGAAGATATAATTATTGTACAGATATCTTACGGGCTTGCCGTCGATGGTGTTGGGTATCGTTACGGACTCGGCGCTGCCGGTGTAGTTGGTGATACAGATCTCTTCATAGCTCTCGTAGGTCTGACTGTCGTAGCCCGACCAGACCTCGTACTCCCAGTCGCCGTAGGTGTACCTTGTGAGCGCTCCCGCCGACAAGGGCAGGATCGAGAATACGGATAGTATCATCACAACAGCCAACAAAACGGATAATGCTTTTTTCATTTGCTTACACTCCTTATGTTCAATCTTTATCTATCCGGCCGACATATCCGTCGGCATACTGGTTATCGGTTATGGGCGAATAGCGCTTCTGATCTCCCATATCATCGAGAAAGCCGATAAAGGCTCATAAAAATCTCCAACAGCTTATTCAGCATCATATCACCGATATTAATACCCATTAATATAAGAAAATTATATCAAAACGGCGCGGCTGTTTGTATAGCATATTCCTGCTATATGGCTTAGCCATGCGATTTTGGGCACAAGAAATCGCACAGCGCGCGCATTTCGCATAGCCATCTCCCGTTGTTGCGCAGCAACAAACCGGGAGGGCATATAAATCTTTTTTACCTTATAGGAAACGAGCAGTTTCCTATAAGGTAAAAAAAGAATCCCCTCATAGAGGGGATATGTTCAGCGGTCACCTGTGACCGTCAGCTTACACAGCGCCGCGCGGGTCTGGACGCCTGTCTTCTTATATATAGATGTGATATGATGTCGGAGGGTATTGACCGACATATTAAGGCTCGCCGCTATGACATCCTGCTTGTCGTCTGTCTGCACAAGCTCGCGCAGAACTCTGCGCTCGGTCGGAGTGAGATAGCAGCTCTCCCCTATGATATCCAGAGGGTCGGCGGTAGGCGGTGCGCTCTCGGGCATGCCTTGAGTTGATCCTGTCTCTTCAAGAGCGTGCTCACTGTCCGAAGCAGGCGATAGGTTGAAGCCGCCGCTGACAGCCATAGCTACGATCACTGCAGCCAACACAACTATATCCATGACGAGCACAGCTACGGCGGACATCCGCGAGAAACCCGCGATAAACTGCAGGATAACGACAGCGCTGTCGATCATCCTGCCCATAACAGCCCACAGAGCGGGGCGCTTGGTATGTGGCGCGATACGCAGAAAGGTCAGGTGATAGTACGCGATGGCTGCTGTTATCGCAAGATAGTACAGACACATATTGAGTATATATGTATCGCTGCCGATCAGAACGGCGTTGAGCAGCGCTATGACCGCCATACACAGCGCCGCTACAGGCAGATATCTGCCCTTTTTGAAGTCGCCTAAAAAGCCGAACAACAATATACCCGGTATCATAAGCAGGCGAGGCAGGCTATACACGTTATAGTCCGTATAGCCCGAGGCTACCTGCAGATGATGGATGTAGCTGTTGTAGTAGCTCGTGAACATCAGCAGAGCCGCGGTGATAATGATCGCGCACACGAGAGTCAGCGCGGGTACTCCCGCGGGCTGAGCATCCTGCGTATCTTCATCAGCGGTCTGTCTTAATATCAAAGCATAAAGCAAAACGAAAGCAATAATAAGCGCGAGAGCTATCGGCACAGCCGCTCCCCACATGAGCTGTAAGACATACTGCAGGGCTATCGCCGCCGCGTAGCCCGAGCCGATACACAGCCCGAGTCTCAGACCCGACGCAGACACGGCGAGCCTGAGATACACAGCCCCTCCTATGCAGCCTAAAGCGAATACGGTGACAGCGGTCACGGCGAGATACAAAGCGGTGCTCTCTGAGCTGAAGAGCATCACCGCCGCGCCGACTGAGCATATAACAAGATCAACGGCATAAATCACACGATATACTCGTTTGTCCCCGAGCGCCTTGTGTACAAGCGCATGGACAAGAAAGCCGAGTATAACGGCGACCTGTATGAAGCAGTAGACCCACTCCTGAGCGCTATCGGTCAGATAACCCCGCCCGGCCTGATTAGCCATGCGCAGGATGATAAGCTGTATAAACATGAATGACGCGAACAGCGCCGCAGAAAGAATATTCTTATACTTACGCATAGTCCGCGCCTCCCTTTGAAGATTTAGATTATTATATCACAGAATAGCACTTAAAACAATACGTTCGACTGATAACCGAAAAAAGACTGAAAACAAGGCATTTTATTTCACTTAAGGTATAAAAAGCCGAATAAAACTGAATGTTTATTCATTTTAACGATTTGCATTGTAAAAATCTTCCGCTCATGGTAAAATGCTAAAGAACACGTCCGATTATTATCATCGGTTGAGATTGCCACGGGGCGACATGAGTGTCAAGCCCATCGCAATGACTATTTTTATAATATAAATTGGGGGATAGAAATGGAAAAGAGAAGTTCTTTCTCGGGTACCGTAGGCTTTGTGCTCGCGGCAGCGGGCAGCGCCGTAGGTCTGGGCAACATCTGGAGATTTCCGTATCTCGCGGCTAAGGACGGCGGCGGACTGTTCTTATTCATCTACATCATACTGGCGCTGACGTTCGGCTTTACCCTGCTGATGACAGAGGTGTCTATCGGACGCAAGACCAAGCAGAGCTGCCTGACGGCTTACGGCAAGCTGCGCAAAGGCTGGGGCTGGCTCGGCGGACTGGCGAGCGTAGTGCCGTTCATCATCATGCCGTACTACTGCGTGATAGGCGGTTGGGTGCTCAAGTACGCTATGATGTTCATCTTCGGCCGCGGAGGAGAGACGGCGGCTGAGGGCTTCTTCGATCAGTTCATCACAGGCTACTCGGAGCCGATAGTATACAACCTTGTATTTTTGCTTATGACGGCGGTAGTCATCTTCCGCGGAGTGAACAAGGGCATAGAGAACATCTCTAAGGTGCTCATGCCGATACTCTTCGTCCTCATCATAGGTATCTCCGTATACTCGCTCACGCTCACGGGCAGCGAGGAAAGCGGCGGCAGGACAGGTATGCAGGGGCTGATGTACTATGTGGTACCCAACTTTGACGGCTTAGGCTTCAAGGATGTAATGATGGTGATAATGGACGCCATGGGACAGCTCTTCTACAGCATCAGCGTAGCTATGGGTATCATGGTCACCTACGGCTCGTACTTCAAGGATAAGGACAACCTGATCAGGTCTGTAAATCAGATCGAGATCTTTGACACGGTAGTAGCCTTCCTCGCGGGCGTTATGATCATCCCCGCCGTATATGTCTTTCTCGGTAAAGAGGGCATGGCGGCAGGTCCCGGACTGATGTTTGTGGCTATGCCCAAGATCTTTGACCAGATGGGAGTAGCCGGCGATATACTGGGTGCGGTCTTCTTCATCATGGTGCTGTTCGCGGCGCTGACGAGCTGTATATCTATCATGGAGGCTATATGCTCGGGTATGATAGACAAGGGTATGTCCCGCAAAAGAGCTACCGTGACCGAGGGTATCATCGCGCTGGTGCTGAGCACCGTAGTGTGCCTCGGGTATAACGTGCTGTTCTTTAAATTCAAGCTGCCTAACGGCACGGTAGGTCAGATACTCGATATCATGGACTATGTATCCAACAACGTGCTGATGCCCGTGCTGGCGATAGGTACCTGTATACTCATAGGCTGGATACTCAAGCCCAAGACCATCATAGACGAGGCTACGAAGAACGGCGAGCGCTTCGGCAGAAAATGGCTGTATACAGTCATGGTCAAGTATATAGCGCCGGTGATGCTCTTCGCGCTGCTGCTCGGCTCACTCGGTGTATACGGATAATAAAAAAGCTCAAGATACGATCCCGCCTTCACAAAGGCGGGATCGCTGCATTTAGCAAGGTATAATATACAACCATCTTATTGCATATTCGGGATAAATATGTTATAATCCGTTTAGTGTTGTTCATCCTGCCGACGGTTCGGCGGATGAAAATATAAGGGAAAGGAGAAAAACATGAAATATCCTAATGCCGCAAAAGGCGTAAAAAAGATCTTCACCGCAAAGATACTCGAGCTGATCTCCATCATCTGCATGGCAGCGGCTCTCATATGCGCGTTGCTGTTATTTGTGTCTGCCGCAAATAATTCAAACGCCGGAGCAGGCGCGTCGGCTATCGCCGTTATGATTTTTCTGGCTGCTGCGGGCATACTGATAATCATAGGCGCAATAATGATGCTGGTGGGACTGGTACAGGCGGGGCGTGACGAGGTATCCTTCAAGTCCGCTCTGATATGTATACTGGGTGAGATAATAGCTCTGGCGATAGCCGCTATCATATCAGCCAACAGCGCCGCCGGGATGAGCGGACCCGTGCTTGACTTAGCTGCAGCGGGCGGCTCGATGAGTCTGAGCCATCTGATCACATCTATAGGCAACCTGCTGATAACCGTGTTCATCATCACAGGCATCATCAGGCTCGCCGATCAGCTCAACGACGGCAGTGTGAGCGCTAAGGGCTCAAATGTGCTCAAGGTCATCATCATAGTCAACGTGCTGGTGATCATCGCCGACATCATCGCCTTGATCTTCGGCGCTAATCCCGCTACGGCTGCAACCTGCGGTATCCTGCTGATAGTAGCTCTGGTGCTCCAGATCATACAGTTCTTCATGTATCTGTCGCTGCTGAGCAACGGCAAAAATATGCTCGCGGATAACTGAGTTTATTCAAATCTGCATAAGAACAGTCGCCGAAAGGCGGCTGTTTTGCTGTATATACGAAGTCTTGGATGCCTAAAAAGCCAATAAAGGGTATTTTTCTTGATCCTGACATTGAGATTTGCGTAAAGCTGTGTTATAATATATAAGAATATGGCTTTTTGCGGAACAACCGACGCAACTCCGCAAACAAAGGAGAAGTGAGATAAAATGAAATTAGGTATAGTCGGACTGCCTAACGTAGGCAAGTCAACACTGTTCAACGCTATCACGAACGCGGGCGCGCAGAGCGCGAACTACCCCTTCTGCACCATAGAGCCTAATGTGGGCGTGGTAGCCGTACCCGACAAGCGTCTCGACAAGCTCGCCGAGATGTACGACCCCGACAAGTACACACCCGCCACTATAGAGTTCGTCGATATAGCGGGCCTGGTAAAGGGCGCCTCAAAGGGCGAGGGACTGGGCAACAAGTTCCTGTCCAATATCCGCGAGTGCGACGCTATAGTGCACGTTGTGCGCTGCTTTGACAACGACGACATCATCCATGTAGAGGGCAGCGTAGATCCCGCGAGAGATATCGAGACCATCGACCTCGAGCTGATACTCAGCGACGTAGAGATGGTACAGCGCCGCATCGACAAGGCTCAGAAGATGGTCAAGGGCGATAAGAAATTCCAATCTCAGGTAGACTTTTTCAAGCGGGTGCTCGATACTCTGAACGAGGGCAAGCCCGCGAGAGCCGTAGAGTGCGACGATGACGAGAAGGCTCTGCTGAGCGAGGTAGCTCTGCTGACCAACAAGCCTGTGATCTTTGCCGCCAATATGAGCGAGGATGACTTTGCGAACGGCATCGAGAGCAACGAGCGCCTTAAGAGAGTTCGCGAGATAGCCGCCGAGCAGAACGCGGGCGTGCTGCCTATCTGCGCCGAGATGGAGGCGGAGATAGTAGGCATGGATAAAGAAGAGAAAGAAATGTTCCTGAGCGATCTGGGACTCGAGCAGAGCGGTCTTGACCGACTGATAAGCGAGTGCTATACGCTGTTAGGTCTCATCTCATATCTCACCGCGGGCAAGCCGGAGGTGCGCGCCTGGACTATCAAGAACGGCACCAAGGCTCCTCAGGCGGCAGGTAAGATACATACGGACTTTGAGCGCGGCTTCATCAGAGCCGAGGTCATCGCCTTTGACGATCTTATCGCGTGCGGCTCCATGACCGCAGCTAAGGAAAAGGGTCTCGTCCGCTCGGAGGGCAAAGAATATGTGATGAAAGACGGCGACGTAGTTCTCTTCCGCTTCAACGTATAAACAAGAAGGATGCTTATGAATAACAAGCTACAACGCACACCTCAGGGCTTATTCAACCTCATGCGCAGACATCCGTATCTGCTGACGATATTGCTGTGCGGTATCCTGCTGCCCTTCGGCTATGCCGACAGAGCTAAGATAAACACAGGCAGCTGTATATATCTCGGCATTATCGCGGCTGTCGCCTCTATAGCGGCGATATTCGGCTTCAACCTCGGCAAGAGCCTTGTCGAAAAACTGATACTGTGCGGTATCGCTCCGGTGTCGGTGACGGCTGTCATGCTGATCATCGGATTTGTACCGCAAAAGGCCTTGGCTATCGCTCTGATCGCGCTGACGATCGCTGTTATCGCGGCTTTTCTGATGAAGAGATCGGGCGCGCTGAGCGATACGTCGATGATCATGCTGCTGATACTGCTGGGTATCACGATACGCTTTGTGTATGTGCTGTACACAGGCTCGGGTGACCGTCAGCACGACGTAGGCGCCTGGGGCGGTACCGCAGGACACTTAGGCTATATAGAATACTGGAACACCCATAACTTCAGACTGCCGGACAAGAGCTTTTTGCCCGATTTTGACTTGACAAGCTACACATACTGGCAGTACTATCATCCGCCGTTCCACCACTGGCTGATGGCGGGTCTGCTGAGCGTACTGAGCGCTCTCGGAGTGCCGCACTCGACAGCCGCCGAGGCTACACAGATGATGCCCATGCTGTACTCGTCACTGACGATGATAGTATCGTACAGGATATTCAGGCCCGTAAAGCTCAAGGGTATGCCGCTGATAGTCGCCATGGCGATAATGTGCTTTCACCCGACGTTCATCCTCTTCGGCGGCTCGTTCAACAACGATATGCTGCTGATGCTGATGGTAATGTCGTCGATAATGTGGGGGCTGAGATGGTACAGAGAGCCGAGAGTCGGCAACATAGTACCGCTCGCTCTGTGCATTGGTTTAGGCATGATGACCAAGCTCTCGGGCTGGATGGTAGCTCCCGCGGTGGCGATGTTCTTCTTGATCGTGCTGATCAAGAACATCAGAAAACCGCTGAGATATATCGGACAGTACGCGCTGTTCGCGGTGATATGCGCTCCGCTCGGACTGTGGTGGCAGGTGCGCAATCTGATACTGTTCAAGCTGCCGCTGACATATGTCCCCATGCTTGACAAGAGTATGTCTATGTACTCGGGAGATATGAGCCTCGCTCAACGACTGCTGAGCTTCGGCAACGGTCAGCTCAGCTACGTCTACGGCTCGATAAAGCTCATAGGCGCGCCCTTTGACGAGTACAACCCGACTATAGGACTGTTCAAGACGGCCATGTTTGACGAGGGCACTAACAGCATATCGAGTCTGAACTATCCGCAGATAAGCGTGACAGGGCCCATACTCTTCTGGCTGTCGGTGATACTGTTCACGGTCAGCTTTGTCTGCTTCATCGTGATGATGATCAAGAAAAGCCCCGCTGTAAACGGATCTGAGAGAGCGTACTTCGCGCTGATATTCGCTACACACCTCATCAGCTACTATATGTTCGCGATAGCCTATCCCTTCTCGTGCACCTTCAACATCCGCTACTGTATGCCTCTGATCCCCCTGTGCGCGATGGGTCTCGCCCTCGCCCTGCAAAGGCTCAAAGAAAACAAAAAGCCCGCCGCGTTATGGTTCGGCAGGATCATGTACGCACTGACAGCCGCCTTCTGCGCTGTGGGTTATCTGGTATATACGCAGGTAGGTATAACGGCTTAAAGCGAGTGACACAGACAATATAAAAGAAGTGCAACAAAGCCCGCTGTGATTTGAGTCACAGCGGGCTTTTGAACTTTAGGTAATATTATCAGGCTTTGTTCTCGGCAGCCTTTTTGCTGTTCTTGTTGATGAACTTGAGCACGAAGAGAGTGCCGATCATCAGCAGGATACCTACGGGCAGAGCGATGTACCAGCTCTGTACAAAGCCCGCGATAATGAAGCTGACAAAGGATACGCCGGCTACGGTTATGGCGTACGGCAACTGAGTAGATACATGGTTGATGTGGTTACACTGAGCGCCCGCCGAGGACATGATAGTAGTATCGGAGATAGGCGAGCAGTGGTCGCCGCATACAGCGCCCGCGAGACAAGCCGAGATACCGATGACCTGCAGCTCGCCGCTCGGGAAGATAGACAGCACGATCGGGATGAGTATACCGAAGGTGCCCCATGATGTACCTGTAGCGAACGCCAGCAGGCAGGCTACGAGGAAGATGATAGCGGGCAGGAAGTTCTGCAGAGAAGCAGCTGCGCCGGACATCATATGGGCGACAAAGTACTTAGCGCCCATCAGGGTAGTCATGTTCTTAAGAGCTGTAGCGAAGGTGAGGATGAGGATGGGAGGAACCATGGCGAAGAAGCCCTTGGGTACCTGCTCCATAGCCTCTTTGAAGGTGACGATCTTGCGGATCATCAGATAGATGATGGTGAATACCAGCGCGATAGCGCCTGCCCACGGCAGACCTACGGTAGCGTCGGTGTTACCGAATGATCCCAAAAAGTCGCCAAAGTATTCGCCGCCGTTCTCGAGCATACCGCCGTTATATACCAGAGCGAATACGGACACTGCGATCAGCACGATAACGGGCAGGATGAGGTCGATGACCTTGCCGTTGGGGTTGACGCCCTCGTTCTCGAGCTCGGTGTCGACTCTCTCGCCTGAGGTGTAGAGGTCATCCTTGAACTGAGCGTTGTACTCATGCATAGCCATGGAGCCGTAGTCAAATCCCATAACGCAGATAGCGATGATGAATACGAAGGTGAGCAGCGAATAGAAGTTGTAGGGGATAGCCGTGATGAACAGCTTGAGTCCCTGACCGTCCTCGGCGTATGAGGCGACAGCGGCAGCCCATGAGGATACCGGAGCGATCATACACACGGGAGCGGCGGTAGCGTCGATGAGATAAGCGAGCTTAGCGCGCGAGATCTTGTGGCCGTCAGTAACGGGACGCATGACGGAGCCTACTGTCAGACAGTTGAAGTAGTCGTCGATGAAGATGAGCACGCCGAGCACAAAGGTAGCCAGCATAGCGCCGGTACGGGTCTTGATGTGCTTAGCCGCCCATGCACCGAAGGCTCGCGAGCCTCCCGCCTTGTTTATCAGCGCGACTATGATACCCAGCTCGACGAGGAAGATGAAGATACCCGCCGTATCGCTGACGGCAGAGATAAGTCCGTCGGAGGTGATGGCGTCCATAGCCTTGAGGAAGTCAAAGTTAGCGTACATCAGACCGCCTACTACGATACCGATAGCCAGCGATGAGTAGACCTCCTTGGTGATCAGCGCCAGACCGATAGCTATGATCGGAGGCAGCAGAGCCCATGCCGAGCCGCGCACGGCGCCCTCGCCGCCGCAGGTCTCGCAGTCAACGCCGTCTACTATGCCGGTGCCGTCGCAGTCCTGACACTTGAGAGTGCCAAGAGCGCCGCCGGATACCGCTACATAGATCAGCAGACCGACGATGACAACGCAGGCGATAGCCAATACGATTTTCTTTGCTTTTGTCATTGTTCTTTTCTCTCCTTATATTGATTTTATATGGATCTGTCAGCCCTTATACTAATTTCAATTAAAACGCTTAAACAAGATATTTGCGGAAAATTTCGCAGAGCAAGGCAGAGATCGCAGGCAGGCTTGAGGTGTTGTCCAAATCTTTGATTTGGCTAACAACACCCATGCAACAACACTCCAAGAGCGAAGCGATTGGCTTAGTGTCA
>CACYSI010000039.1 GCA_902776975.1 uncultured Ruminococcus sp.
ATACGCTACATCATACTCGTCGGTATCTTCGATACAGATACACTCCTGTATCAATCCCGACTGCAGGGCGAGGTTCTCGACGTCGGTAGGAGCTATCTTATATCCGCCGATGTTGATGACGTCGTCTTTTCTGCCGACATAGTACAAATAACCGTCTTTATCAAAGGTACCGATATCGCTGGAAACGAACCAGCCGTCGTGATAGACAGACTTTGTAAGCTCGGGCTCGTTATAATACTCTTTCATGGTCATATCGCTCTTAGCGCAGATCTGACCCTCGACTCCGGCTTCTGCAGTCAGCTTGCCGTCCTCAGTCAGGAGCGCGACTTCAACGCCTTTTATAGGCTTTCCGACACAATTGGGGCGGAAGTCGACCTCATTATAATTATACGATGTACCTCCCGGAACCTCGGATGATTGATAAGAATTGTAAAGTCTTGAATCAGGCAGGAGCTTTTTGATACCGTTACAGTCGCTCTCAAACAACGGAGCCGAGCTGGTAGTGATGAAATCTATCTGATCCTTGAACTTAGCGAACTCATCTCCGGTCCTGTAGATAAGTATCCTTATAGAAGCCGGAGGCAGGAACAGCGCGGTGACATGATGCTTCTCGATAGCTGAGAAGAACTTGGCAAGATCGCTCATGCCCTCCATCAATACCACGCTGCCGCTGTTAGCGAGAGGAACATGGATACCCCTGATACCTCCTACATGGTTGAGCGGGGCAGTCAGCAGATATCGGTTGCCTTTTCTGATTTTGTTATTTTGAGCTACAATAGATACATACAAGCTCTTTTGCCTATGGGTAAACAGCACGCCCTTTGATTTACCTGTCGTACCTGTGGTGAATATGATCTCACACGGCAGATCGATATCGGGATATTCGACTACAGTATCATCTGTAAACTTGTATTTGCGCTCGATGGCGTATACATCTTCAAAGGACGCCCACGGGATATCGGAAGTCTTGTTGGAATTAAGAGCGATGATAAAGCTCGACTGAGTCTCACGCGCTATCTCAAGGATACGAGATTCGGGAGCGCTCTTCTCAACGGGTACCATAACTCCGCCGGCGAGGTGCACAGCGTACCAGCAGGCAGGACAGGTGACCTCGTGAGAAGCCTGAACAACGACATGATCGCCCTTTTTGACGCCCTTTGAAATCAGCCATTTACAGATAGAATAGATGATATCGGAAAGGTCGCCGTAGGTGGTAGTCTTGTCGTCAACGATAATAGCGGTATCGTCCGGTTCTTCAAGAGCGTGTTCAAATATCCTCTGTACAATCGGCTTATAGGTCTCGGCCTCATCATACTTTATGGTTTCGCCTAAGATATCTTCCTTTGATATGACTGATGTCTTGGTTTCGTCTGCGGCTTCGCCTCCGCCGAGGCTGAGTATCATAGCTGTCATACTGTCCGCGCTGTTGAAATTCTCGGGATTTACCTTTTGGAACGGTATCTTGCAGGAGAATTCCTCTTCAAGCAGATTTACAACAGTGATAAGCGACAGCGAATCAAAAATATTGTTAGTGACGAGATTCTGAGTTGTCTCAAAGTCAACTCCGCTGATGTTGTCGGACAGGGTCTTGACTACTTTATCCCTTACAGACTTGAATGCAGTATCATCTGTCGGTATAGAGACTTTGACCGTGGATGCAGCGGACGTATTCTGCTCAGCTGTTTCCTTCCTGATGCTCTCAAAATACTCCCATTCTGCCGCTGCTCTCTCGGGAGTAAGCGCCTGGTTTTTAAACGGTACGTTATGCTCCTTGTTCATAGCTCTGGAGGCTACGAACAAATCAAAACGTCCGATGACCTTTGCGGGGTTACCCGCTACGACAGAGTTCTCGGGTACATCGGAGGTAACCACACTGCCCGCGGAGACAAAGCAGTTCTTGTTGATCCTTACATCGGGCATTATCATGGCGCCGATACCGATATAAACATTATCCATTATCTCGATACAGCCGATACGCTCTCTGGCGCCGAAGTCGACGTCGGGTCTCACTTTTTTCAAAAAGCCGTTGACCATATCATGAGTCATAATAGCGACTGACTTGTGAACCGTTACATTATTATGGACTTTGATAAGCTCGGAGTAAAGAGGGACACGAGCTCCCCACTTACAGTTCTCGCCTATCGCTCCCAATAAATTGTGCTTTTTGAGATACGCCGCGCGTTTGGCATATGAGCGGATCATGAACAATCTGGCTGTATGATACATTCTTGATAGTTTCATAATATACCCCCAAAATAATAATTTGTAACAGTGCTGCTGATTATTTGTTGTCGTGACCGTATTCTTCAATCAACAGCGTTAGGTATATAAACCAACAGATCAGATATATCGCAGTCGAGCACCTCACATATTTTGTCGATATGTTCAAGGTTGACCCTTACAGAAAACTCATGGTACATCTCGTTTATCGTAGCCGGTCTGATACCGGTCTTTCGGGCAAGCTCCGCCTGCGTGATACGTTTTTCGCCTAATAACGTAGATAGTTTTATCCTGATCACAAGCATACCCTCCTGTAAATCTTCCGCAACAGTTTACCATAGAAGTAAAAAAAACACATAGATTTGTAATAATATTACGCATACTGTAATCGCTTTTTTGGAAGTTTATAGTAAATAACAATAATTATACATTTTCAAGGTTATAGTTAGTAAAAATCTCACAGCTTACTCAACACATAAAATAAATCGCTTTACTTTATTTTAAAAAAGTTGTATAATAACTGTATCTATCGACCGATCGGCGGACTGACGGTCGCTACCTTCTGTCCGCCTTACATGATACAAAAATACTTTTTATATATTGGAGGTCAATATGGGATTAACTTTAGCAGAAAAGATCATCAAAGCTCATCTCGTAACAGGCGAGATGAAAAAAGGTACCGACATAGGTATTCGCATCGACCAGACACTCACTCAGGACGCTACGGGTACTATGGCGTACCTCGAGTTTGAGGCTATGGGCATCGACAGAGTACGCACAGAGCGCTCGGTCGCTTACATCGACCACAACACCTTACAGACAGGCTTTGAGAACGCCGACGATCACCGCTTCATACAGACGGTATGCAAGAAGCACGGCATATACTTCTCTCGTCCGGGTAACGGTATCTGCCATCAGGTACACCTCGAGCGCTTCGGCATACCCGGCAAGACTCTGATAGGCTCAGACTCACACACCCCCACAGGCGGCGGTATCGGTATGCTGGCTATCGGCGCGGGCGGTCTGGACGTAGCCGTAGCTATGGGCGGCGGCGAATACTACATCACCATGCCCAAGATCGTGAACGTAGAGCTTAAAGGCGAACTGCAGGAGAACGTATCCGCTAAGGATATCATCTTAGAAGT
This sequence comes from uncultured Ruminococcus sp., assembly GCA_902776975.1. Lineage (GTDB taxonomy): Bacteria > Bacillota > Clostridia > Oscillospirales > Acutalibacteraceae > Ruminococcoides. Next base: position 3,366 of record CACYSI010000039.1, read on the forward strand.
ACTGCGCATCATGTCCGTAAAGGGCGGCGTCGGCAAAATAATCGAGTATACAGGCGAAGGTATAAAGACACTGAGCGTACCGCAAAGAGCTACCATCACCAACATGGGCGCAGAGCTGGGCGCTACTACCTCTATCTTCCCCTCAGACGAAAATACGCTCGAGTTCCTTAAGGCTCAGAACAGAGCCGACGCGTATACAGAGCTCAAGGCTGACGATGACGCTGTATATGACGAGTATATCGTGATAAACCTCAGCGAGCTCACTCCACTTGCTGCCTGTCCCCACTCCCCCGACGCTGTCAAGAGCGTAGAGGAGCTTGAAGGAATGATAGTCGATCAGGTATGCATCGGCTCATGCACAAACTCAAGCTATGCCGACCTGATGAAGGTTGCTCATATACTCAAGGGCAAGACTGTAGCGGACGGCGTATCTCTTGCTATAGCTCCCGGCTCAAAGCAGGTGCTCAATATGCTGGCTCAGAACGGCGCTTTGTCCGATCTCATAGACGCAGGAGCGAGAATACTCGAGAGCGCTTGCGGTCCCTGTATCGGCATGGGTCAGTCGCCCAACTCAAAGGGCGTATCTCTGCGCACCTTCAACCGCAACTTCTTAGGCAGAAGCGGAACCAAGGACGCCGAGATCTATCTGGTATCTCCCGAGGTAGCGGCAGTATCGGCTCTGACGGGCGTTATGACCGACCCGAGAAAGTTCGCGGACGGCTACAAGGTAGATATGCCCGAGCACTTCCTCATCAACGATAACATGGTCATCGAGCCGGCGTCGGTCGACGAGATGGACAAGATCGAGGTACTGCGCGGTCCCAACATCAAGGAGTTCCCCAAGACAACAGCTCTGCCTGAGGATATCTCGGCGACCTGCTCACTGAAGGTCGAGGACAATATCACCACCGATCACATCATGCCCGCGGGCGCTAAGATCCTGCCCCTGCGCTCAAATATCCCCGCTATTTCCGAGTACTGCTTCACGGTATGCGATACTGAGTTCCCCAAGCGCGCCAAAGAGCTGGGCTCATCCGTTATCGTAGGCGGCTCGAACTACGGTCAGGGCTCATCCCGTGAGCACGCCGCTCTCGCTCCGCTGTATCTCGGCGTCAAGGCTGTGCTGGTAAAGAGCTTCGCCCGTATACACAGAGCTAACCTCATCAACGCGGGTATCATCCCGCTCGAGTTTGCCGATGAGAACGACTACAACAATATCGAGCTCGGCGACAACCTCGCTATCGAGAACATCCGTGAGCAGATCGCGAGCGGCAGCGTTATCGAGATAATCAACAAGAGCAAGAATGTAACTATCAAAGCAAACTGCGTACTGACCGAGCGTCAGAAGGACATCATCCTCGCGGGCGGTCTGCTCAACTACACAATGTCTAAATGATCGGAGGAAATATAAATGGCTAAGATTCAGATGAAAACGCCGCTCGTAGAGATGGACGGCGACGAGATGACCAGAGTTATCTGGCAGATGTTGAAGGACAAGCTGATACTCCCCTTTGTCGACCTCAAAAGCGAGTACTATGATCTCGGTCTTGAAAAGCGCAACGAAACCAACGATCAGATAACGGTAGACTCGGCAGAGGCTACAAAGAAGTACGGAGTAGCGGTAAAGTGCGCTACCATCACCCCCAACGCCGCCCGTATGGACGAGTACAATCTCAAAGAGATGTGGAAGAGCCCCAACGGCACTATCAGAGCGATCCTCGACGGCACTGTCTTCCGCGCTCCTATCCTCGTCAAGGGCATCACTCCCTATATACCAACATGGACCAAGCCCATCTGCATAGCCCGTCACGCTTACGGCGACGTATATAAAAACACCGAGATGAAGGTCAAGCAGGGCTCCAAGGCTGAGCTGTGCGTGACCGACAAGGACGGCAACGAGACAAGACAGACCATCTTTGACTTTGAAAAGAGCGACGGTATCATCCAGGGTATGCACAATCTGAACAGCTCTATCAGCTCTTTCGCGAGAGCCTGCTTCAACTACGCTCTGGATCAGAAGCTGAGCATCTGGTTCGCTACCAAGGACACTATCAGCAAGCAGTACGATCATACCTTCAAGGATATTTTCGCGGAAATATTTGAGAACGAGTACAAGGCTAAGTTTGAAGAGGCGGGTATCGAGTACTTCTACACCCTCATCGACGACGCCGTAGCCCGCGTTATACGCTCAGAGGGCGGCTACATCTGGGCTTGCAAGAACTATGACGGCGACGTGATGAGCGATATGATCGCCACAGCTTTCGGCTCACTCGCTATGATGACGTCGGTACTGGTCTCTCCCACCGGAGTATATGAGTACGAGGCTGCTCACGGCACGGTACAGCGCCATTACTACAAGCACCTCAAGGGAGAAGAGACTTCGACAAACTCCGTAGCTACGATCTTCGCTTGGTCGGGCGCTCTGAGAAAGCGCGGCGAGCTCGACGGTATCGAGGAGCTCTCGGCTTTTGCCGATAAGCTCGAAAAAGCCACCATCGACACTATCGAGAGCGGCGTCATGACAGGCGACCTCTATCTGCTCAGCTCACTCGAAAACAAAAAGAAAGTGAACACAGAGGAGTTCCTCGACGCCGTACACGACAGACTGGCAGCTATGGTATAATACGATCATTCACCCAAGAAATCACCAACTACCTACTATTCGGGAGATTGTCTTATGAACAAAGGCATTTCTATACAGGTCATCAAGCGTCTGCCCCGTTACTACCGTTTTTTGACGGAGCTTGAAGCTAACGGCACAGACAAAATATCATCCACAAAGCTCGCCTCGGTAATGAGCCTGACAGCCTCTCAGATCAGGCAGGATCTAAACTGTTTCGGCGGCTTCGGTCAGCAGGGCTACGGCTACTCGGTCAAGAACCTCAGAGCCGAGATAGGCAGGATCCTCGGACTCGAAAACGTCCGCGGTACCATCCTGCTCGGCGCGGGAAACTTAGGCAGAGCCATAGCTACCCACCTCAACTTTGAGCAAATGGGCTTTAAGCTGACAGCGATCTTTGAGAAAGATCCCAAGCTCGTGGGCGCAATGCTCAGAGGCATACGAGTGATGTCAGACGACGAGATAGACGGATATATAAGCAAAAACCATGTAGACACCGCTATTCTCGCCCTTCCGAAGGACGCTGTGGAGAAGCTCATCAACAAGCTGTACTCGCTCGGTATACGCAACTACTGGAACTTCAGCCACTATGATATAGCGCGCAGATACAGCGACGTCGTAGTTGAAAATGTGCATCTGAGCGACAGTCTGATGACCTTGTGCTATCGAATAAACGATAAAGAGCAATAACGATAAAGCCGACTCGATCGAGTCGGCTTTTGCTTATCCTTTTATATTAGATCAATGACAAACTATCTTCTTGTTTTCTATAGTCACCGTCTTATCGCAGATAGATAAAGCGGCTTTTTTATGTGAGATTATGATACAGGTCTTGTTTTTCAGCTCTCTGAGATTATGCAGGAGCTGAGCCTCAGTAGCCTCGTCAAGCGCCGATGTAGCCTCATCGAGCAGTATCACGGGAGCCTCTGTAAGCAGCGCTCTGGCTATAGCCACACGCTGTACCTGTCCCTCGCTGAGTCCTCCCCCGCGCTCGGAGATGACCGTATCGAGTCCCTGAGGCAGCTCGCTGATGAAGTCGTACGCGCAGGCTACACGAGCGGCGTCCATGATATCTTCTTCGGTAGAGTCGGGAGCTACAAAAGCGATGTTTTCTCTCAGAGTTCCCGAGAGCAGGAAGTTGCCCTGAGGAACATACGAAAAGAGCTTTCGCATACTTTTATCGACCTTGTACTCATCCTTTGAAGTACGGATATATATCCTGCCCTTAAGCGGCTGATAAACGCTCAGCAGCAGCTTCATCAAAGTGCTTTTGCCGATGCCCGATATACCGGTCACGGCGATGAACTCGCCCTTTTTGACCTCGAGGGAGGTATCCTCGAGCACAGAGTCTCTGTCAAAGGCGAAGCTGATATCTTTAAAACAAATGCTGTCCATATCATCATAAATATGTGAGATATCCGCGTCGGCGTTGACTTCGGCTTCATCCGCTATGTTCTCGATCTCGAGTATCCTCTCGGCGGAGGCGAGAGCGTTGAAGTAGGTCGGAAAAATATTAGACATACCCTGTATCGGAGAGCGTATCTGACTTATCAGAGAGGTTATCTGCATCAGTACGCCGTATGATATCGCGCCCAAAAACAGCTGATAAGCTCCCCATCCAAGCCCCCATACAAAGGCAAATGAAAACAGCGCAGTCATACTCGTACCTGTTATGATCGAATAAATATTGCGCTTGCGCTGAGCGCTGTAGCTGCTCTCCTGCAGCTTATAGGCGGAGTCTCTCATCTTATCCTGAGCGCCGAAGGTCTTTATCATCAGCATGGACTCCAGACCCTCCTGCATGAAAGATCTAACCATGCCGTCCTTAGACTGGACATCCTTGTGGAGCCTTTTGGTGACCGGCTTGAACAGCGAGGCGACAAAGAACACCACCGCGCCGCCGATGATGAATACCAGCGCAAATATGATATCTATACTTATCAGGATATAGAATATACCCACGATCTTGACTACATAGAATACAAAGTTAGGAACTATCGACACTACCGCGGAGGTGACCACACCCACGTCGTTTGTGAGTCGGTTCATCAGCTCTCCGGAGTGATAACCGGATATCTCCGAATAATCCTTTTGCAGCATATCATGGAAGAGCTTTGACTTGATGCTCATATCCAGCTTAGCGCTGACCTTAAAGGCAAAGTTCTTGGCGAGCACGATGGTGAGCACCTGCACTACGGTTACGCCGAAATACAGCATGGCGTAGCGGATGACCTCGTCGAGAGAGCCGCCGTTCACGCCCTTGACTGCCGCGTCTACCAGGTCGCGCGCATACTCGGTGTTATATACGCCGATAAAGGCGTTCACCGCGTACACCACAGCCAGTATTATTATGTTGATAAACTGAGGCCTTGAGCTTTGCACTATCCAGCTCAAGGCGCTTTTTCTTTTATCCGACACTATTAAACTCTCTCCAAAATAAAATCAAAGTCATTGACATCTCTGACGCCGAAGAACTTGACCCTGTGCATGACGCGCTCCAGCACAAACAGAGTATGCTTGGTACGCTCGTTGCGGATATTCTCAGCCACGGCGTGCATGAACAGCGGCACAAAGTCCTTTGCCTCTATCTCTCTGAGCGAGTCAAAACGCGCTGAATCAACAAACACTATAGAGCTGAGCTTCAGCTTTCTGCCGGTCTTTGATCTGTTGCCATTCAAGCCGAAGGGCGTATCAAAGACATAGTAGTCGTCGTCCTGCATCCTTATACCGGGAAAGTTGTATACAAACGCCTTGTCCTCCGGGATCACGGTCAATAGGTCGACAGACTCGTCATCGGGAGCGGCAAACAGAGTGCAGACTCCGTCATGCTCCACACCTACAGCGCGTATCGGAAAGCCGTTGTAGTCAAACAGCGCCCAGCAGTACAGAGTAGCCATGTATGTAGACTCTATGACGTCGGCGGTCACGCCCTCGTTCTCTTCCATAAGGTCTATCAGCCTGTCATCGGACATCTCAAGAGTCACGTTAGGCTCAGCCTGATATGTGACCTCGTAGCGCTTGATGCTCTCGGCTAAGGTAGGCGAATTAGTCTTGATCGAAATATTCAAATCGGATATACGGTACAAAGCCATATTGATCTCCTTTTTCAGACAAAGTCAGACTAAACTGACCCATAATCAGCTTTAATGCTCAAATCACTTCTTCTTGATCATGCGGCGTGCCTTTGACGCGGCAATACGCAGGAGCTTGCGCATCATCATAAATCGGATATATACGCGATATGAAAGGTCGTCTACGCTGTGCTGCCTGCCCTTGCGGGTAAAGGCGCTCATTATCGCCAAGATATCATCGTACACGATACCGTACTCAAAGTAATACTGACCGTCACCCGAGAAGATATACCCTCCGCTCTTATCAAAGCTCACGAGTCTGTGCAGCACCAGCTGACCGGTAGACGGTCTGCGATAGAACAGAACATCATACTTGCGAACACGCTCGGGCTTAGGCGAAAAGGTGACCTTATCCCGCTTGCCGTCAAGCAAGGGCAGCATACTCGTACCCGACGGAGTGAAGATCAGCTCCTGTCCCCTGCCGAAGGTATCCTCCAACAACGCGACGAACTCATCGTTAGAAAGACGCTCAATCAAGGAGATCAGCCTCTTTGAGCTTAGCGATAAAGCGATCTACATCTGCCGAAGCCGTAGCCTCATCCACCTCATACTTATCGAGGAGCTTAGCCACCAGCTCATCCCTCTCGGCGCCCTCGGTGAGTATCTCCCAGAGATAAGCGCCGCTCTCGGACAGCTTGATGATACCGGAGAAATCGACAGCTCTCGTACGCACAGGAACCACCACATTTGAGCCGGCGATCTTCTTCATCACAAAATCACTTTTGATCTTCATAAAAGCACCTTCCATATAATTATCAATCAACTGTATGCTTATCAACAAAATTATATATTATCTGAGCATATTTTGCAAGAGAAATTTATCGGCTCGGATCTCACCGGATCCGCATAAATATGACAGCTCTTTTACAAAGGTTATAATTCGGTTACAGAAATATAACAGAACGATTACACAAAATTGCCGTTTTAAGCATGCATAATTTGCATAAATATGGTAGATTTGCCAAGTTTTACAAGTAGCCGAAATCGGTTAAAAATCCAATTGTTTTTCGATAAAAATGCAGTAAAAGCACACCGCTCTGATCAACGGTAAATATGCATAATAATATTCATTTTTGTGAATATAGTTTAATAATCGGACGCTTAGGTCGGAGTTATCAGAAGCCTATAGTCTCAATTAGAAAAGATAGCCTCGACCCGTCACTGCGCTAACAACAAATCAAAAACGTTGTCATCCCGAGCTTGTCGAGGGATCTTCATCATGGGCTTCTGCAGCAAGATTCTTCGACTTCGCTCAGAATGACACAACTCCACGCCCTATATATCAATCCAAAACGCAGACACGCGTGTCGGCGTTTCCCGAAATTCCTAATTCCTCATTCCTAATTCCTAATTCCCACCCCGGCATCAATTCTGTACTCATACAGATTTACATAGATCGCAAAAACAAAACTCTTAAGGGAGGAATCTTTGTATGAAAAATGAAACTAATCGAACAAAAACCAATGTCAGCGGCATAGGCAAGTACGGTATGGGTACTCGTACCCTCGCTATCGTGCTCGGTCTTGTTATGCTTCTGACAGCTATCGGCTCCGGCAGCGTGTTCAGCGCTATCGCCGCCGAGGGCAACGGCGCGTCCGTACTGCTCGACGCAGCCAAGGCAGGCGCCTCTGTAGACGTCCCCGCCGATGCTGCCGCTGCAGATGACAAGGCAGACGCCGCAGCCGAGGACGAAGCGCCTTTGGCGAAGAAGGCGGATTCCGACCTTGCGGACACCGGCAGAGACGCGGATATTGCAGAGACAGGTTATGATTATTTCGCTATCGTTGGTACCTACAACGGTTCTACTAACTGGACCGGTACAGCGTTGACCGAAGACGGTTATGATGACTATAATAATAAAAAGTATAAAATAACCGTTACATTCAATAAAAATGACGAGTTCCATTTCTTGACTAATAGTAATGTGCCTATGACTACTGGCGAGAACGTTACTCACAGCACATCCGAGCAGCTGAATTATAATGAAGACTCTAACATGAAATGGAACGAGAACGGCGGTACTGTTACGATTTATATTAACAGTAGCGGCTGGCTTTGGTTTACCGGTTATTCTGCAGCATCCGCTCAGATCAAGGGTAGTTTCATACCTACAGAATGGTCTTCGACTGCCGATATGACCGCGTCCGGTTCTAATTATTATTATAGCGTAACCGGCGACGGTACAGATAAATATTTCAGATGCATCGTGAACGGTACAGAGTACTATCCGTGGCCTGAGAATAATACAGATGTTGACTTTGACCTTTTGACGATGGGTACTAATGCTCCCTATGATGGCAGTACAGACGCGAAAAAATACAGCGCGACTACAACAAAAAATAGCAAAGCATTTAAGTTTACTGCCGCATCAGGATATAACTATAAGATATGGGTGAACTCTAATAAAGTATGGGTTACCAAAACCGCGACTACTACCTACTACTACCTCACCGGTTATATCAACGGTACTGACTACTCCGGTACTTCTTATCAGCTGACCGGCTCTGGTACCAGCTACACCTATACTCTCGCATCTACTTCAGCTGCACAGTATCTTACGGTTACTACTAACGGCGGCGAAACTTACCACCCCACTACCCATCCTGCCGCGAACGGTGATGCTGCATCCCCCACTACAGACGGTAAACCCACAGCCGATAACAAGTGGGGTATCACCAGCGGCGCTAACGGTAAGAACATTACCTTTACATGGAATCCGACCGCAAGGACCCTTTCATGGGTAATCAGCTCCGGCGGCACTATCGTCGTCTACGCTAAGGACGGCGCGGCTCCCATCAACTGGGATAATGAAAAAACAAGCAACCATACCGCGCTGAAGAAAGGCGCCGGCGCTACCGGTCTTGAGGGTATAACCATCGATGGCACCACAAAGTATCTCTATAACTATGCAGCTATCGCAAAAACAACGATGACCTACGGCGACGGTTCTGCTATCTCAGGTAAGACAACTACCGTATGTGATATCAATAACGCCTCTGCTTACGCCAACGACAGCGAATTTGAGTCCGCTAATATCGCCGTGGGCAGGACCATTAAGATCACTACTACTATCAACAACTATAACAGCTGGCGCACCAAGTACTATATAGCAGGTTGGTGCGTAAACGGTATCACCTATAAGAAGGGTACTGACACCGTAGGCGTTAACGCCGAATCAGATACCCCCACCGATACCGGCGTGTGCACGTTTACTTACACTCTCCCCTCAGATACAGAGGGCATGCTCAAGGATGTAAACGACAATCCCGTTATCGAGATCACCCCGATCTATTATCTCAGGGACAAGACTGACACAGTTACCTTCTACCTCGAGGGCTACAGCGACGTAGCGGCTAAGTGGGGCAACACTCCTTATGTATACCCCTTCTACGGTAACCTCTCCGGTTACCAGAACACCTTCGGCGTTTATCCCGGTCAGCCGATCGTCAACGTCGGCGGTCAGATGTCTATCGAGGTTCCGATCTATACTAACCCGATCTATAGTTCTGTCGCGTCCACCGTTATCAAGGGCGTTACAATATCTAACGGTTACGCTGACCACGTCCACCGCAACCTTGTTTACGGTTGGGATACGGCTGCGGGCGACATCAATAACGATAAGGACCATATGCAGACCTACGACTATGACGACTTCCACAAGATCTGGGCGGAGCGTATAGTCAACGGTGAGCACCCCAACGCGATCTTCTTCCGTATCAAAGAAGAGACCAAGACCTACAACCGCTACACCTACGGCGGCGGCAACAGCGGTCAGTTCGCCAACAGCACCGGTAACCTCACACAAAGCCAAATCTCAGCAATTACCTCCAATAACGGCTGGGAGCTGATGCTGGATCGTCATAACCGACCCGTAAACATCTTCGGCGATTGGTCCGCCGTTCAGTCTGTTACGCCCGGGGCTTCAGCTCAGGCTGACTTTGCAGCAGACAAAGCTATTTTTGTCGTATCTACCGGTTACAACGCTAACATAGCCGGTGACTACGGTACGATGTGGAAGATCTATAACGGTAACGGTCAGCTGCTCACTAAGGCCGGCGGCAGATACGGTATTCCGCCTTCACTGCTCAACCTTCCCGGTAACGATTCCGCCGGCATGCAGTCTCAGGTTTCATATCCGTCCGCGAACCGCAGCGTACCCGGCGTAGGCTCTTATACCGACGCTAACAGCAGCTACAACGAGGTTTATAAGGCTCTCAAAGCCGCTACCTATAACAACAAGCTCGTATATATCACATACGAGAAGGATACTCAGGATACACGTCATGTATCTACCGGTGAGGGCGCGTATCGTGTAGACGGCAAGTGGTTCTACACTCACGCTGCCGATAAAGTCACCTCTACCATCGGCATCGAGTATTATAACAGATCCACAGGTAAGTGGGTAGCTGATACGGTCAGCAATGCCGGTCTCGGCACAACGACAAAAGCAACTGCTGCCTTTGATTCTGATTCTTATGCAAGTTCAACTAACAAAATAACATCTAACAGTCCTTTGATCAGCGCCAATGCGTCATGGAACTTTACAGCTACCGAGAGCGGTACAGACAATAAATACGCTTTCTCCGGCTGGTATATTCAGTATGATGATACATATGAGCACGTATCGGGTTCTACTAACGTGGGTACTATCAAAGCTACGGCTAACTATCATCTGATAGCGCGTTATGTTCCTGTTGTTACCAACTCTCTGGTTATCACCCATAAGCTTGATCCTGCCAGCACTGGTACCGGCGAGGCTACAATGACTGTTAAGTATAACAACGTAACTCAGACAGTAAACTATGTAAACGGTGTAGCTAACGCTGAGATCAATGTAAGCTGGGCTACTTCGCCAAAGAATATTGATGTAACTCTCACAGCAGCACCTCAGAATGACGGTAAAGTACAGTCAATCAGCGTTGATGATCAGATCAGCAGCTATGATACTAATACCACTACCTCTACCTTACCCAGCGAAACGGACGGTCTTGCTGTTTCAAGAACGTTGAGATTTACCGATCATGATGTTTACAATACCGAAGGCACAAGCTTGAATATTACTGAGCTTGATTACGTTTCTAAGATCGACGCTACACCTCACTACTATGAGTTCACCTACAACTTCAACGACAGAGGCGGAGCACCTAAGAAGTATGTCACCAGAGGTGAGATCACCGAGGATCATTATGCTGAGTATGTTGACAGCAGCCATAACGTAAGCGATGAGTTTGTAAAGTCGAGAGCTCCCTTTGAGAGCAACTTCATGAAGACTCTCAAGATCACCGGCAATATCACTAAGGGTTACACCGCTGGCTCGCATCTCCTTACCGCTACCGCGAACTTCAGCGCTACCGACTATACGCCTGTTTATGACGTAAAGATCAAGCTGCCTTACAACTATTATGCTTCCGCACCTACCGGATATAAGAAGTATAATGCGCAGAATACCACTTACAGCACGAATGTTGCTCCATTCACACTAAAGGCTAAATATGACGAGTTCGTAACTATCGGAGCGACTGATACTCAGCCCGGTGCTCAGACTAAGGTCGAAAAGGTTACGGATCCTACTGATGTTAACCATACAGGCAACAACTTCCTCACCGCTCCCGACACACTTCAAAGCGGATCCACCACCTATTACTTCAAGTATTGGGAGATCAAGCGTCTGGCTGATAACGATAGTGAGCAGGCTGCAGCTTCTGTGATTTCCAGGATCTACTATCCTGACCTCAACTACCGCTTCTATGCCGACAGCTATGTAGAAGCCGTCTATACATCAACAGAGGCTGAGTACTGGAGAAACGTGCATGCAAATGATGCAAATACCGAGCTGAGCTGTTCGGTTCTCTATCTCGAGAGCACCCGTAACCAGTGGAACACCAACGGACAGTCCACATATTCGACTGCGACTACCTCTGACGTAGCTGCCGATAAGATCTATAACGACTTTATCTTCAGCTACAGACTCGGCGAAGAAGAGTATATCGACCCTTCAAAGGCTGAGATCGGTATGGTGCTTGAGAGAGTCAAGAACTCCGCCGGCGACGCTTGGGTTGTAGGTGACAGCACCGTAACCGATATGGATAGCTATAAAGCAGCTAATTCCGGTACAGAGAATAAGACCGCTATAGTAAACGGCCTGAAGAGCGGCGGTACATTACCCTCTAACTGCACAAAGCTGGTTTGGGATAATGGTGAGCTCAACAACAGGAACTATACCGAGCAGAACATAGCTGTTTATTCCCAGTACGGTCAGAAAGTTGATACACACTCTATCACTTTCAACACTAACAGCACTATGGATAACTTTGTATACAGAGCTTGGGCTTACATCAAAGTCAGCAATGGTAACGTTGCGGTAAATGATCCTGCTTACTTCTCCATGAACTTCGTTGCTACACAGAACTACAGCGAATAACAGAAAGGGATGATTGATATGAATAAAAAGAGTACCTATTCTTCTCCTGAGTTGGAGCTGATAAAATATTCTTTGTCCGCAGATGTCCTTGCACTCAGTGATCCTGCTGAAACTGTAGCACCCGGCACTGGTGGAAAGATACGCCCCCGATGAGGATCCGTTTGCTATGTAAGCAACAATAATTGTAAATTATATGCGCAGGCGGTACATAGCTACCGCCTGTGTCTGTATTAGGGTGAAAAACATGAAAAAATTTACTATAACAGTTTTTTGTCTTATCTTGGTTATGCTGATTGCTCTCGGTTGCGCATCTACATTTTTTGCCGAGACGATATATACCAACGGTGACTACACCTACACGCTGCTCGGCTACCAGAATGTATCTATTTATGATTGGGACGGCGAAGGCGAGCTAGACCTGCCCGAGAAGCTCGATGTATATAAGATCAAAGAGATTCGCAACAGCTGCTTTCTCGGCAGAACCGACCTGACGACTGTCGAACTCAGCCATGCCAGCTACTTGACCCGCATCGGCGTCGGTGCTTTCAAAAACTCTTCGGTGAGCGGTGAACTCAACATCCCGCCTCAGCTGACAAATGTAGCTACCGGAGCTTTTCAGAATTGCGACAGCCTGCAAGCGTTGTATTACAACGCTATGTCTACCCGCATTTCTTCTCAGTGCTTCTATGACTGCGACGCGCTGAGTGAGGTCTATCTTGCCGACGGTCTGCAGACTATCGAGAGCTTTGCTTTCGCCGATTGTGACAGCCTGAGCTATGTCTGGATTCCCGCGTCTGTTACATCGATCGATCTGACCGCGTTTGACGATTGTCCCGATGTTGTTTTCTACTGCTACACAGATTCATATGCGCATCAGTACGCTGAAGATAACGGTATCGACTATGTGCTGATAGACGCTCCGACTCCTACCGAGCCTACCGTAGCTACCGAGCCTACAGTTCCCACCGAGCCTACCGCTGTAACTGAG
>CACYSI010000040.1 GCA_902776975.1 uncultured Ruminococcus sp.
GATTTGGACAACACCTCAAGCCTGCCTGCGATCTCCGCCTTGCTCTGCGAAATTTTCCGCAAATATCTTGTTTAAGCGTTTTAATTGAAATTAGTATTACACAGTGACCGCAGTCGGTGAGAGTCATATCGGGTAGGGGAGAGAAAAGATTTAAAAAGTTGTAATAAAACTATTGACAAGTAACTTGTAATGTGTTATATTACAAGCACAAGGTGATCAACTTCCCCTTGCAGCAAAAAAAACTTTTCAGGAGGATATCAACATGAAAATCGCAGTAGCAGCAGCAAACGGAAAAGCAGGAAAACTCATCGTTCAAGAAGCCGTAGATCGCGGTATGGATGTTACCGCTTTTGTAAGAGATGAAAACAAGACTGCGGCGCAGCATACGGTCGTCAAAGATATTTTTGATATCGTAGAAGAGGATCTCATGGGCTTTGACGCAGTGGTAGACGCTGCGGGAGCGTGGACTCCGGATACGGTACACATTATCCCGGACGCGGCTAAGCATCTTGCCGACTTGCTTAAGGACAAGGACACACGCCTTGTTGTGGTAGGCGGCGCGGGCAGCTTGTTTGTTGACTCTGAGCACACCAAGACAGTATTTGACGTCACTCCCTTCCCGGAAGAGGCTGTGCCTGTTGTCAAAAACCATCAGATCGCTCTCGACTTACTCAGAGAGTATGATGACGTCAACTGGACATACATAAGCCCCGCCGGAGATTTTCAGGCAGACGGTGAGCGTACGGGCAAATATATCCTTGCGGGCGAGGAGCTCAAGCTCAACTCTAAGGGAGAGAGCGTCATCAGCTATGCCGACTACGCTATCGCCATGGTTGACGAGATCGAGAGCGGCGACCATATCAAGCAGCGTATATCCGTAGTCAGCGAATAACACAGGTTCTTTCGCCATTACGCGAACAGGCGCGGGCGGGTCGAAATGATGATCCGCCCAATATCTTCTTGATGAACGGCTTGTAATATGATATATTATAAGTATCAATTGATAAAAGAGGAAGATTCATGCAGATCACAAGCAGGTTTACCATAGCTGTCCACAGTATCGCGTTGATAGAGTGCAACAGGGATATGAAGGTCACCAGCAACATCATCGCGGGCAGTACAAACGTCAATCCCGTGATAGTACGCGGCGTGCTCTCTCAGCTTAAAGAAGCGGGCATCATCAACAGTCGTCAGGGCGCGAGCGGCGTCACTCTCGCAAAGCCTCTCAGCGATATCACCTTTTACGATATATATGAGGCTGTAGACAGCGTCAAGGACGAGGGACTGTTCCACTTTCACGAGCATCCTAATCCCGATTGTCCCGTTGGCCGCAATATCCACGCCGCGACAGATGAGCGCCTCAGACAGGTCCAGACCGCTATGGAAAACGAGATGAAAAAGATCAGGCTCAGCGATATAATCGACGACATTCGCAGAGAGATCGGGGCAGGTAACTGATATGCAGGATTTTGTATTTAAACCTAATGAAAACGGCACTTACGCCGTGGTGGGCTACAGCGGCGATGAAGCCGACGTCAGGATACCCGACAGCTGCGGCGGCGGTGTGATATCCGTCATAGGCGACAAGCTGTTCAGCGGTCATAAGGAGATCACCTCCGTATCTATCCCCGATACGGTGACGGATATCGGAGAATTTGTTTTTGACGGATGCGAGAACCTTAGATCTGTCGAACTGCCCTCTCAGCTCGAGTGCCTGTGGGGGTATACCTTTGTACGCTGCGGCATCGAGGAGATAACCCTGCCCGATAAGCTCGTGACCCTGCCGCCGTTTGCTTTTAAGGATTGTAAGGATCTGAAAAAGGTAGTTTGCGGTAAGGGCTTGAAGAAGATATATTCATGGGTGTTTTCGGGCTGTGATGAACTGACGGAGCTTATACACGGAGATAACGTAGAAGTCAGCCCCATGGCATTTGACACAAAGGAGCTTAATACATGATGAAAAAATATGATTATCTGCCTAACGGCTATCAGGAGACCATACGCAAGGGACTCGGCGCTCTTAACTCATACACCCGCGTCTCTTACGATATCGGCGCCCGCGCGGAACAGCTCGACAGACTCAGACAAGAGCTCGATACCGCCGACGCGATAGTAATCGGCGCGGGAGCGGGCTTGTCTACATCCGCCGGACTTACCTACAGAGGCGAGCGCTTTGAGCGTTACTTCTTCGATTTCAAAAGCCGCTTCGGTATAAGAGATATGTACTCAGGCGGGTTTTATCCCTTCCTCGACGCCGAGACGCGCTGGGCATGGTGGGCGAGACATATATATTTCAACCGCTATATCGACCCTCCGAAGCCTGTTTACGGCGAGCTGCTGGAGCTTGTGAAAGACAAGAACTATTTTGTCATCACGACCAACGTAGATCATCAATTCCAGCGCGCGGGCTTTGACAAGAGCCGTCTGTTTTATACTCAGGGCGATTACGGCTTGTTCCAGTCTGTCAACCGAAAGCTGCAAAAGACCTATGATAACGAAGAGTGGGTGTACAAGGCTATGGAGGCTCAGGGCTTTGTACGGGATGAAAGCGGTGTGTTCACTGTGCCCGAGGATAAGGATATCGCTATGCGTATACCCACTGAGCTTATACCCAAATGTCCCGATGACGACAGCGATGTGGTGATGAACCTGCGCTCAGATGACAGTTTTGTCGAGGACGAGGGCTGGCACAGAGCCTCTGCCGCTTACTATGACTTTCTCAAAAAGCACGAGAAGGATCATGTGCTGTATCTTGAGCTGGGAGTCGGCGGCAACACCCCTGTCATCATCAAATATCCGTTCTGGCAGATGACGCTCGATAACGGCAGAGCGACCTATGCCTGTCTTAACTTCGGTGAGGCTGACTGCCCCGAAGAGATCGCCGCGCAGTCCGTCTGTATAGCAGACGATATCGGCAAGATCTTTAGGGATATATCGGGATGATGAAAGTGACTTTTTCATTTGCGAGGAGGAAAAATAATGGTTTTTGAGCGTATGGATTTGATTGATTTTCATAAACGCGATATATCCGCTGTATGTTAAAACGCAGTTGACAGGTTGACAAGTTTCGCGGCTTTGGTATAATTAGTATATAATCAATATTGACAGTAGGTGTTTAAAATGGGAAAAACAATTAAAGGTATCGCTGCCGTTATCGCGGTTGCCGTTATTTCAGGCGCCTTGCTTGCCGGATGCTCAAACAACTCAGCCCCGAAGGAGAAGATAGGCATCATCGGCGCTATGGACGCCGAGGTCAAATCCCTTAAAGAAGCCGCAAAAATCACAAAAACGACCAAGATCGCCGAGATGGAGTTTTGCGAAGGAACTCTTAAAGATAAAGACGTAGTTATTGTAAAATGCGGTATGGGCAAGGTCAACGCAGGTATATGCGCTCATACGCTCATCAACGACTTCAACTGCACCGCGATCATCAACACAGGCGTCGCGGGCTCACTGGATAATCAGATAGATATAGGCGATATCGTGGTATCTACCGACGCCGTACAGCATGATTATGATGTTGAGGCTATCGGCTTTAAGAAGGGCGAGATACCCTATACCGGTCAGTATGCTTTTCCGGCTGACGAAGCTCTGCGCGCTGCGGCAGTCAAGGCTGTGCGTGAGTCCGCCGACGATATCCGCGTATTTGAGGGCAGGGTCTGCTCAGGCGATCAGTTCATCAACAAAAAGGAGCAGAAGGAAAAGATAATCGCCGACTTCGGCGGTATGTGCTGCGAGATGGAGGGCGCCGCCATAGCTCAGGCGTGCTATCTCAACAACAAGCCCTTTGTCATCATCCGCGCCATTTCCGATAAGCCCGATGAGACCGAGATCGTAGAGTATAAGGTCTTTGAGGCTAAGGCGGCTGAGCGCTGCGCAAAGATAGTCAAGAGCATGGTAGCGAGCCTGTAAGACCGATACGCTGTATGCTAAACAAAGTATAATGTTTTTAGCATGACCACCCTCAGTACGGGCGGTCATGCTTTTTTCTGTATTTTTATTGAACAAGCATAGACAAATCCCGAACAATTTGTTATTATAATACATATTTATGATATATTCGGACTTATACCGATTTCTAATCAAGCCCTTTGGCATCTGTTGCGGAAGTCAGTATTGATCGTAGCGGAAGAGAGGTACTATGAAGGATTACAGATCAGAAGTAATACATAATCCGTCGGGCTTTGTCCTGCTCGCGGATCAGGTGCCCGGCATCATCCAGGAGATACGGTATTATTCGACCTATAATTTCATAGGCGACCGTATAGACGGGTACGAAGAGCCTTGCGCGCTGCTGACTAAGGAGGCGGCGCGAGCGCTGAGATCCGCAAGCAACGAGATGATGGTCCACGGCTACAGGTTCAAGGTGTTTGACGCCTATCGTCCCGCGCGAGCCGTAAAGCACTTCGTCCTGTGGGGGATAGAGGATCAGGATATCCGTATGAAGCCGTATTTTTATCCCGAGCTGCAAAAGCAGGAGCTTTTTTCAAAAGGTTATATAGCTACCGAGTCGTCCCACAGCCGAGGCAGTACCGTAGATCTCACGCTGCTTGATATGCAGACGGGCAAAGAGCTCGATATGGGCAGCCCCTTCGATCTTTTCAGCGAGGTTTCCCACCCCGATTATCGCGGCGTAACCGATGAGCAGTATGAGAATCGTATGCTTCTCAGACGCGTTATGCTCCGCAACGGCTTTGCTCCCATAGACTGCGAGTGGTGGCACTTTACGTTAGAGGACGAGCCTTATCCCGATACATATTTTGATTTTCCCGTATCGTCTGAGTATTTGAGAAAACAGTTCTGATCAGTCGGACATCAACTATCAAAGGACTATTCTGAAAAACAAGGAATAAAACATACCCAAAGGGGAAGATATAAACGGATGAATAAACTACAGGCAAATATCTGCCTTTTATGTGTGACTCTGCTGTGGTCTACAGAGGTCATCATATTCGCGTGTATACCGAACAGCGTCGTTCCGTTCGCAACTACCGCTATCACAAGCCTCATCGGAGCCGCGCTCTTGTTCCTTTGCTTTTTTAAGCGGATCATAGCGGCTCTCAAAAAAGGCGGCAAAAAAATACTGTTGACAGGAATACTGCTGTCGGTACTCAACTGCGGATACAATGTTCTGTATCAGTACGGGCTTAAGGAGTTCGACGTTTCCACAGGCGCGTTCACCATATCCATGACCGTCGTTATCCTGCCCGTTATACTGATGATGAAAAGACAGAGCGTCGGCAAAAAGACTTGGATATCGGCCGGGCTTGTTCTCATAGGTATCGTTGTATCTTATCTCGGAAAGCTCGGTAAGATCAGCATCCCGGGTCTCCTGGTGCTTATCGGAGGCTGCATCATACGCGCGTATTATATCATCCGGCTCAATGACGCCGCCCGTGAATATGACCCTGTCTCGATATCCGCCATGATAGCGCTCTTTGTCGGTATCATCAGTTTTGGCATTTGGTTTTTTATGCAGCCCGCTACCTTTGCCGCGATCGAGTGGAATTCACAGATCATCGCGAGTCTGTTCATACACGCGTACTTTATCGTCATGTTCGCGCAGACTCTCAACATATTCGCTCAGAGAAACGCGACCCCGGCTGCCGCAACCATCATATATTCGATGGAGATCATCTTCTCACTCATATGGGGCATGACTATGCCCGCCGATATAGTGACGCCCGTCACTCCTGATGTTTTTATGCTCATCGGAGCGGCGTTCATAGTTCTCGGCAACCTGTCTGAGATCATAGACTTCAGAAAAAAGGCGGTGAAACGCCTGTGAACGCTGATAAAAAACAACCGCTCAACAGTTTTTTATTGTTCTTTATACTTGTAGCGGTATATCTGATCGTTTCGATCCCCTTTAAGGTCATGGAGATCATACCGGGCTTCACCGATATACGCCCCGTCTCCATGCTGCAGCCTGTGTACGGTATCTTCTTCGGTATCCCGGGATGCTTAGCCTTTGCCGTAGGCAACCTAATCACGGATATCGTGAGCGACAGCCTCAGATGGTCGTCGATAGCGGGCTTCGCGGCTAACTTTCTCGGCCCGTTCTGCTATTATATCTTTTGGTGCAGGCTGTCCCGCAGATCGCTTGATATGAGAAGCATCAAAAATATCCTCATACATATCGCGGTGGTAGCCGTTGCCGCGGTGATCACCGCGGGCATTATCGCGCCCGCCGTGGCGCTCTCATATCCCGATGTCGATCTGCAACTGTTGATCACGACGATCATGATCAACTCCACCGTCTTCCCTATACTTCTCGGCATACCGCTTATCATCGTGCTTCAGGAAGAGTTGGGTTTCAAAGTCAGATACTTCGGCAAGGGTAAGGTCTGACTGCCGAAAACTAGAAAAACCATGAATAGATCTTAAAAGCTTCATCGCTTTGTTGGCGGCTTTGATCC
Organism: uncultured Ruminococcus sp.; assembly: GCA_902776975.1. Taxonomy (GTDB): domain Bacteria; phylum Bacillota; class Clostridia; order Oscillospirales; family Acutalibacteraceae; genus Ruminococcoides. The sequence continues at coordinate 6,420 of CACYSI010000040.1, forward strand.
TGAATGATGAATGACGTAATATCAGCAGGCGCGCTTATCAACGCGCTGAATATACACAATGATCGGAAAAACCGGATAGGTTTACGATATCAAATCCAAAGAAACGGAGGAACAAAAATGAAAAAAGTATTATTACTCGTCATGGCAGCGATGATCCTGATGCTCACCGCGTGCGGCGCTGCAAAGAACACAGCGACCGAGTCAACCGAAGCGACCAAGGATGAAGCTGTCACATCAGCCAGACCCGAGGACAACACATCGGTCATGCTGCCCAAGTATCAGTACAAGCTTAACGGCTCCCATGAGGTGAACGGCAGACAGGGCGTCTGCAGCGAGGGCGACTACTACTGGGTCAGCGGCTCGACCACTCTGGCAAAGTACGACAAGGACTGGAACCTGCTCAAGCTGAACGCCGAGCCCTTCAAGGGCTACGATATCGAGGTCAACCATATCGCCGATATCGACGTTTACAACAACGAGCTGTACATCGGCGCCGAGTACTTTATGGACGGCGTAGGCAAGAACATCCAGGTAGCTGTATACGACGGCGATACACTGGAGCTCAAGCGTACCTTCCCCTTTGAGGCTGAGAGCGGTCAGCTCGAGTGCTCCGGTATAGCTGTCAATCCCGACAACAGCACCGTATGGATGTGCTCATGGGTAGGCGAAGAGAGCGGACGCTATCTGTACGGCTACGACCTCAAGACCGGCAAGTATCAGGGCAAGGTGCATATGCAGATGCCTCCCCAGTGGCTGCAGGGCATAGCCTACTATGACGGTTATTTCTACATGACCGCTGATGACGGTACGGCTGACGACAAGGAGCCCGACCATCTCTATCGCACCAAGATAGAAGAGGGCGCTACCGACTGTATCGTAACGCTGGAGCGCACCTTTGACGACGTCACTCTCCAGGGCGAGATCGAGGGTCTGACCTTTGACCATGCAAAAAACCAGCTCCTGCTGCTCTACAACCGCGGCGCGCGTATCGTGCTGGGTATGCCCAAGGGCTTCTACGATGGCTACGATCATGAGATCAGCGAAGTATTCGTCTACGACATGACAGCGAGAAAGTAATCTCCGGGATCATATGCTCTGAGATCTGAAGCATAGCTATTATGGGGACCGCGTTCAAACAGCGCGGTCCTTTATCATCGTCTGAATAGTATTTAACCGATAGACAAATCTAAGCTGAAATGATATAATTGCAAAAGAAGTATTCAAAATCGGCAGGGGAGAAGAAAATGAAAAAAGGAATAAAAAGGCTGATAATCACATTGGTTGTGCTTGTTTTGGTAGTTGCGATAGCTTTTTCATCAGTATTTGTGCTGGCAAAAACTAAAACTATCTTTATCAACAGATGGTTCGTGAACGAGAAAAACAGCACTATAGGCGTTGACGTTTCATCTTATCAGGCTGATATAGATATGAATAAGCTCAAAGAGCAGAATATTAGATTCATTTATATCAAAGCCACTGAGGGCAGCAGCGCGCGGGATGACAGGTTCACAGAGAATTGGGCGAACGCCTCCAAAGCAGGACTGTTGTCGGGAGCGTATCATTTCTTCTCTTTCGACAGTGAGGGAAAAACTCAGGCGGAAAACTTTATCAAGACCGTAGGCACGGATATTAAAGGCAGACTGCTGCCGGCAGTCGATATTGAGTATTACGGCGACAAAGAGAAAAACCCGCCCGCTAAAGAAGACGTCATACGAGAGCTTAGAGTCTGGCTTGAAACTATAGAAAAAGAATACGGCGTAAAGCCGATGATCTATACCGGGGCAGATATTTACAAAAAGTATCTCAAAGGTGAGTTTGACGAGTACAAAAAGTGGATATCCAGTTTATACACTCCGTTGAGCTGGAACTATAAGGATGACTGGTATATCTGGCAGTATCTCAACAGAGGCGAGCTGCAGGGGTATACAGGCGGAGAAAGATATATAGACCTCAATGTCTTGAACAAAGATAAGAGTTTAGAAGACTTGATCGTCAAATAGCTGTTATCATTTGTAGTTGTCCGCTTATTCAGGATAGCGATGTATAAAACGGCGTGAGGCTGTGTAACATTTATCATAGTTTTATGAGAAAAGTAAAACCTGTCAGGTGACGATGCGTCTTGCCTGACAGGTCGTTTTTATATATTCTTTGACTGAGAGATTCGTCAAGACGTACTCTCAGTGATGATGGTGCTCGTGGTCGTGCTTGAGCGACGCCATCTTTTCTTTTACCTTTATCTCACGCAGAGCATAGATATAATCGAGCAGTACGGCTTTGAAGTCCTTGATCGTAACCTCAAGCTCTCTGTTGTCGTTATCGTTAGTTATCTTGCAGGTATCTTTGTTTATTTCGAGCGTGAACGCGTTTCCCGAAAAACACTCGGATTCGGTCATTCCCAGATCTACGTCGTTCGTCAGCGAAAGTATCTCGCGTCTGAAGCTCCTTTCGGCAAGCAGGAACTCGCCCATCAGGTCGTAGCTTTTGTCCTCAAAAACCACATACGGGACAGGATGCTTATGCTCGGTTATCTTGATCTCGTAGTTCATAGTCAGTCTCCTTCATATACAGGGAAAGCGGTAGTTATCCTTTTGTTTGAGTCGAGATACATATCTATCTCCAGATCGCCGCAGTAACCGATCCAAAGCGAGCCTTTCGGATTGCTCGGATTGGCTGTCGCGTCCTTATAGGCGGTGTTTATCGCGTCTACTACCTGCTGCGGCGTCCAACTCTCGGGATAAAATGAGCTGAATCCGTTTTTCTTGATACCGCTCACCTCGACCTTGCCGGTGAACACGCCGTTTTCGTCTGTTTCCGATCGTGTACCGTCGATGATCTTTCCTTTGCTGTCGGATACCTTGGTGTAGTGATACCCCGTAGCCTTGCCCTTGCCGTTGATCGTGCCGTCAAAAATATGCTCAAGCGTATTTTTAGCGAAGTTCTCGGTATTCTCCAGCTTTTTGATATCCGACATCGTATATGATGTTTCAGCGGCTTTCTCGCTTGCTTGCGTCGGCCGGATACTATCGGTATTTTGAGCTGAGGTAACAGCGTTATCAGCTGTGTTCTGCTCCGTTCCGCCGCAGCCCGCGGTGAGCGCTAAAAGCATTACGGCTAAGACTATCGCTGTCAGTTTTTTGAGCTTATTCAAAATATCACTCCTTATACTGTTCGTTTACTCTTTTTTCTCAGTGATTCAATGATCTGATAAGAGACGACTGAGATGATCAGCGTGCCGGCAAAGTATAGCGCTACGCTGACGCCGGTCGGCAGAGTTACGAGCTGACCCAGTCGGATCACTACTGTTGCCATAACCCACTGCCAGATGAACATCGGCATCGACAGCTTGCCCAGATAAGTGATCAACGGGCTTTGCAGTCTTGCGGTCATACTGCGCCCCGAGAGCATGATGCTCAGCCCCGCGGCAAACAGCAGGATTATCACGCGCCACAGGCTTTTGTCCGCGCGTATGATGAATATAAAAGCGAGCAGCATACATACGAGCTCTGTCGCCGTCAGCAGCTTTGTCGCGGTTTTGCTCTGCGGTATCAGCTGCTTTTCGCGGATCAGGTCGCACAGCACACAGAGAAACACTCCCAGCAGCAGCCCCGCAAGCGCCCTTAACATATCGTCGGGCCAAACGCGGTTGCCGAGCTGTACCCTGCCGTAGTAAAATAGCGGATAAACTCCCGATATCAGCAGGATCAGATATTTGTTTTTCAGCTGTGAGAGCAGACCGATCAGCGGAAAGACGATCAGCATCGCCGAGAGAAACCAGATCGGCACCAGCCGCTGTTGTGAAACGCGCGCCTCACCGAGCAGCATCACCTCGAGCGGATAATCCGCGAAGCTGTAGATGAATTTTCTGTAGCTCCCCTGCAGCAGAGCGGTGTACGGCGCCGACAGCAGATATTGCAGGGTGACAGCTATCGTAGTATAGGGGAGAAAGGGCTTGAACTTGCGCCATGTATATGACAGCGACGACTTGACGATATTCTCCTCTCTGTCCAGCCTCGCAAAATGCCGATATGTAAAATATCCTGTGAGTATAAAGAAGAATTCGACATAGATCCACGCAAAATACCCCGGATAATCTTTTCCCTCAAAGGCAGGCGAGAGATAGTACAGGTGGTGGATCATGATCATCACCGCGGCGATGAACTTCCACAGGTCGACGATCGCCGTACGGTTGCTTTTGCTGTTGCTTATCCGGTCAGTTATCAGCGCCATCATAAACTCCTTCTTTCGTCATTCCGGTAGCCTTATCATACCACGAGCGAGGCAGAATGGCAACTTCGTTTTAAAGATTTATTAAATATATGGAGAAATAAAAAAATAGTGGCAATTATACATCGGTTTGTAGTATAATGAGGCAGAAGTATTATTTTGAAATCAAAAATCAAAGTATGGATATTATCAGGAAAAGGAGTAAGGATTATGGGAAATACGTTTTATTTTGAATGGGAAGTCGCGCTGATGCAGTGGATCCAGTCATGGCTCGGCTCTGTCGGCACGGCTGTCGCGTCCGTGTTCAGCGAAATGGGAGAGCAGCTGGTGTGCGTCGCTGTGCTTGGCTTTTTGTACTGGTGTTGGGAAAAAGAATTCGGCAAATATGTCGGACTGAACGTGCTGGTGGGCATCACCGTCAACCCCATGATCAAGAACATTTTTGTCAGGCGCAGACCGTACTTTGATCACTCCGGCATCAAATGCCTCAAGCCCGTTGAAAAGGGCGCCGACATCTATGATATCTCGGCGCAGGGCTTTTCATTTCCGAGCGGTCACTCGACGAACGGCGTGACTCTGTATACCTCTCTCGGTCTCTATAAAAAGAACAGGGTCCTGATGATCATCGGCGTCATCGCTCCTCTGCTGGTGGGTATCTCACGCTTTTGCGTCGGTGTGCATTATCCGACGGATGTTATCTGCGGCTGGGCGCTTGGTCTGATCGTTGTTTTTCTCGTCCCCGCGTTGCAGCGCGCGATCAAAAACCGTTGGGTCTTTTACGGATTACTGGTGCTGATCGCCCTTCCGGGATGGTTCTATTGCAGGAGCGCCGATTACTACACCGCCTTCGGTATCCTGATCGGTTTTATCGTCGCTGTAGAATTCGAAAACAGATTTGTCAAATTTGAGAATACGCGCAATGTCCTGCGATGTGTTCTTCGACCGGTGCTCGGCGTAGGCGTATACTTCGGCTTGAGCACTCTGTCTAAGCTCCCGTTCAGTAAGGAGTTCCTCGACTCCGCTACCATGGCGTCCTACGCGGTGCGCGCGGTACGCTACTGCGTGATCATTTTCGTGACCATCGGCGTGTACCCGATGATCTTCAAGCTCGGTGACCGGATCTTTAAACGTAAGGGATGATCTGTTTTTATCGTATCATAATTATGATATAATGAACTATGTCTATGTTCGGATTTGTTTTAAATTAAAGAGATTGGTCGCGCGAAAGATCCAATGACCGATAGTTATGTAAACTACGGAGGTTGTACCTATTATGAGACAAATCGATATGGAAGGGATCGGACATTTTGTCCATTCAAACGGAGATGAAACGCTGAATATCGTAGTAAGAGTCGCGCTGACGGAGGATATCGACACCGCGCTGATGCAGACGGCGCTCGAGAAAGCGGCTTTGCGATATCCGAATTTCCACTCTGTCCTCGCGAGCGACGGAAAAGGTCTTGTATACGAGTTTTCGGATGAGAAACCCGTTTTGCAGATCGGCGATGAAAAAAGAAAGCTCGGCTCAAGCGAGCTTAACGGCTTCCCGTACTGTGTTTCCTGCGACGGCAAGATGCTCAAGCTCAGTGTTCATCACGGCATCACAGACGGATACGGTGTTACCGAATTTGTCAAGACGCTGTTGTATTATTATCTGAAAGAGTGCGGCAAGCCCGTGACAGCTGACGGAGATATCAGACTGCTTGAATCAGAGTATGACGCAGCGGCAGAGGACGAGCTGTCATACCTGAATAATTATGATCGCAGCGTAAGTTCTGAGCGACCGCAGACGGGCGATGTAAAACTGTTTGCCCTCCCGGTCGAATACTGGGATGAGGCGGGGAGATACGAGTTCAAACGCTTCAAGCTGTCGATGTCGGCTGAGCAGACGGCGGATTATGCCCGCCGATGCGGATCGTCCGTGACAGGTCTGATCAACGCTATCGTATGCAAAGCTTTTCAGACCGCCTACGATCTTGAGGGCAAGCTGCTCATAAACAGCGTGACATCAAACTTCAGACGGCTGATGCCGAGTGTTTCGATGCACAATTTTTCCGGTTGGCTTCTGACCTTTTACACCCCCGAGATGCAGGGTCTTCCGCTCGCACAGACAGCCGCGGTGATGAAGGGAATGATCTCGCAGAACAATACGACGCAAAACGCTCTGAGGATCATCAGCGAACGATCGGAAATAGGTCTGAAACAACGTGAGATGCCTCTTGACGAGATATTTGCCGACAAGCCCGACTGTATGATAGAAAAGAGAGCCGTGCGCCAAAGCTTAGGTTTCCTCGTCACTAATGTAGGGCCTTTAGAGATCACCGAGAGCATGAAGCCGTGGGTCGGCGATATGGAGCTATATATCCCCGCGCTCACCTCACCGATCGTGTTCGGCGTGAACTCTGTCGGCGACGCGCTGACGGTTTCGGTCGTACAGTCGTTTGAGGACGATGATATCGTCAGAGCGTTCTGCAAGGTGTGCGGTGAAAACGGTTTGGACGTTACCTGTGCCGATATGGGGATCGAGAGGTTTGATGTACTCGAACGGGAAGCTGTAAAGATGATTTGATTTTTCGGGACTAACTGAATAAGCTGAAAGAAAAACGCTGACTGCACCGCAATCAGCGTTTTGTTGTAGTAAATTGGGATCTATATCTGTTTATCGAAAGTGGTTTATCTCGCTACCCTAAAACGAAAGCATGCGGCATGATTCTATCAGGATCTTTTAAAGAATACACCCTTATTCGATTGGCAAGATTCCTCTTCGTTTTATCATTGTTCGTGGATGAAAAAACACTTGCTATTTTTCCGACGTTTTGTATAATGAATATAATCGTTGATTACGATAATTAATTGATGAAGAAAGGAACGATAACGATGGACAATGTACAAGAATTAAGAGAAATAGTCAATCCGGTATTCAATACCGCAAAATCCTGCGTCCAGTTACATGCTGCCACAGGTGATGAAGACTCCCGACAGCTTATTGGAGCTTTGGGATTCGGAGGATTCGCCGATCAAAAGGACAACAAGCGGGTTCCTGCGGAGCTGGCAGAGAAGGTGAAGCGGCTGTTTCCCGTTTACACAGTCTTGACTGATTCCCGATTTCAGATCGTAAACAATCTAATCAAGTCCTTCTCCGACAGGATCGTGGTAGACCTCCCCTGCGGATATACCGCGCGCGGCATCAAGATGTCACGTCAGGGAAGGGTCTACTATGGCTTTGACCTCCCTGCGGTCACAGACGACATCGATCCCGCCACCGCCAAGATCATCGGCGATGATAAAAACATTCATTACGCTGCGGTGGACGCCACCAACTATGACTCTATGGCAGCTCCGCTGGAGGGTGAAAAGAAGGAACTTCTGATAACCACAGAGGGGCTTTTGATGTACTTTACACAGCAGGAGCTGGAAGAGGTCTTCTCCAATATCCGCCGTATCCTACAGATGCACGGCGGCAGCTGGATCATTGTGGATCGTACTTACTACACTCACGATTCTTTGATCGCTTCCGCTGTTCTGGACAACGATCCGGGGATGGTGGCGCTATACACCGCCATTACGGAAAAAGCCGCCGGTACTACGGCTGACGTCAAGTTCAATGATAACATTATCTTTAAAGGAACAGATGAGGAGATCAAGACCTTCATCGGGGAAATGGGTTTTGAAGTCAAAGAGATCGGTATGGGCGATTATCTTCCCGATCATTTCGGCGTTCTTGCTCCGATGAGTGCTGAGGACGCAAGGGTTCGGGATGTGTTCCGCGGTATGATTTTTTGGGAGCTGACCGTAAAGGAGAACAGCGATCAGAATACCGTTCAGGATTTTCCTTTTCACTTTGAGTCCGAGTTTGCGGACGGTAAGTTCACCGCTCGGATAGAAGGTCGCGTGGATACCATCACCGCTCCTCAGCTTTTGGAGCAATACCAAAAGGCAGACGGAGTGAAAGCGATAGAGCTTCATATAGAGAAGATGTCTTATATTTCGTCTGCAGGACTTAGGGTGCTTCTTATCATGTATAAAGCTCTGGATGATAAGGATCAGTTTAAGTTGGTGGGAACGACCGAAAGCGTGAAGGAGATCATGGAAGTAACGGGATTTGATCAGTTTTTACTCTAACTTTTCACTGTCATAGGAGTTGTTCCTAAGTGCGGTCATAAACATATCACCAAAACCTGATCTGTTCTCAGTTGGTTAAGCTAAAACTTGAAAAAAGAAAACAGACATTGACTAATCGTGTCGATGACTGTTGCGGTCAAAAAGTCCTCTCCAGAAAAAGTGCTTTTCAGCGCCTGCCGAGAGAGGTTTCGTTTTGCGTATTACAGTCACCATAGCTGAACGTAGAAGCAAAGTTGTTTTTGTGTTGATACGAAACAGCTATGTAGACAGTTTTTGTTTTGTGTGTTAAGATAAAAGTATCGAAGAAAGGAACGGCAACATGAAGAAGATTTTATACCTTACGGATTTAGCATATCAGGCAAAGGGAAGGAACTACTGCGAGGAAGATATTTATATCACCTCTCACCTCAAAGATCGATATGACATTGCACTGTGTCACCCGAAGTGCAGCGAGGGCTTTGAAAAGGACGCCGATCTGATTGTATTCAGAAACACGGGCGGCGTGAGCGGATTCAGGGAGACCTACGATTCGTTCGTGCAGAGGGTGAAAGAAAGTGGGCTCAACACCTTTAACACATTCAACGGCAAGGCGGATATGAGGGGCAAACAGTACCTGCTGGAGCTGACCCGACAGAACTATCCCGTGATCCCGACGGTCGATACCATGGATGACTTTTCGATCCTGCCTGAGACCGATCGCTATGTCATCAAGCCGAAGGACGGCGCGGACTCGATCGGTCTGGAATTCCTGACCAAAGCTGAGCTTGAAAGTCGTCAGCCGACCGACGGAACTACGCTGATCCAACCCGCGGTCGATCTTGAATATGAGGTGTCCTTCTATTTTATCAACGACAAATTCGAGTACGCTCTGTACGCGCCCGACAAAACCAAACGCTGGGAGCTGAAAGCGTATCCGTATACCGAGGACGATATCGCCTTCGCAAAGCGGTTCATCGAGTGGAACACGATCAAAAGAGGTATCCAGCGCGTGGATGCCTGCCGAACAAAGGACGGTAGATTGCTGTTGGTCGAGCTCGAGGATCTCAACCCTTACCTTTCGCTCCTCGAGGTGGATGAACCAACCAGAGAACATTTTATGCAAGACTTTATCAGCGCGATCGACGAAGCTATGAGCGTTTGAGAGTTGATCAGTTTCTGCCAAAATAATATCAATAAGAATATCCTCCCTGTATCAGCTCGGGAATGAGCCGATAGGGGAGGA